>JBBQLG010000138.1:0-15447 GCA_038327655.1 Cytophagales bacterium
GTTCGGGCGTGGTACTAAACCCGATGCCATTGTGCTCACGCACGGCCATTTCGATCATACCGGTGCGCTCAGGGCGTTGCTGGACCAATGGGCCGTTCCCGTGTACGCCCACCCGCTGGAACTGCCGTACCTGACGGGTCAATCGAGTTACCCGCCCCCGGACCCGGCCATTGGCGGGGGCGCGATGTCGTTGATGTCGTGGCTGTTTCCCATCGGCCCCATCGACATCAGCGATCCTATACGGACCATTCCGGACGACGGCCTTATTCCCCAACTGCCGGGCTGGCGGGTCATTCACACACCGGGTCACGCACCGGGCCATATCTCCCTGTTTCGCGAAGACGACCGTACGCTTATTGCCGGTGACGCTTTCGTAACCACCAATCAGAACTCGGCTTATGCCGTGGCGACGCAGAAGGAAGAATTCCATGGACCGCCCGCCTATTTTACCTGCGACTGGGAAGCCGCCCGCGAATCGGTCGAAACCCTGTCGGCCCTGAATCCACTGGCGGTCGGTACGGGGCACGGCGTGTCGGTGCGGGGGTATGATTTACAGGTTAAACTGCATCACCTCAACGAGCACTTCGCCGAACAGTCCATCCCGTCCGATGGCCGTTACGTAAAGCAACCTGCCATCACCGACGAAACGGGGGTAATCGACATGCCCGCGCCCACGTCGTACACAGTGGCCCGGTTATTGGGGTGGGGACTATTGGCGGGATTGGCCCTATACACGCTCTGGCCGAAGGCAAAGCGGTCGGCGTCGGCGAATGCGATAACGTAAAGTCCGCGCATCGGTGCTAACGAACGGTGTGCGGGTAGCTGACTCGTTTTTATAGCCTGAATGGCGATAGGTGTGGCCGAAGTTTCCCGTAAAAATTTACCTTTGGCAGATCACTTACCGTTTAATCCGGTACGGACGGGTGTGCCAACAAACACCGAAACCGACCTTGACAATTACCTCTTTTCATGCTCACCACCAGAGACTTATCAGCACTACTCGAACAGGTTTTACATAATTCACACGATGGCATTATCATCTATCGAACCCTGCGCAATGCCGACGGACGGGCTGTTGATTTTGAGATCATCGAATTCAATGAAAAAGGGCGTCAGATGTCCGGTCTTGGCCCGGAGCAGATGTACCGGGGCCAATTTTTGTTGACCCTTTATCCACCCGGCCAAACGCTGTTCGCCGATTTTGTGCGGGTTGCCGAAACAGGCACATCCTTCGCTACGGAGTACCGGTACGAAATTACCGGCCACTGGCTTTCCATCACGGCTACGCAGGTTGGCGACGGGTTAATGACGATCGTCCACGACATTACCGACGCCCGGCACACTGAACAGGTGCTGACCCAACAGGCTGAACGGCTGCGGGCCACACTAGATGCTTCGCTGAACGGCATCATGTCGTTCACGGCCATCCGCGATAACGCCGGGCAGATCGTCGATTTGCGCATCGACACCGTCAATCAGGCGGCAGAGGGCATCACCCAACACTCCGCCGACCGATTGATCGGGCAGCGGCTGCTGGACATTTTTCCGGGTAACGTCGAATCCGGCTTCCTGGCGGCCTATGCCCGCGCCATCGACACCGGTGAACCGCAACGCCTGAGTCAATACTACAACGACGGTAACCTGGAAGCCTGGTTTGAGGTGTCGGCGGTCCGGCAGGGGACCGAGGGCGTGGTGGTGACCTTTGCCGATGTAACGCAGAACCGGCTGTATCAGCAGCAGCTCGAAAACTCGAACCGTGACCTGGAACAGTTTGCCTACGTCGCCAGCCACGATTTGCAGGAACCGCTGCGCAAGATTCAATCCCTGAGCGACCTGGTAACTTCGCGTTACACCGCTCAACTGCCCCCCGAAGGCATTGACCTGATGCGCCGGGTGCACCTGGCGGCCAACCGGATGCAGTCGCTGGTGAAAGACCTGCTGGCCTATTCCCGCCTGACTACTTTCCCCGACGATATCAAAGAAGTATCCCTGAATCAGCTTGCCACCGAAGTGCTGAACGACCTGGAAACGGCCATTCAGGAGCGCGACGCCACCATTACAGTGGGTACGTTACCTGTTGTGCTGGGCAATGCCGGGCAACTGCGTCAGTTGCTCCAGAACCTGCTGTCCAACGCCCTGAAGTTTCAGAAGCCAACCCTGAACGGCGTAATCGTGAAACCCGACGTTCGGGTAACGTCGCGCCGGGCCACACCCGACGAAAAACCCAAAGGCGTTAAAGGTCCGTTCATCGTGGTCGAAGTCGCCGATAATGGCATTGGCTTCGATGTGCAGTATACAGACCGGATTTTTCAGTTGTTTCAGCGGCTCCACAGCCGGGATGCCTACGCCGGTACGGGCATTGGCCTGGCCATCTGCCAGAAAGTAGCCGAAAACCACGGTGGCCTGATTACGGCCCACAGTGAACCGGGGCAGGGGGCTACGTTCCGGGTGGTGCTGCCAATGGTGCGGTAACGCCCGTTTCGTACCTTTGTGCTTCCACCAAGTTGTACGCAGCCATGGCCAAAAAGCCGAAATATTACGTCGTCTGGAAAGGCCACACACCGGGCGTCTACGATTCGTGGGACGAGGCCAAAGCACAAACCGATGGCTTTGCGGGGCCGTTGTTCAAGTCGTTCGAGAGCAAACCACTGGCCCTGAAAGCGTATCAGGAGAAGCCGCACAAATACATCGGTCAGTCCCCGAAACCGGTGCCACAGGGCAAACTATCGGGTTTAGTGGGCGAGCCGATTCAGGACAGCTTAGTGGTCGATGCCGCCTGGAACACCGCCACCGGCGACATGGAGTATCAGGGCATTTACTTAGCCAGCAAACAGAAACTGTTCCTGAAAGGCCCCTACGCCGACGGCACCAACAACATCGGTGAATTTCTGGCCATTGTTCATGCGCTGGCCCTGCTACACCAGAAAGACAGCAACATCCCGGTCTATTCCGATTCGCGGACGGCCATTAGCTGGGTGAAGAAGAAGAAAGCCAACACCAAATTAGCCGAAACCGCCCGCAACACCGAACTCTTCGAGCTTCTCGACCGTGCCGAAACCTGGCTCACCACCCACCGCTTTGCCAACCCGATCCTGAAATGGGAAACCACCTATTGGGGCGAAAACCCCGCTGATTTCGGGCGGAAGTAGGCTAAATTGTGGTTTAAGAAATTAAGTTCGAAGCCAGTACAATCCGGCGAATGCGCCTAACCTTCAGAAGTTTTAGTAAAATCTAACCGCTTATCGCTCCCACATGAATACTTGTTCCGCATTTGTCTTCACCTCAACGCGGTGGTGTATGAAAAAAATCTGGCTTTTGTCGTTCTCAATTCATTGTCTGGTGATTTTTACCGGGTCAGCTCAACAGCCGAAAGCTGTTGCGGCTAAATCCAATCAAACGATCAGAACTGACAGTTTAACCATACCTATTTCAAAAGCGGAGTTGGGGACTTTTCCTTATTTTAAGACGCTGCATAATTTCTACGCAAACGACTCGGTTACCTACGATCAAAACAGAGCCTACTTTTTTGACGGCAAAAAATATTTCGCTGTAGATGGTAAAACATCCAGGCAGAACCTGACCATTCGCAACAGCAACGAAAAAGCAGTATCCACCTTCGGCTGTATTCAGGAGTTCGATAAGGTGATTGCCATTCTGGGGGGAGTAAAAATTTATACCGGTAAGCTGCCTGATGACAAACTGAAGGCGTATACAGGCAGCGATGTTGTCGAATTGGGTAGTAAAGGGCAATTGACCCCAAGTGCCTATTATGGGGTAGTGGAATACGTAATCAAAACAGCCGAAAAAGAAGTCTGGGTTCAGTTGCAACCGTACAGTCTCGATTCAAAATTTTACACCCTATTGGTTACGGAGAAACAGATACCGCTTATTTCGCTAAATACAACCCGGCGCAATCAGCTTCTGACCGACCTGGAAAGAACCAGGAAAGCAACCATCCAGCTCTCGTTCGAACCAGATGACGCAACTTTACTGCCGGAGTCGAAAGACGAAATTCTGAGTATGCTCGGTATCTTTCAATCTCATCCCGACTGGAAAGTAGCTTTGGGTTGCTATAACGCTCCGGTTGGGAACCCGGCGTATTGTTTATCACTCACCGAAAAACGGGCAAATGCAATAAAACAGGAATTGATGCGCTTAGGCATAAAAAGTGACGCCATAGACGCGAAAGGATTCGGTGATCAAAAACCGCTCGTCGCCAATGACACCGAGCAGGGCCGTTTGACCAATACCAGAATCGAAATTATGCGCTAATAAGGAGGGTCGTTATGGCTGATACTTAGTGTTCAGCGAATTTACTGGAACAACAGGCCTTTACAGCCACCGGCCAATGATCCTGATTAACAGCTTACAAAGAGTAATATAAAAGTCCGACCGATTTTTCAAATTCTTTATAATTATCGGTCTGTGTTCCAATTCAAACAATTCACCATTCAGCAGGAGCGCACGGCCATGAAAGTCTGTACGGATGCCTGTGTGCTCGGTGTTTATGCCGATGTGCAGGGCGACCGGCTGTTAGACATCGGCACTGGTACGGGTTTGCTAGCCCTGATGGCTGCCCAACGCAACCCAACCGCCCGCATCGACGCGGTGGAGATTGATAAAGCGGCTACCACGCAAGCGGCCGAAAACGCGGTTGGCAGTCCGTTTGCGGATAGAGTGCGGGTGGTGCAAAGTCGTATTCAGACTTATCAGCCGGGGTTATTGTACGACCGTATTCTGACCAATCCGCCGTTTTACACCAATCACCTGCCATCGCCCAATGCGGCCGTGAACCGGGCGTTGCATACCGGCGACCTGCCCTTTGCGGAACTGGTAGCGGCCGTGGTACGGTTGCTCAGAAAAGACGGGCAGTGGTGGGTGTTGTTGCCTCCCAACGAAGCCGGGCAGTTGGACCTGTTGGCTGAATCTGTCGGTCTACAACCGGTTCGGCGGTTGCAGCTACGGCACCACGCCGGTAAGCCAGTGTTTCGGGTCATCACAGGCTATCGCTTCGTAGATGCTGAACCGGTAACCGAGACGCTGGATATCTACGAGCCGGATGGCCGAACATACACCGATGATTTCCGTAGTCTGCTCCAGCCGTTTTACCTGATCTTCTGAATTATCCACGACCTTTGCGCAAAACAGAGCCTTCTTCGCGTTTATGAATTAGCTCCCAAGGAGTTGAAAAAATGACTGATACCCTCCAACTCACCGTCCTGATTCCGTTGCTGAACGAAGACGAGTCGCTGCCCGAACTGCACGACTGGATCGTCCGCGTGATGACGCAGCAGGGCTATACCTACGAAATTCTGTTTGTAGATGACGGCTCCACTGACAAGTCCTGGTCGGTGATCGAGCATCTGGCTACCATCAATGCCAACGTACGCGGCATCCGGTTCAACCGGAACTACGGCAAAACATCCGCGTTGCAGGCCGGTTTTCAGGCCAGCCGGGGGGGCGTAGTGATTACGATGGATGCCGATTTGCAGGACAGTCCCGACGAAATACCGGAACTCTACCGGATGATTACCGAGGATAAATATGACCTCGTGTCGGGATGGAAGCAGAAACGCTACGACCCGATCACAAAAACACTGCCCACCAAACTCTTTAATGCTGTGTCGCGGGCGGTATCGGGCATTCAACTGCACGACTTCAACTGCGGGCTGAAAGCGTACCGGCTGCCGGTGGTGAAAGCCATGCAACTCTACGGCGAAATGCACCGCAACCTGCCGATGGTGGCCAAATGGAATGGCTTTACCCGCATCGGCGAGAAGGTTGTGCAGCACCGCTCCCGCAAGTACGGCACCACCAAGTTTGGGCTGGACCGGTTCATCAACGGGTTTCTGGATATTCTGGTGATTGCCTTTGTGAACAAGTTCAGCAAGCGGCCGATGCACTTTTTCGGTACGTTCGGTACGCTGTCATTTTTCGTCGGCACGATTATGGCGATCTGGGTTATTGCCGATAAGCTCATCAGCATTGCGCAGGGCGCACGTTACCGCAACGCGACCGACAATCCGCTGTTTTATTTCGCCCTGGTCGCCATAATTTTGGGCGTTCAGTTGTTTTTGGCCGGCTTTTTGGGCGAGATGCTGGTACGGCAGTCGAGTCAAAAAACCGGTGATGCCCTCATTGCCGAACAGATTGGTTTCGGCAATCGGGTGACAACGCAGGGGTAAACAGTCCAACGTATATTGGGTTATACTGGTATCAGCCTTCCCCCGTGAAGGCTGATGTCGTTTTAGGCTGATCAACTTCTCAATATTTTACAACTTATTCATAGTACCTTGTTATGGAAGCAAAATTTGACACGACGCAGGCAGACAAAATGGTAAAAACCCCCTCCAAAGCGCACCCCTGGCATGGCATTTCGGCCGGCGAAAAAGCCCCGGCTCAGGTGACGGCCTTCATCGAAATCGTACCGACGGATACCGTTAAATATGAAGTCGACAAAGAAACCGGTTATCTGAAGATCGACCGGCCGCAGAAATACTCCAACATCATCCCCGCCCTGTACGGCTTTATCCCCCAAACGTACTGTGGCGATGGCACCGCTAAATTAGCCACTGAAAAATCGGGCCGGTTTATTGAGGAGGGCGACGGTGACCCGCTCGACATCTGTGTACTGAGCGAACACGCCATCACGCACGGCGACATTATTTTGCAGGCTACTCCCATTGGCGGGTTCCGGCTCATCGACAAAGGCGAAGCTGACGACAAAATCATCGCCGTACTCAAGGGCGACGGCATGTACGAAGCTTATACCGACATCAGCGAACTGCCGCAGAGCGTGGTAAACCGCCTGCAGCATTACTTCCTGACCTACAAGAACCTACCCGGCGAACCCACCGTGATGGAACTGGCCGGGGTGTATGGCCGCGACGAAGCGCATGAAGTGATTCAGGCTGCGATGGACGACTATCAGAACACGTCGTTTTTCTGACAAAATAGTACCACTTATCCGCCATAGCTGGCTTTCAACACTTTTATAACCCGGCGGGAAACTGTCGGGTTATTTTTGTTGTCAGTACACATAATCACGGCCTATTAATGCTCTTTCATGCGACAGTTTCTTAAATACGTGCTGGCTACCATCGTCGGCTTATTGCTGTTTACATTCATTGCTTTTTTTATTCTGGGTGGCATTGGCGCGGCCATTTCGTCCGGGGCTAAAAGTCAGGTATCGGTTAAAGCCAACTCTGTGCTGAAACTGAACCTCGACAGTCCCATTCAGGAACGGGGTGTCGATAATCCGTTCAGTGGCTTTGGTGGCCCGTTCAACTCCGATGGTGACGTTATTGGCCTGATCGACGTAAAAAAGGCCCTTAAAGATGCTGCCACCGACGATAACATCAAGGGTATTTACCTGCAAACGGAATACCCACAGGCGGGATGGGCCTCGCTCGAAGAGGTTCGCAACGCCATTATCGACTTCAAAAAATCGAAGAAATTCGTTTATGCCTACGGCGAAGTAATGACCGAGAAAGGCTATTATCTGGCGTCGGTGGCCGATAAAATCTACCTCAACCCGGCTGGTGGCCTGGAATGGAACGGCCTGAACGCCGAACTTTCATTTTATAAAGGCACGCTGGATAAATTAGGCATCAAGCCCGAAATCTTCCGTGTGGGTGAGTTCAAAAGTGCGGTCGAGCCGTTCATTCGCGAAAACATGAGCGATCCGAACCGGTTGCAGGTATCGTCGTTCCTGAACTCGATCAACAACCACATGCTCGTAAACGTGGCGCAAAGCCGGGGCCTGCGGGTCGATTCGCTGAAACGCTATGCCGATAACCTGACCATCCAAACGCCGAACGACGCGCTCAAATACAAGCTCGTAACGGACGTTGGTTACACCGACGAAATCGAAGCCGACCTGCGGAAAGTACTCGGCATCACGGAGCGGAAAAAGATCGACTATATTTCGCTCGACAAGTACAAGAACGCCGAGAAAGAAGACAACGATTCGGACGACAAAAGCAGCGCCAACCGCATCGCCGTGGTAATCGCATCGGGCGACATCGGGGGCGGACAGGGCGACGACAACTCCATTGGTTCCGACCGCATTTCCGGTGAACTGCGGAAAGCCCGGTTAGACGACAAAGTGAAAGCTGTAGTACTGCGCATCAACTCCGGCGGGGGTAGCGCAATGGCTTCGGACGTGATGTGGCGCGAAGTGGAACTGACCAAAAAAATAAAACCCGTGATTGCGTCGTTCTCGGATTATGCGGCTTCGGGCGGGTACTACATGGCCATGAACTGCACCAAAATCGTCGCGCAGCCCAACACCATTACCGGCTCCATCGGCGTGTTTTCGCTGCTGTTCAATACCGAAACGTTCTTTAAAGACAAACTCGGCGTTACCTACGACCGCGTTGGTACGAACACAAATGCCGATTTTCCGGCGGTAACGCACGAGATGAGTCCGTTCCAGAAACAGACGTTGCAACGCAGTACCGAGCGGATTTATGCCGTATTCACCAGCAAAGTAGCCGCCGGTCGTAAACTGCCCGTGGATAGTGTGCGGCATATTGCCGGGGGCCGCGTCTGGACCGGTACGCAGGGTAAAGCCCTGGGCCTGGTGGATCAGTTGGGGGGTCTGGACGATGCCATTAAACTGGCGGGTCAGTCGGCTAAACTGAAAGACGGTGATTACAAAGTGCGGTACCTGCCCCGGCAGAAAGACTTCCTCGAGAAGCTGACCAGCCGGATGAGCGGGAACGAAGAAAGCCGGATACAGGCCCAATTGGGCGAACTGGCTCCGTATATGACGTACCTGAAAAAGCTCAAAACCCTGAACGGCGTACAGGCCCGGATACCCTTCGAGATGGAGATTCGGTAAGGAGTCGCGATTCAAATTGAACGGCCTGGAGCGAAAGTGGACAAAAATGCTCACATAATTCCTTCCGGTAAACATAAAGCCCAACACTGTTCGCAGGAACAATGCCGGGCTTTTTTGTACTTTCGTTTGGTCCAACAGCCGCTATGAAAATCCTGCCTCCTCATCTCGATTTGTTCGCGCTCATCATCCTGCTCGGTGTGGGGCAGGGCCTGTTTCTGGGCATTTTCTTCCTGAGTGGGACACGTCGGCAGCGCGTGGCCAACCGCTGTCTGGGCTGCATGATGCTGGGGTTATCCGCCATCATCGGAGAGATTTTTCTATGTTACAGCAACTACCAGTTTCAGGTGCTGACGCTGGTCGATTTTTCGGAACCATTCAATTTCGTCATGGGGCCGTTGTTTTTTCTGTTCGTTTTTTCGCGCATTTATAACCGGTTACCGGCGCGTTGGGGTTGGCATTTGCTGCCGTTTGGCCTTTGGACGCTAAATGCCGTGTCGTGGTTGTATCAGCCCGTCGCATTCAAGTATAACAATCACCTCGGAGTCTGGCATCCTGAACTGCCGCAAATTCCGGAGCCGGAGCTGTATTTACCGGAAGATTTTTTGTTCGGTCTGCGCGACTACATTGATGAACTTACCCTGCTGAGTTGCCTGATTTATAGCGTTGCATCCCTGTTCATTATCCGTCGCGCTTACCGGCAAATCGGGCAGAATCTTTGGCAATCGTCGCCAGTCCGGCTGGCCCAACTGCGCAACCTGACGTTTTTATTCATCCTGCTGCCCCTCCTGATTGTCGTAGTTAAACTACAATTCCACGAAGACCTCGGCGATTACCTGCTGGCCTGTTACCTGACGCTGATGATTTATGCCACCAGTCTGCTGGTGATGAGCGGATCCCGTTTTTTTGCCGACGAGCCGGTGCTGCAACCAATTGTGTCGGATGGCTTGCCGGAGCCGCGAAAGAAATACGAAAAATCGTCGTTGTCGGAGGAAGTGGAGGAGGCTGTGCTGCAAAAGCTAACGCGGGTAATGACCACCGAAAAGCCGTATCTGCAACCGGACCTGTCACTGCCCAGGTTAGCTGGCTTGCTCAATACCACGCCCCACCACCTGTCGCAACTACTCAACGACCGGCTGGACCAGAGTTTCTTTGATTTGCTGGCGACCTATCGCATCCGCGAAGCACAGCAACTGCTGCAAGCCCCGGCTACGACCAATCTAAAAATTGATGAAATCGCCGAGCGGGTCGGGTATAATTCCCCATCGGCGTTTCATACGGCATTCAAGCGCATCACGGGCCAAACCCCGGCGCAATTCAGGCAATTGCCTGCATCCCGATAGGCGCGCACTTCATCGTTATCGGCAGATAGGGCGTTTGCCGGCCTTGTGGGCACTTTTGGGGCATCAAACCAAACCGCCTGTTTTATGCTGCAACCCGCACACCCGCCGGTCATTACCACCCATCCGCAAACCCTGCGTCGCTATGACCTCGACTGGCTGCGGGTCATCGCGATTATTACGCTGCTGTTTTACCATACCGGCATGATTTACGTCAGTTGGGGCTGGCACATTAAAAGCCCGCAAACCAGCCCGGCGTTTGAAGAAGTGATGCGGTGGTTCCATCGCTGGCGGATGCCACTGCTGTTTTTCATCTCCGGGGCGGGGACGTTTTTCGCCCTCAAAAAACGAACGTACGGCAGCTACGCCGGGGAGCGGGTGAAGCGATTATTTGTGCCGCTGGTATTCGGAATGTTCGTGATTGTGCCGCCCCAGATTTATTTCGAGTGGCTGTCGATTGGTCGCTTCTCGGGTAGTTACGCCGACTTCTACCCGAACGTGTTTGGTTTTCAACCGTATCACGATGGCGGCAAAGGCGGGGCGTTTAGCTGGCATCACCTGTGGTTTGTGGCCTACTTATTCGTGTATTCGCTGCTCAGCATTCCGGTATTTCGCTGGCTGAAATCGGCAGGTGGACAACGATTTACGGACTGGGCAGAGCGATTGATTTCCCGGCCGGGTGGCGTGATGTGGCTCGGTTCAATCATTATTTTTATCAGCCAGATCACTCTGAAACCGTACTTCCCCGACGAAACCCACGCACTGGTTAATGACTGGGCCTATTTCGTTAAGAATCTGCTGTTGTTCTGGTTTGGCTATGTGCTCGTAAGTCGCCCGGCGTTTTGGCAAATCCTCACCGATCAACGGCGTATGTTGCTGTGGGGGACGTTGGTTTGCACAGTACTGCTTTATGCAATCCGGGCGGTTTACGATACCGACGGGCCGGATAATCTGGCGTGGGAGATCACTTATTTGATCGACACCGACTGCCTGACGTGGTTTTCCGTGCTGGCGTCGGTCGGGTATAGTTTCCGGTATCTGAACGTGAATCCATCCTGGAGGGGACGCCGAATTTTACCGTACCTGAACGAAGCCGTTTACCCATTTTATATTCTCCACCAGACCGTCATCGTCACCATTGGCTACTACCTGCTTAAGACCGGGCTTGGTATTTACGATGGGTTTCTGGCGATTAGTCTGCTATCGGGGCTGACGTGCGTTACGATTTACTGGTTTCTGATTCGCCCGTTCCGAGTTACACGGTTTCTGTTCGGGATGAAGCCAACCCCTACCCTTCTTTAGGGTTTTTATGCCGGAGAAACGCGCATCACTGCATCGCCGGAAGGGGCCAAACGACAAGCCGATGCGAACTCACTTTTGGGAGCTATCCGATGCCCAATGCCAGGTTAGGCAAAAATACCGGGCCGCAACGGGTCAGCACACTCTCTTACAGGGTCCGCCCAAGCAACGGTTTCGACTTCGTCAAACACATCAGTGGCCGTAGCTGCCATCTGGTGGTGGCTGAAGCCAACCGCATTCCAGTAAACCAATCACGTAAACGTTCTCCCGAATAACCTCTGATGGGGCTTACGGAGTTGGATACCGGTATCTAACTCCGTAAGCCCCATCAGGGGCGGGAAGCCACTGCTGTTGACGAACAAAGCCTGCCTACGGCTGTTTCACCTTTGCGGAATCCGGCGTCACCGGCATGCCGAGGGCACCTTTGGTTGAGTCAGCGTTGGAGCCGAATGACTTATTGATGTTGGCGCGGGTGGCTGCTGAGGTATCTTCCTGCGCGTCAGACTCAACGCGGCTGGTCGTATCGGTCAACACGCCATCCGTACTGTTCTGGGGTTCGCGGCACTTTTCGACCAGCAGCCCCATCACTAAAATACCCATCGAAATAGCGGCAATGCTCAGCCAGCGGGTATTTTCGCGGACCCGGTCGATCTGCGGACTCTTCGGAATGTTCGGATTCAGCGCCGAGCCACTGTAGTTATCAACCGATTGTACATTCTCCTTGTTGGCCGGTGTTTTCAGCGTCGACAGGCCCAGCACGTCGGCTGCCTGGTGTAAACCCGCGGGCAGGGCACTGCGAAAATTATCAACCTGACCCGCCAGCAGTGATTTCAGGTTATCGCCCGTCAGGCCATTCTCCAGCGCCTGCCGCCCGAACGCCCCCAACAGTTCCGACGCGACCAGCCCGATCAGCACCTGCGCTGATTCGTTTTTGATGCCGCCGAAACGGGCAATCTCGCCCGTAAGTTCGCCCGAATGCGACCCCATAAACTGACTCACAAACTGGTTTCCACTGGCAACGGCTTCCTGCATTTCGCGGGGTGTATCGGTCACCTGTGCTATGTCAATCGGCGTTTTATCGTAATTCGCCTGGCGTAAAAACGTCACAATGGCATTAGCTCCGCCCCCACCTACCACATGGTGCGCCAACCCGCCCAGCACCACCGGCAAAACACCGGTCAGGGCTTTGAGCGTATGGGCCGGGGTTTCGTGGAGTTGTGTACTTATCTGGGCAACAACGGTACTTGAAAACTGATCTTTTAAATACGTAAGGAGATTGATCGCCATAGTGTCTCGAATGCAATTAGTCTATCAGGAATTTAACCGGCCAGCCGGGGTGAATGTTCTTTGGGGAGGGGTTTGTAGTTTGTAGTTCGTGGTTTGTAGTTGCCGACCAGAGATAACTACAAACCACGAACCACAAACTACTTACACTCCGCCAGCAGCCGCTCGTTGTTTTTGACGTAGGCGTCGTCACCGGCTTTTTTGGCCATGTCCAACGACAGCATGGCGTCGGTTTTGGCCGCAGGGCAAGTACCTAACTTCTGCTCGATTTTGGCCCGCAGGTAATACGTCCAGTATTTCTGATCGTCGGCCACCACTTTGTTCGCCCATTCCAGGGCCTGTTTCAGGTCGCGGTTGGTCTGGTAATAATAGTCGGCAGCGGCAAAATAAACGCCGGGCTTTACCTCGGCAGCGGCCGTCTGCTCCTCAATCTGCGCCATAATCCGCTCGTCAGGGTCGTTCATCAGCGGAATTTTCACCTGCGTCGTTTCCCAGCGCAGCACCAGATTGGCCGTCGTAGGGGTGAAATCACTGAACTCGATGGTGAAAAATTCAGTGGCGGGTACGGTTTGGGATTTCACGGTGAAACGCAGCACGTCGTTTTCGACTTTGTAGGCAAACGCGCCCGGCCCCACGGCATCTTTGTTGATGACAATGGTCCACTCGCCCTTATCTGGTACGGTAAACAGGCCGTAGCTACCCGCCGGAACGAGTTTTCCACCCATCATGATGTCATCGGACAAGGTCAGTTTGGTGGTGCGGTTGGCTCCGGTGCGCCATACTTTACCGTATGGCACCTGATCGCCGAACATCTTACGGCCCTTCAGGGCAGGACGGGCGTAGTCGACGGTTACTTTGGTGAGGCCAACAGTTTGGGCCACCATGGCGGCCGGACTGGCCGCGGGCGTATTGATCTGAGCCATGGCGGTGCCCGCAAAAATGGCCGTCAGCGCCAGGGTAAGAAGTGATTTTTTCATTGAGAATGGGGTTTGGTTTCGGTGTAAAAATAACGGAGTTCAGGAGTGGAATCAAACGCTAACGGCTCCCAATCTCCAGAAAGAACCGTTGCTATGCCGCCAAAATCAAAGCCTGCAGGCTCTCTTTGGGGACTGGGGCCCGTTGTGGGCTGACGAATGTATTGTTACTTTGACCAACAAAACCCGCTGGCGGACGGTTAGCCAAAGACAAACTGACGCACAAGCCTCTACGCATTATGCTTTATCCACTTACGTTCGATCCTATTTTTAAAGACAAAATCTGGGGTGGCCAGAAGATCAGAACCATCCTCGGCAAAGATTTTACGTCCGGGCCGGATGGTACCCTGCCCAATTGTGGCGAAACCTGGGAAATATCCGGCGTGTCGGGCAATGTATCGGTCGTCGCCGAAGGAACATTAATGGGTAAAACACTACAGGAATTGGTGGCCCAGTACAAAGGCGACCTCGTTGGTGAACACGTTTACGCGCAGTTTGGCGACGAGTTTCCGCTGCTGGTGAAGTTCATCGACGCCAACGACGACCTGTCGATTCAGGTGCATCCAAACGAACAACTGGCGCAGGAACGGCACAGCGGACACGGCAAAACCGAGATGTGGTACATTTTGCAGGCCGACGAAGGCGCGAAGCTCAACGCCGGTTTCAACCGCGAAGTCACCAAAGAAGAGTACGTAAAAGCCGTGGCCGACAATACGATCATGGACATCCTCAACATCGAGGAAGCCAAACCCGGCGACGTATTCTTTTTGCCCGCCGGTCGGGTGCACTTCATCGGGAAAGGGCTGCTGCTGGCCGAAATTCAGCAAACATCCGACACCACCTACCGGATTTACGACTTCGACCGGACCGACGATAAAGGCCAGAAACGCGAACTCCACACCGAATTAGCCGTCGATGCCATTGATTACCACTACTACGGCGACTACAAAACGCACTACGACCGCAAGCAGGACGAAAGCGTAAACGCCGTCACCAGCGACTATTTCGTCACCAACGTGCTGAATTTCGATCAGGAAGTGATGCACGACTACACGCACTTAGACTCGTTTGTGATCTTGGTTTGCGTGGCCGGTGCCCTAACGGTACAGACGGAAGGAGGCCACAGTACGTCGCTCAAAATGGGGCAGTGCGCAGTGGTGCCAGCCTCGGCCAAGTCGGTTACGCTCGTACCGGACGGGTCATTTACAGTCCTGGAATCGTACGTACCGTAGAGCAGAAAACGATTGGCACAAACGGCAAACGGCCCGCTCAAATCAGATTTGGGCGGGCCGTTTGCTATCTTCACTAATTGCCGAGACAGTTCATTATTATTCTACAGGTATTTCCTCTCCCGGAAGTACAAAACAAATCTGCGGGTTTAGAAATCGGCCCATTGTAGCCAAACGCGTACAGCCCATTATCTCAATAAATTTGACTCTCTTTATTCAGTTCACACCTCGTAGCAGTCTAATTCTCCCGGAATTTATTCGATTATATAGAGCGGCTGATGAATATCGTCATGCCGTCGAATTATAAAGTGAAATGGTTTGAACAGGTTAAGTTTTTGGGTAACTATTTAGGTAGCCCATTGGAAGCTGCCGCCCAGAACGCTGGCTAATTCATCGACCGCGTTCCGACCGTTCTTTCTCATGGTGGAGACAAACCCCGAAATTCGGGCATACACCCCCGCTCCGCTTTCGGTCCGAAA
>JBBQLG010000139.1:0-15432 GCA_038327655.1 Cytophagales bacterium
AAATTAGAAGACTTTTCGGCCAGTCTCGTCGATTTCTCCAAAGTGATCGAACTAAGCCCCAAGCGTTCACAGGCCTATGCGGGCCGGGGAGCATCAAAAATTGAACTGGGCGACTTTGCCGGTGCCATCACTGACCTGAATAAAGCCATCGAACTGAGTCCCGAAGATGGTGAATCATACCTCAACCGGGGCTTCGCCAGGAGCAAGCTGAGCAACTTTAAAGAAGCCTACGCTGATTATGACCGGGCGGTTACCCTCATGGGCAGTAGCTACAAGGCGTACTACGGCCGGGGATTCGTGAAAAGCAAACTGGGTGATCAGAAAGGTGCCGTGCAGGATTTTAATGCGGCCATCGAGATCAATAATACCAACGTCGAAACGAAAGTTGTTTACGTTGGCAAAATCACACGGGCCGACCTCGATGCCTTACGCAATGCAGTACCGGAGCGCAACAAAATCAATGATCTGTCGCCGGAACGGGCCGAAGCTTATTACAGCCGGGCAATGAGCCGCAGCAAACAGGGCGACGCAAAAGCGGCCATTCTGGACCTGAACAAATCCATTGAATTAAGCCCGGCCTACGCCGAAGCCTATTTTACGCGGGGAATGCTCAAATCGGCTCAGGGCGATCAGAAAGGAGCCTTGCTGGACTTGGGCAGTGCCGTAAAACTGAACCCCCGCTACGCCGAAGCCTATTACGTCCGGGGCATTATCCGCCACAGCCTCGGCGACGAAAATGCGGGTTGCCTCGATCTGTCCAGGGCGGGTGAACTGGGTTACAATCCGGCCTACAAAGCCATAAGCGATTTCTGTAATTAGTCGTACAGGTTCGTTCGATTAAAGTTGAACGGACTAAACAGGGTGAAATACTGAACGTTATCTTGAACATCCGGCAAAACCGTTCAACCAACTGACTCCTTGTGCCATCTATCAAAAGCCTAACGCCCCGCTCAGGTACCTGAGCGGGGCGTTAGGCTTTACTTTCTATTCAAACCGCAGGTGCTTGACCGAGTCGCCGGAACTGGCCAGTTCCAGCAGCGAGTCGATGCCGATTTGCAGGTGCTTCTCCACAAAGTTGCCCGTTACCCGTTTGTCGCTTTCCTCCGTTTTTACGCCTTCCGGCACCATCGGATTGTCGGATACCAGCAGTAAAGCACCGTGCGGAATGGAATTGGCAAAGCCAACCGTAAAAATCGTGGCCGTTTCCATGTCAATCGCCATCGCGCGGGTTTCGCGGAGGTATTCTTTAAACAATTCGTCGTGTTCCCAGATGCGCCGGTTGGTGGTATAAACGGTTCCGGTCCAGTAGTCTAACTCGTGTTTTTTAATCATAGACGACACCGACCGCTGCAACCGGAACGAGGGCAACGCCGGTATTTCGGGGCGCATGTAATCATTGCTTGTTCCTTCGCCCCGAATGGCCGCAATGGGCAGCACCAGGTCACCGACAAGTGTCTTTTTCAGGCCGCCACATTTACCCAGAAACAGCACCGCCTTAGGATGCACCGCCGACAATAGATCCATGACCGTGGCCGCCATGGCACTGCCCATGCCGAAATTGATAATGGTAATGTTGTTGGCGGTTGCCGTCTGCATAGCCCGTCCCAGGCCAAAAATCTCCACATCGAACATGCGGGCAAATAGCTCGACGTAATTGATGAAGTTGGTGAGTAAAATGTATTCGCCAAATTGCTCCAGCGGGGTACCGGTATAGCGCGGCAACCAATTTTCAACGATTTCGTCCTTGGTTTTCATTTTTCTTAAATGAGTAAATAAATGAGTGAGTGAATGCGCGAATGGCTGGTAGTCCTGGCTGTTTTTTTATTTACTCATTCGCTCATTCACCTATTCACTCATTAACTTCGGGGTATGGATGCGCTGAACCTGCCCGCTTTTGCTCACAAACTTAAGCAGATCGACGGAAAACCGTATATTTTCGATTTGTTACGCCGGAAGTATGTCCGCATTACGCCCGAAGAATGGGTGCGGCAACATGTCGTGCATTTGCTCATTAACCACTACCAATATCCCAGGTCGCTGATTAAAACGGAAGGTGGCCTGGTATTGAATACCCTGCAGAAACGCACCGATTTAGTTGTTTTCGACCGGTCGGGCCAGCCTTTTTTAGTGGTCGAGTGCAAAGCTCCGCACGTGGCTCTGTCGCAGGCAGTTTTTGATCAGATTGCCCGTTACAACCACGTGCATAAAGCCCCTTATCTGTTCGTTACCAACGGCCTCACGCACTACTGCTGCGGCATCGACCCCGAAACCACATCGCTTACCTTTCTGGATGATTTTCCGGCGTATTCGCCAGCGGTTTAACTGCCGTCGCTTACAAACAAAAATCCCCCGCCATCGTCGGATGGCGGGGGATTTGATAAGAACCGGATGAATTAGTTTTTGGCAAACTCACCGCTGGCGCGAATCTCGATCTCGTCGCTCAGTACGGCAGCCGGGTAATTGCTCAGCGAAAAATCAGAACGCTTCACCGTACCGGCTACTTTAAAGCCAGCCACCGTTTTCTTGTTCATTGGGTGCGTAATGGGGCCGTTGATCGTGGCATCCAGTGTAACAGGCTTGGTGATGCCGTGCATGGTCAGGTCGCCCATCAGTTTGTAGGTATTACCCGACACTTTCTTGAGCGATTTACCTTTGAACGCCAGCGTAGGGTACTTGGCCGAATCGAAGAAATCGGCCGTTTGCAGGTGCGCATCCCGCTTCTCATCCGCCGTGCTTACGCTGTTTACGTCCGCTGTGAAGTCAATATCAGCATCCGAAAAATCCGGTTTTACCGACGTCATTTTGATGTCGAACTTCCGGAAGTTACCATCCACTTCCGAGATCATCAGGTGAGTGATGGTGAAAGCGATTTTGGAGTGCGCCTTGTCGAGCGTCCAGGATTGAGCGAAGGCGCCAGCCGACACCA
The DNA here is from genome assembly GCA_038327655.1 of Cytophagales bacterium. Taxonomy (GTDB): domain Bacteria; phylum Bacteroidota; class Bacteroidia; order Cytophagales; family Spirosomataceae; genus JBBQLG01. The sequence continues at coordinate 2,927 of JBBQLG010000139.1, forward strand.
GGAGCATTGCAGCAAATAGAGTTGCCTTTTTCATTGGTTATTGAATTAGTGGTTGTGTATAAAAAAAGTGAACGTTATTCGGGGGAAGATTGGCGTAACTCATCGAGCAGGTGGCTAAGCTGCGTGGCCTCGTCATCGGTCAGCGTCTGATTTTTAGTGCGCTCCCATTCCTGCTGGTCGGCGTCGATCCGGATGAGCAGGGCCAAACCACTTTCCGTAATCACCACGTCGCAGGCCCGCCGGTCGCGGGGGCATTCGGTGCGCATCACCAGTTCTTTGGCAACTAATTTATCAACCAGCCGGGATGCATTCGACATTTTATCGAGCATGCGCTCGGTAATATCGCTTACTTTGACCGGATTCGGCGACTGACCCCGTAAAATGCGCAGTACGTTGTATTGCTGGAGTGTGATGCCATACGGTTTGAGTAAGCGCATCTGACCGTCGCATAACCAGTTATTGGTGTACATCAGGTTCACGAGCAGCCGATGAAACGGCGACCGGAACGATGTTTGCTTGATGTCAGTCTCGATGGACATAAGTATGTTCGTGGTCATTGGCTGAACAAACGACAAGGCAAATATAGTGTTATTGTATTTAATGTAACAACAATTATTTACGAAAAGTTTGTTTTGTCAATAACCAGTCATTAACCGGTGGGGCTACCGGTAGGGAACAATTTCGGGGGCCGAAATATCGAAGTCGCGGAAACGCACGTTCGGAATGCCCTCAAACGCGAACCGGAATGCCTGCGGGTTATTAGGCAGATTGGGGTAATAGGCCAGCCGGATCTGAAAGCTATTAAAGGTCAGATTTTCGTTCCGCAGCCGGAAGCCGATGCCGTATCCCTGATAAAGCGGTCCATTCAGCAGGGGGCGACCCGGAAAGCTGACCAGCCCGATGTTGGCAAAGGTGACGAACGCGACCCGGAAACCAATCAGGCTAAGATCGGAGAAGAGCACGTTTTCGTAGCCGACCAACAACCGTTTCGTGCCGATTAATGCGTCGTTGCTGATACCAAGCCCATCGCTCCCATTCAGGGTAACGTACTCATTATTAAAACGTTGAATACCCTGAGCGTAACGAACATTGAGAAAGTGGCGTAGTTTTCCCCATCCGCAACTCATCAGCGGGCTGAAATAATTGCCGGTAAAGGAGAAAACACCCTGCTCGGCCCGTTTGCCCCTGTAAAATGTACCGGCACTGATCAGAGTATAGAGATAGCCGTATTTTTTCAGGTATTGCCCCCGTGAGAAGTTTACACCCGTGTACATCCGTTCGCCCAGTTCGGCATTGTCCACTCCGCCAACCAGCGAAATCAGGTCACCATAGGGTACGTCTTCCGTGCGGCCAAAGCCATAAATCAGCACATCGCGGATGTACCGGCGCTGCGAAAAGCCAACGCTGAACAACGTGGTCCGGCTATTCTGATACAGTTGATTGGTATCGGCCGTGAGGGTGGGACGCTGCGTGTAGGTATAGCGCGTCACGCGGCCGGCCACCACAATTCGTGCCCGACTCAGCGCCTGTGAGTTCCCGAAAAACAGTTTGAACGACCGGCCCAGCCAGACGTCACTGTAGTTATACGTCAGATCAATGGGTAGGGTCGTGTCGCGTTCGCTGGGCTGGATGATGTAGTTCCGAATCCGGTTGGTACTGAACTCAATGGCCCCGGCGTACTTGGTATCGGGCGTCAGAAACGTCCGAAAGACGCGGACGCCCAATTTTTTCTGGTTCCGCAGGTAGAGCAGATCGGCCTGCGCCGTAATAAACGTTTTGCCAATGTACGGAATGGTATAGCGGGCCTGGTATTCGAGCCGCTGCCGGGGATCGGTGCCATTGTAGTTGAGCTGGTTAAAAAACTGGTGGCCGAGTCCCCGTACGTTGCGCTGCTCAAATCCGACCTGAAAATTATTGAGTGATCCCAGCCCGCCCGTTGGCAGCAGTGACCAGACATCCTGCGTAATCACGTACACATCCACAAACTGACGGCTGTTGGGCTTCGGCACCACAAAAATCCGGGCGTCGTGAAATATGGATGTATTCCGGAGCAGCCGTTCGTTGTCGCGCAGTACATTGGGGTCGATGGCGTCGCCCTCGTCGAAGAGCAGGTACGAATGGCGAATGACCCCCTCCTGCGTATTGGTATGAATCCGGTTGCCCATCCGCTCGATCAGGCTACCCTGCCGCCGGAGGGTGTCGTACACGCTCTGCCCAAAAACGTCTAACCGTCGCACGTAGATTTTCCCGATGATTTTTCCCTCGTAGGCCTGAAACGGATTTACTTCAATCTGACTGACCTCGCCCGTAGCGATGCGGCTGTTGTACACATCGCGGAAAAGCGCGTCGTAGAGTTGCCGCGTCAGCTTGTGTTTGTAGAGCCGGGTCTTCAGTCTGGAGTAGAACATACTGTCGCGGACGGCCAGCACACTGTCGGCGACAGCTTTGGAATAGGCTGTGGAGAGGGAGTCGGTAGTAGCCGTAACGTCGGTGGGTGCGATGGGTTGTTGTGCCCGAAGGGATAAACTGAACAGGCACAATACCCCCAGCAGACTCAGTCGGCAGACCGGGACCGGCAGACCGGCAGATCGGGGGGTTGACGTGTTCACGGCATTATAACTGTTTTTCAAACCAGAAGTCCCGTTGCCGGTCAGCACCGAACTGAAAATAATGCCAGCCAACGCGCAAAAACCCCATCCGGGTATAAAACGAGATGGCCGACAAATTATGCTCCCACACCCCCAAATAGGCAACGGCGTACTGTTCGGCGCGGGCTACGGCCAAGCAATGTTCCATCAGCCGACGCCCCTGCCCCTGCCCGATGGTGTGCCGGAGTAGGTATATACGCTGAATTTCGATGGCCGGACGCAAACGGATCTGACGGGGTGGCGTTCGTCGGCGCAGTTTGGCATAGCCGATGGCGGTTCCGTCATTATCTTCCATCAGCAAAAAAGTGGCCATTGGGTCATTCAACTCCTGAATTAGTGCATCAGGGGTAAAATCCTCGCGAATGTAATCCTCAACGACGTCAGCAGGATTGTGGGGCGGACCGAAGGCTTCGCGGGCCGTGGTAGCTCCCAGTTCAGTCAGGGTTTCGGCATCGGCGGGGGTAGCGCGACGGATGGTCATAACGGATGCTTCGGGAGAAAATCAGACAAGAGCCGTACGCTGTTCAACCCAATCGATAACGGTTTCGGCCCGCTTCAAACCGGTTTGGGCGACTTCGGCATCGGGGTTGCCGTCATAACTCATCGACAGGTGTAGTGTATCATAAGCAGCTATAAACTGCCCGAGTATTCGGCGATCCAGTTTGGCTAATTGTTGCTTGTACCAGTCTACCGGCCGGCGAACCGGGTCTTTTCGGCCCTTAGTCTTCTTACCCAATAATCCGTCGAGGGCAACTAAAATACCGGCATAAGCCGCATGGCCCGCCAGTTTAACATATTTAGTATCCTGATAAATGCCGTCTTCCTTGTTGGCTTTATCGCGCAACAGTTCCCGGGCGTTCTCTATATAGCGTTTTGCTTCCTGCGTGGTAGTCATCGGTGGTGTTATTTGGAACCCAACCCATCGTAATAGAACGGGGGTAGCCTACTAAAGTAAGGAAAAAAGGGCTGTCTCCCTTACTTTTGGCTAACTTTACCTTTGCACAATGCTTCATTTACGCTACCCATTAGTATTGGCGTCGGGCTCGCCCCGCCGAAAGCAACTCATGACCGATGCCGGGTTCACCTTTACCATCGAAACCCGCCCAACCGACGAACTGTTTCCCGATGATATGCCTGCCGATGACGTAGCGGAGTTTCTGGCCCGTCAGAAGGCCGAACAGTTCAGCCATGATTCGGGCAACCGGCTGATCCTCTGTGCCGATACAGTGGTTATTCTCGACGGGCAGATTCTGAACAAGCCGCAGGATGTTGCCGATGCCCACCGGATGCTGCGGTCGCTCTCCGGACAAACGCACCGCGTTCGGACGGGGGTTTGCCTGCTCTCGCCAACGGGGATGGAATCGTTTACCGATGAAGCCACGGTACAGTTTGCCGACCTGACCGATGCCGAAATTGACTATTACATCCGGGTGTGTCAGCCCTTCGACAAGGCCGGGGCCTACGGAGCGCAGGACTTTATCGGGCTAATTGGCGTGACCCGGCTCGACGGGTCGTTTTATACCGTGATGGGCTTACCCACGCACCGGGTTTATCAGACCCTGAAACAATTCGTGGTAGCAGAGTAGGAAACTGTAATCTATTCGGGTCAGTATCAGTACAGAAGGCCTTTTTCGCTACTTTTATAGCCTCCACATTCGTATTGCTATGGCCTTCCTTTTTCCGGTTTTAGATACGCCGACCGACACCGCCCTCGGTCGGGGCATCAAACACATTGGCATTGGCAAATACGGCAGCAAGCCGCTGACGCCTGAGTTGCTGGCCGAATGCCGCATAGCCCTAACCGACCCCGCAGCGCATCCATTGCAACGCGGGGCCTTTCTGGGAGCATTGTTAGCCAAAGGGCCAACCCCGGAAGAGCAAACGCTGGAAGCCGTTATTGGCAAGGGCGCCTTTTCGCATCCCACGTTTTTTATCAACAAAGTTTGCCCGGATTTACCGGTGGGCCTCCACCCCATTGCCACTAAGTTGGTCCGGGGCCATCACCTGCAGGTGAGCGAAGCGCATCAGTTGGGCGATTACCTGTTTGGCGACGGTGTCTGCGAAACGTTTCGGGGATTAGCGGCCAGCATCATGCGCGTTCGCCACGAAACCAACGCCGAGTACCAGGGGCTGATGCGGGCCGCCGAAAGCACGTTCTCACCCGGTTTTGGCGGCATCAGTTGCGCCGACCGCCCCCTGATTCAGCTCGCCGAACCCTTCGACGGGGTCGAACACAGTTACCTGATTACCCCCCTGCTGGCGCAGTTTTTCCAGAAGAAAGGCTACGGAGCGGTATCGGTGGTGGGGCAGTCGGGCGGGCCAAAGTTTACGCTCAACGCCCTCGACCTGTACATGCACCTGGGTTGTCAGTTCCTGCAAAGCAACCACGAACTGAGTGTACCCCTGACCAATTTCGGCTGGGTACTCGATCAGAAAGCCCTTTCCCCCGCCCTGAATCAATGGGTCGACCGGCGACGCATTATCATTAAACGCCCGTTTCTGGCCACGCTCGAAAAAGCCCTGAATCCCTGCAACGCCCGCATTCTGGTAACGTCGGTGTTCCACATCACCTACCAGATGAAAATGGCCGAACTGGCGCTCATGGCCGGTTTTGATGCGGCTATCGTGCTGAAACGGGGATTGGAAGGCTCTCTTGCTCCCTCAACCAGCCGCGCCACCGGAGTCTTGTGCGCCGTTCGGACGATGGCCGGGCATTTGCACTACCAGCATTTCGACGGGGAGTTACCGGCCTTTGCCCAATTCCGGACCGAAACAGACCCGGACCGCCTTGACCCGCAGGCTGCCGACAATGCCCGGTTGGTCCGCCAGTTTATGACCGAAGGCCGCACCACCGATGCGGATTTCGACAACCGCGTTCAGTTTGCCCACGCCCTCTACGGCCGGGGGCTGGAATGGGTAGAAGGGCAGTTGCGGTAAGGTTGGTGGTTTGTTGTTGGTGGTTTGTATTTACTCGCCGTCGGTGCGGGTGACGCCGTCTATCTCCAGAATAAGATCGGGGCCATACAATCCAGCCGGGGTTTGGAAACCGGCTTTGCGTTTGCCGTCCAGCACATCCCGCACAATCGTCAGGGCGGTGAGGGCCGTGAGGGTGTACCCTTCGGGGCAGTCGAGCCGGGCAGTTACGGTCTTGCCGGCCTGGTTTCGTACCTGCCCCCACACCAATGACCGGGCTGTTTTCCGGGTTTGTTCGTCGGGGCCGGTGACGCTGCGGCTGATCCGGTTCCGGATAAACCGCTGTACCCACGCATTCCGCAAGAGCCAGCCAAGAGAATTACCCAGTTTCGCCAGTCGAATCTGCCCCGCCGGAGCCGCCATGAACGTTTCGATGTTGGGAATGCCGGTGGTGTAGTACGCCGTTGACACATCGCCCCACGGAATGGACATGCACGAGCGGGATGTACCCGGTTTGAAGGCGACAGACAGCATTTTGTGAGCCGTAGGCACCGGTCTCAGCAACCCGTTTTCGCGGACCAGCCCACCCGCGCCCATGTTTTCGGTCGCCGTTTGGGCCGTGCCGTGCGAAAGAGAACCGCCCACATTGGCAAAGGCGAGTTGCAGATGTGTCGCATCGGGTAGTTGATTTTTAAGGTAAAGTGCCAGACAATCGGTCGGCACGACATCGAAACCCACACCCGACATCAGCATACTCCCGGCCGCCTGTGCCCGTTTGTCCAGCCGGAACCCCTGCTCGAAGATTTCTATCTCGCCGGTAATGTCTAAGTAGTCGACACCCGCCCGTAAACAGGCCTGCTGCATCGGCAGGGCCGTTTTGGAGAAGGGACCCGCGCAATGAAGCACGACAAGCTGTCCCCGAAGCATCGTGTCCAGCCCGACAGCATCGGCCAAATCAGCCACCCGGTACGCTAATCCGTGCGGCTCGGCCAACGCTTTGATGGCGGCTTCATTTCGCCCCGCCAATACGGGCACCAGCCCAAAGTCGGGAGCCATTTTCCGGATCAAACCAGCCGTGTAGCCGGTTGCACCATACAGCAGAAATTCGCGGGGAGACGTCATGCCATCAATTTAGGTCATTTTAATGGTCACTAGTAGTCGTTTAATGGTCATTGGCAGTCATTCACAGCGATTGGCAGTCGGCACAGTAAATAACCACCAGTGACTATGTATGACCACCGATGACTATCTCATCAGCCACCGAAAGGCAGCGGCCGTTACCAGTCCTCCCGTCAGGTACCAGCCAATGGTCATGGTGACGGTGGCGGGCGTCCGGGTAGTAGGGGCTTCGCCCAGGCCCATCGGACCGGGCAGCAATACTCCGCCAACGCCCGCAACCGTTCCAAGCGCGGCACCGGTCAGCAACGCATTGTCGGGCTTAGCCACGCCAATCAGGCTGTAATACAGGGCATTCGAGACAATGTCACCGGCTAAGGCCATGCGGTGCAGGGGTGCGTTGGCGGGCGGCTGTTCATCGGCCGCCCGGAACCCTGCACCGCATGGCCCGCATCCCCAGAATATCGGCGCGGGGGGCGTTGGGTACGAACTGGCGGACCGTTTCGTGTAGCAGCATCAGGGCGCAGGCGCCGACAAGACCGCTACCTAATGCCACTATCAGGCGGTTGTTCGGCTGCATGGCTTAGCTGTAGGAGGGTTTATCCAGATCAGCTTTATCGGTACCCCGGTTGGGGTGCATCTGCCGGAGGTTTTCGGCGGGTTCGTCGCCGTCCATGTACTCATCTTCCAATGCATCGGCGGGCATGGGTTCGGGATCAATTTCGCTGCCCGGTCCGCTGTTGCCTTCTGCCGACTGATCGCCCAGACCCGCCGGGCTGATGGCCTGTTTGGCCCGTAGGATGTCGTCTTTATCTTCCGCTTCCATACCGTTTAGTGTTTTGTTGACTATGCCGCCCCTACCGAACCGGCTTACTTATAAAACCCGTAGCGGCCTGCTTTGTTGCCTGTCTTCCCCGAACCAGCCGCTACGCGTGACTACGTACCCGAACCGACTACTCTCTTTTTCCAACAAAATCCAGCGAAGTAGTCTTTTATAGAAGCCAGCCCCAACCAGCGCCATCCCCCAAAGAGGGCTAATTGGGCTGGGCTTTCAACGCACACAGATTATGACCACATTAGACGATAACCTGCACTGGTACAAAGATGCCATCATTTATGAACTGCACATCAAGGCGTTTCGCGATGGCAACGGCGACGGCATCGGCGATTTTCAGGGCCTGCTCGAAAAGCTCGATTACTTTCAGGAATTAGGCGTTACCGCCATCTGGGTACTGCCGTTTTACCCGTCGCCCCTGCGCGACGATGGCTACGACATTGCCGATTATTACAGCATCAACCCGTCGTACGGCACCATCGAACAGTTCCGGCAGTTTCTCGACGAAGCCCATCAGCGCAACCTGAAAGTCATTACTGAACTGGTTATCAATCACTCGTCCGACCAGCATCCGTGGTTTCAGCGGGCGCGGAAAGCACCCAAAGGTTCGCCCGAACGGGATTATTACGTCTGGACCGACAACCCCGATCAGTTTAAGGACGTACGGATTATTTTTCAGGATTTCGAGACCTCCAACTGGACCTGGGATCCCGAAGCGCAGCAGTATTACTGGCACCGTTTTTTCCACCACCAGCCCGACCTGAACTACGACAATCCACTGGTGCAGGAGGAAGTGTTCAAACTGATGGACTACTGGTGCGCAATGGGTGTGGATGGTTTTCGGCTCGATGCCGTGCCGTATCTGTTCGAGCGGGAAGGCACCAACGGCGAAAACCTGCCCGAAACGCACGCATTCCTCAAGAAACTGCGCAAACACGTCGACGACCATTTTCCCGGCGTGGTGTTTCTGGCCGAAGCCAACATGTGGCCCGAAGATTCGGCGTCGTACTTTGGCGAGGGCGACGAATGCCACATGAACTACCATTTCCCGGTGATGCCCCGGATGTTTATGGCCCTGCAAATGGAAAACCGGTACCCAATCACCGATATTTTCGATCAGACACCCGCCATCCCGGATACCTGCCAATGGGCGATTTTTCTGCGCAACCACGACGAACTGACCCTCGAAATGGTGACCGACGAGGAGCGCGATTTCATGTACAAAACGTACGCCAAAGACCCCAAAGCCCGCATTAACCTCGGTATCCGGCACCGGCTGGCCCCGCTGATGGAAAATAACCGCCGGAAAATCGAACTGCTGAACAGCCTGTTGTTTTCGCTGCCCGGCACGCCTGTTTTGTACTACGGCGACGAAATCGGGATGGGCGATAACGTGTACCTCGGCGACCGCGACGGGGTACGCACACCCATGCAGTGGTCGCCGGACCGCAATGCTGGTTTCTCCAGCACGAACCCGCAGCAGCTCTATCTGCCGACGATTCAGGACCCGGAATACAACTACGGCGCGGTGAATGTGGAGACGCAGCGTCGCAACCGGTCGTCGCTGTACTGGTTCACGAAGCGGATGATTAACCTGCGCAAGAAGTTCAAGGCCTTTGGGCGGGGTGATCTGCGGTTTCTGAACGTCGAGAATGCCAAGGTGCTTGCCTTTACGCGCACGTATGAGGCCGAGACGCTGCTGATTGTGGTGAACCTGTCGAAGTTTGCGCAACCCGCCGAAGTCGATCTGAGCGCGTTTGCCGGGTACGTACCCGTCGAAATGTTCAGCCGCAATGCGTTCCCGGCCGTGCCGGAAAGTGGGGCGTATTCGTTCACGCTGGCCCCGCACGACTACCAGTGGTTCGTACTCGAAAACGCCCGCACGGAGGCATCCAATCTGGCCTCGCTGCCGCAATTAACCGTCAGCGACTGGACGAAACTGCTGAACAGCCGCACCCGCGAAGCCCTCGAAACAACCGTGTTGCCGGCGTATCTGGCCCGGATGGACTGGTTTGGCGGCAAGGGGCAAACGGTTCAGGGCGTCACCATCAGCGATTCCAGCCCGATTCCGGTGGGTACGGGGCAGGGCTACGTGCTGCTGATCGACGTGGCCTACGAACGCGGTCTGCCCGAAACCTACCAGTTGATGGTGGCGTTTGTAACCGGTGCTGCGGCCGATAAACTCACCGAAAACTGCCCCCAGTCGGTGCTGGCGACGCTGACGGCTGGTGCTGAAAGCGGTATTCTCTGTGACGGATTTTATACGACTGATCTTCAGCAAACGCTGCTGACACAGTTGGCAGGTGCTGATGCTGCTCCTGCCCCGCACAGTCGGCTGGTATGCAGCGGCAATTCGGCACTGGTAGCCTACGTGGCCGAAAATAAGGCCATTAAACCCAAATTAGTCCTGTCCGGGCGGGGCTACACGGCCATCAGTTATGACAACCGGTACGGACTGAAACTGTACCGCAAGGTAGACCGTGCGCTTAACCCCAACAGCGAAATTACCCGTTACCTGACCGAGACCGTGCCGGTTGCGAACGTACCGGCGTTTGTTGGGTCCATCGACCTGCGGACGGGTGAAGAACCGGTTACGCTGGGCCTGCTCACCGAACTGACGGAAAATACCATCGACTTCTGCTCATTCATGCAGGAGCGGGTCAATAATTTCCTGGAGCGGCTGCTGGCACGGGAAACCGACACGCTGGATGACCAGCTCATCCACCCGGTCGGCACCCTGACGCAGCCCGTACCCTACGACAGTCTTTCCGAACCCCTACAGACGCTGCTGGGTGGTCAGGCAGCGGCCAAATCCCATCAGTTGGGCGTTTCCATCGGCGAGATGCACCGGGCATTGGCCGCCGGAACCGCGAAAGAATTTACGCCGGAAGCCTTCTCGCTCCACTACCAGCGGTCGCTGTTTGCGGGTTTTCAAAGCCTCGTCCGGGAGAGCTTTCAAAGCCTGAGACGCACCTAGAAACGACTTCCGGACGACATCAAGGCCGACGCGGAGGCCCTGTTGAGCCGAAAAAGCGACTTATTGACCACGCTCAAACGGGTCTATGCTGACAAACTGGACGCGACTAAAATCCGCATTCACGGCGACCTGAGTTTCGAGAAAATTCTGTTTACCGGCAAAGACCTCCTTGTTCAGGATTTCGGCGGAGACCCTACCCGCAGCTACAGCGAACGACGGCTGAAACGTTCGCCGTTGCGGGATGTGGCCGATCTGGTACTGGAATTTTACAATGCAGCATACGACGGTTTTTTGGAGACGACACAACTCCCACAGGATGAGACCATTCGGTTGCTGCCGTTTGCCAACGGCTGGGCGCAGTACATGAGCGGCTTTTTTATGGATGCGTACCTGACCACGGTTGGCGGGTCTACCTTTATTCCGCATCAGCCGACAGACGTACAGATGCTGCTCGAAACGTTTCTGCTCGCCAAAGCCCTGACGGATATGAGTGGCAAGCCCGACCAGGTACGGGTACCGTTGCAGTTTATCCGGTCAATTATTGACTGATCAGGCTCGCCATACATCTTTGCGGCAGATCACCTATATTGGACCCGAACCTACGCCCTTTTACCCGCATGCCTGAACCCACCTTGAATCGTCGGCAGACGCTGACCGCGTTGAGTGTTTCCGCTGGTGCCTCACTCCTACCCCAATCCATGCGCCCAAACGCGGTACCCGCCTTTACGCTCTGCCTGAACATGAGCACCATTCGGGGCCAGAAACTGGGCTTTGTCAGGGAACTGGAAACAGCCGCTGCCGCCGGGTTCCGCTCGGTCGAAATCTGGATCGACTCGCTGCAAACGTACCTGCAGCAGGGCGGCACAATTACGGAAGCCCGCAAACGCATCGACGGCCTGGGGCTGCACATCGAAAACGCCATTGGCTTTGCCCCCTGGATTGTGGATGATGCGGCCACGCGGGCCAAGGGTCTCGACCAGCTTACGAATGAAATGGGGCTGCTGGCCCAGTTAGGTTGCCCGCGGATTGCGGCTCCGCCCACGGGTGCCACCAACGCGCCCGTACTCGACCTGCATACGGTGGCCGAACGCTACCGTACGATTCTCGACCTGGGTACCCAAACGGGCGTTGTTCCACAGTTGGAGATGTGGGGCTTTTCTAAAAACCTGAGCCGTTTGAGCGAGGTGATGTACGTGGCCATCGAAAGCGGCCACCCCTCGGCGCGGGTGCTGATCGACGTATATCACCTGTTCCGGGGCGAATCCAGCGTAGACAGCCTGCCGCTGGTCGGGAAAGCCGCCATCGACGTATTTCACATGAACGACTACCCGGCAACAGCCAAATCCGCTACGGTGACCGATGCCGACCGCGTGTATCCCGGCGATGGCGTGGCCCCGATTCGCCGGATACTGGACACCCTCAAAACGCCGGGTAAATCAATCGTACTGTCGCTGGAGGTGTTCAACAAAAGCTATTATGCGCAGGACGCCCTCGTTGTCGCCAAAACCGCACACGCCAAACTGAAAGCCCTTGTTTAACGAGCAAATTCAAGACTAAGCAGCAAAAAAAGTAGTGTCAGCAAGCAGCTAACTGACCTATTACTACGCCATTGGCAGAACGATGCAAAACGTGGAGCCTTGACCCTGCTGGCTGCTCACGTCAATGTGCCCGCCGTGCAGCTCGACAAACTGACGGGCAATGAACAGACCCAGGCCCGTGCCCGAAACACTATCGCTGTTGCTGGCCCGAAAAAACGAGTTAAACAACTTTGGTATATCCTCCGCTGGAACACCAATACCCCGGTCGGTGATGGCAAACGAAATACCATTGTCCTCGAAGGAAACCAGCAGGGTGGGATCTGTCGTTGAATACTTCAACGCATTGGCCAGCAGATTTACCAGCGCATAATTAATACTAAATTAAACTGGTGATGACGTATCGACAATGTAAGGATAAGCAGCTAACTGACACACTTTTTGCGGCTGTTCAAAGTACGTCTCCAGCACCGCTTCCACAC
>JBBQLG010000140.1:0-15193 GCA_038327655.1 Cytophagales bacterium
CGAGTTGGCAAAACAAGGTGATGCGTGTAGCGGTGTACTCGACGCGCTGAACCTGCAAATCAGGCAAGGCTAAAAGCTGTTCGTAAAAATCGGTTTCCTGCATTTTTTAAGTTAACCACAAGAATTGTCAGAGTACCAAAAAATTAACCTAAGTTGTATATGCAACTTCAGTAGAGTATGTTTGCCCTATGGCAGATCAGGCATACTGCATTGCGGGTAGACTTCGCATGTTGTCGCGGGTGGTGACGGGGTTATACAACGACGCGTTTTCGGCGGCCGGAGTGACCTTTGCGCAGGGGGGATTGCTGATGCATATTTTCGCCCGGCCCGGTGTCCGGCAGAGTGCCTTATCGAAAGAATTACAGATCGAAAAGTCGGCCCTGAGCCGGGATATTCAGTTGCTGCAACGCAACGGCTGGCTCACCGACAATGTCCGCAAGGGCTTGTTCCTGACCGAACAGGGTACCCAAACGGCTAAGCAGTGCCACAAAATCTGGAAGGTGCTTAACCAACAGGTGCGCGAACAACTTGGCCCCGACGCGGTAGACGGACTGACGCACTTCTCCGAAAAACTCTTCGACGTACAAACGGATCGTTCACCCAAAAAAAACGCCTGATTCCTATGAAACCCTCGTTTTTACAGACCGACCGGACCGAATCGTTCGCGACATGGCGGTTTCGGACGCTGATGAAGCCGAACGCGGCCCGCTGGTATCCTATGTTCTTCGGGACGGGCGGAAAAATTCTGTTCTGGTCGGGCGATTCGCGGGAGGTGCAGCTCCGGTTACGCCGGAACATCTGGACATACAACTACGTCGGCACCATTTTCGGCGGCAGCATGTTTTCGGCCGCTGACCCGTTTTACATGCTGATGATGCTCCGAATCTTTGGCCCGAAGTACGTTATCTGGGACAAGGCGGGCAGCATTCGGTTTCGTAAACCGGCCCGAAAAACGCTGTACACCCGGTGTTTGCTAACCGATGAGGTGATTGACAGCATCCGGCAGGACGTAACCGCCAATGGCCAAACCGAACGGACGTTCCAACTCCAGTGGGTCGATGCCGACGGCGTGGTTCATGCCGACATGGAGCGGCTTTGCTACATTGCCGATAGGGCACACTACGAACAGCGAAAGTCAGATAAGCAATCGTCGCGGTTTGAGCGATAAGGGTATGACGACAGAACACCACATTGCGGTTTCGCGCACGGCTCGGTATTACACCATCGGCGCATTTACCGAACAGACCACGCACGTCTGGTTTTGCCTGCACGGCTTCGGGCAATTGGCTGAATTTTTCAGTAAAAAATTCGAGGACACCGCCAACGGTCATACTGTAGTGGTGGTGCCGGAAGGCTTGTCGAGGCTGTACCTGAATGGTAAATACGAGCGGGTTGGAGCCTCGTGGATGACACGGGAAGACAAGCAGCACGAAATAGAGGACTTCATCGGCTACCTCAACGCTTTGTACGACAGCGTATTACAGGGTCGAGATCCGGCTGCGCTGCACGTTACGGTACTGGGCTTTTCGCAGGGAGGGGCCACGGCCTGCCGCTGGCTGAATGCGGGCCACATCCGCGCCGACCGGCTGATTTTATGGGCTGGCTTTTTCACCCGTGGGCTGTCCGACGTAATTGATCCGGCGCGGCTGGCCCATGTGGAGACGCATTACGTGTATGGCACCCAGGACGAATATTTCGCCCTCATCGGCGACGTCGAAACGTACAAAGCGGGTTTGCTGGCCGAAGTACCCGGCCTGACCATCACCGCCTTCGAGGGACCGCACCGGGTAGAGCCAGCCGTATTAGCCAACCTGATCAACCAACCGGCTCAACCCTAAATCTGCTTCCTGCATGAAAACGATTCACGTACCGGGTGCGCTGGTGCCCGCTGGTCATTATGCACAGGCGATTGTCAGCAATGGGCTGGTTTTTGTGTCTGGCATCCTGCCCATCGACATGTTTACCGGCGAGAAATTTGCCGATGCCGATCTGGATACCCAAACGGAGTTGGTGCTGGCCAATCTGGAGAAAATTCTGCTGGCTGCGGGCAGTGATCTTAGCCGCGTTGTGCGAACAACCGTGTACGTATCCGACGGGGCGTACTGGACACCGGTGAATGCTATTTACGCCCGCGTCTTTGGCGACCATCGCCCGGCGCGGACAATGGTGCCCACCGGTCCGCTGCACTACGGTATGAAGATTGAGTTGGATGCGGTGGCAGAAGTGGGGTAAGCGAGTCAGAACATGATTTCGGTAACCAGGCCAACATTCCGATTCCGGAACGAATAATAGCCGTCAGCCGCCCCGATAAAACTGCGTTCCCGGCCCAGCAGATCGTACCGTATCCCCAATTTCAAGTGTTTACTGACGGATAGGCCAACCTCAGTCATCACCTGCCAGTCGTGACGGGGGAAACCAACATAATTCTGGTAGCTGATTGGCAGATCTTCTTCAATGACTTGGGTGTACCCATCGGATGTGGTGGATCTATTGTCAGTGAACTTCGTAGTCAAATGCGCGTTCAAAAGATGGGTGTAGGCTAAACCCAACCGTGCATATGGTTTCAGGCCAAGGGTAGTCTGGGTGTACTGGAGCCAGACCGGAACCTGAATATACTGATTACGATAGCGCGAACGGGTTATCTGGTCGGTGTTGTTCGACTGAATAATAAACTCCCCTTTCTCTACCGAAGTGCTCTGATACCAGGAGAAATTAACGCCAACTGCCAGCCGGTTAGTCAACCCGCGTTGTAGCGTGATGCCCACCAGATAACCCGGTAAAGGGTACTGTGTATTAGCGTAATAAGCAGGGGTAGCCGGACCTGGACCTACGGTTGCAATATCAAACCTGCTTTTGCTATAGTGGTCATTAGCCAGCACCCCGGCCTGTAGCCCAAATTTGAGTTTGGACTGAGCCTGGGCCAATAGCCCTGAAAACAATAGTAAGCCGGTAAAGCAGATAGTTTTCATACGTCTGTTTATCTATGATGAACGGGCGCACCGTTGAAATTCATCCCGTTAGTCAGAGACCCCTACACGCTGGAAACCGTTGGATTCAGAACAGAATAATTTAATGATTGTCCACTGGCTACGTCCAGTAGCTAAACTTCTTCTTCGTGAAAATCGACTTGGGAATCATTGCGTGAACGCCCAGCGTCTGATCCACCACCTGACTGACCTCAAAATCGACACCGGTGCTGGCGATAGACAGGGCTTCGTTGAAGGTAAAACCCAGCTCGTCTTTAATGAATGCCGTGGCTTCCATCAGCGCGTTTTTCATGGCCACGCGCAGGTCTTTGTCTAAGCCGATGGCAATAAAGTGGGTGGGCGTTTCGGCGCGGGGCTGTTTCAGGTTTTTGCCTTTGTGAAGGATAAACTTGGCCGTTAGCGTCAGGGCCGTTTCGATAGCGACGCCACTAACCTCGCCGTTGCCCTGCGCCCCGTGCCCGTCGCCGGTGGTGAATAAGCCGCCCGGCACCGACACCGGCAAATACAGGGTGGTGCCTTTGGTGAGGTGTTTGATGTCTAAGTTACCGCCGAAAAAGCCCGGTGGAATCGAACTAACGCGGCCAGTTTCGGGCGGGGGCGACAGGGCCATCACGCCCATAAACGGTTTCAGCGGGATCTCAACGCCGTCTTTAAAATAGGCCACTTTCCGTTTGGCGTCGTAGCGGTACACGAACGTTTCGCGGGTGGTGACCGCATCGGGAATGCCACCCCCGCCCGGCCAAACGCTGTTTACGCCAAAATCGGCCGGAAACTGAAGGTCAAGCATACGTATTTCCAGCATGTCGCCGGGTTCTGCGCCTTCGATGTAGACCGGTCCGGTGAGCATGTGGCCCCGAATGCCCGATGGTTCGGGTTTCGCGTTTTTCATGATCGCGATCACTTCCTGGGCGTGCGCGTCGATGGGCAGGTTATTTTTCGTGTAGAATTCCTCCGGGTTGGTGCGGCTCACACCCGACGGGTTCACGGTCTGAATCTCGACCACATCGCCGTTTTTTACCCGATAAATGGGCGGTACGTCGGCCCCGAAAAAGCCCCAGACCATGTGTTCGGGCAGGCTGCGTACTACGTGGTCCGGTTTGATGCGCCCGTCGGTAGTCGCTTCGGAAAGTGGCTCCGTACCGACAGACGACGGAGCCGCCAGTAGTTCCGTTGCCGAAAGGGTACCGACTGACAGAGCCGCCAGTCCGTTACGGGTTGTTTGCTGTAAAAAAGTGCGTCGTGATGCGTTCATGCGGTTGTATTGTGGTTAACACGGGTGAGAAGTGCTCCTCAAGATAAAACCGGATTGCGATTATTGCTATTTGATTTTTGTCATGCTGAAGAATGAAGCATCCTGGTTACCAGGCTTCTAAGATGCTTCATTCTTCAGCATGACAAAAAATAAACGATAATAGACTGTAAGTCAACTATTTATTAATAGTCGGACCTGAGTTTACCGCTTCGGGCCGATGGCGTCGTAGATCACGACTTTCTCCCAGAGCGTCGCGTAATTGTTGCGGAAATCGTCGTGGATAGGGTGTTTCTGGTAGATCTCCTCATCGGCGGGCGAATCGAAAAAACATAGCCACGAAAAGGTGTAGGCCCGTTCGATCACGGCGCGGGTGGTACCGGCAGGCTCGCCAATGTGTACTAATTTGATGGTCGGGACTTTAGCTAATTTGTTCAGTCCTTCCAGCAGTTTGGCCTTATCGGCTTCGCTGTTCGGGTTTTTGAGGTAGAACAAGACGTGGTGAACGAACAGCTCGGCGGGGGGCATGAGGTCGGGTAGGCCGGTACTAAGCCCGGTGGCGATGGAGCCTTTTACGAAGGTTCTCCGTGAGTGTTGATGCATAAGCAGGTCGTGGCCGGGGTTTGGATGAAAACGAAAAAGAGCGATACGGCCGGGCAAAAATGCGGAATGAGTCCGCACGAAACAACCAAAGACATTTCTCCCGCTGCCTGAAACTAAATTCGTTGTCTGTGCGCACCCCCGGCTTTGTATTATCTCCCGTTATCCCGCATCACTATTTGTGATGGCGTCTTTCCGGGTTGTCCGCCCCCGGAACGCTACCTTTACGGCTGAATTATTTACCAATAGCCCTCGTTCTGTGTATAGCGCTGACCGGAAAAAGACCGGAGCCGGCCCATTGCCGAACAACAGTAAAGACGATGATAACGACTGATTTATGCATAATTGGCGCGGGTCCGGTGGGCCTGTTCGCTGTTTTTGAAGCTGGTTTACTCAAAATGCGCTGCCACCTGATCGATGCGCTGCCGCAGGTAGGTGGGCAGCTTTCCGAGATCTATCCCCAGAAACCGATTTACGACATACCCGGCTACCCGGCCGTGAATGCCCAGACGCTGGTGGATAACCTGATGGAACAAATTGCGCCGTTTCACCCAACGTTTACCCTCGGCGAACGCGTGGAGGGCCTGGAAAAACAGGACGACGGTTCGTACATCGTCACCACCAACGACGGTACGGCGGTGCATTGTCAGGTCGTTGTGATTGCCGGTGGACTCGGCAGCTTTGAGCCGCGTAAACCCGAAATTGCTCATTTGGAGGAGTTTGAGGGAAAGGGCGTTGCCTACATGGTGAAGAATCCCGAAGCCCTGCGCGACCGCCGGGTCGTGCTGGCCGGTGGGGGAGACTCCGCCCTCGACTGGACGATTTTTCTGGCCGACATCGCCAAAGAAGTGACCTTGGTACACCGCAGCGACAGTTTTCGGGGCGCACCCGATTCGGCCGAAAAAGTGTTTGAACTGGCGCAGCAGGGCAGAATCAACCTGGTGCTTCAATCCAATATCACCAGTATCAGCGGCAACGGCCATTTGCAGGAAGTGACCATCACGGCCAAAGACAAATCCGTAACGAACCTGCCCGCCGATAACCTGATTCCGCTCTTCGGCCTGACGCCCAAACTCGGACCCATCGCCGACTGGGGGCTAAGCGTCGATAAATCCGCCATCAGCGTCGACGTGAGTGATTACTCGACCGGTGTGGAGCGGATTTATGCCATCGGCGACATCAACACGTATCCGGGCAAGCTGAAACTGATTCTATGCGGTTTCCACGAAGCCGCGCTGATGTGCCAGAGCGCGTTCAAATACGCCCACCCGAATCAGAAACTGAGTTTCAAATACACCACCGTCAACGGCGTACCCACGTTTTAAAAGTGGTAAGTAGCAAGTGATGGAGTGGTAAATCGCGCGACGTAGCCTCTATTACTCTGTCACTTACCGCTTACCACTCCTGTTCGACATGATTCAATTTATCGTAGAAGACCGCACCGGCGACCGGCAAACGCTGGAAATACCGGAGGGGATTAACCTGAGCCTGATGGAAGTCCTGAAGGCCTCGGACTACCCCATTCTGGCGACCTGTGGCGGCATGGCCCTCTGCGCCACCTGCCACGTCGCGGTGCTGGCCGGGTTCGATGCCCTGCCGCCCGCGCAGGACGCCGAATTAGACATGCTCGATACCCTGCCCGACGCCGAGCCGGACAGCCGGTTGGCCTGCCAGATTCGGGTAAACGAAACGCTGGAAGACGCGATCTTTCGGATCAAGGGCGAGGACGAGTTGTAATCGCGCGTTCTATTAGCCCACGACTTAACGGGGCCGCCCGTGCGGTCGTGGGCTAACAGAACGCGCCGGATATGCGTAAATTTGCGTCACCAACCGCCGGGCTTGTCCCTGATAGCAGTTGGTGCATTTTTATGAAATTTGACGATTATCAATTAGCCCCGGAGATAAAACAGAACCTGGAAACGATGGGCATCAAACGCCCGACCGACATCCAGTTCAAGTCCATTCCGCCCATCCTGAAGGGCGAGGACGTGCTGGCCATTGCGCAGACCGGTACCGGTAAAACGGCCGCCTTTGCCATTCCGGTCATCAGCATGATTCACGCTCACAAACGCTCGAACCGGTCGGAGGGGATTCGCTGTGTGGTGATGGTGCCTACGCGGGAACTGGCCATTCAGATTACCGAGGTGTTTCAGAAAATTGGTCAGCACACGCACGTAAAGACATTTTCGCTGTTTGGCGGTGTCGATCAGGACCCGCAGATCGTTCGGCTGGAAAAAGGCATCGACATCATCGTGGCCACGCCCGGCCGGTTATTCGATTTGGTCAGTCAGGGACATTTGCAACTGAACCGGGTCGAAATTCTGATCCTGGACGAGGCCGATCACATGCTCGACCTGGGGTTTATCAAAGATATTCGCGACCTGATCAAACACCTGCCCCACAAACGGCAGACGCTGTTTTTCTCGGCCACCATCGACGAAGAAATCAAAAAGCTGGCGTATTCGCTGGTAATAAACCCCATTCGCATCCAGATTTCGCCCAATAACCCGGTCAATAAAAACATCAGTCATTCCGTCGCTTTTATCGAGATGGATGACAAACGGTTTTTTCTGGAACGGGTCATTAAAGAGCATCCTGACAACAAAATCCTGGTATTTGTCCGTACCAAAGTCCGGGCCGAACGGGTGGCCAAAGCCCTCGAACGGGTGGAGGTGACCAGCCTGACCATTCACGGCGACAAGGAACAGGCCGACCGACTGTCGGTGATGAAACAGTTTCGGAGCGGAGAGGCCAAAGTAATGATTGCCACCGACGTCAGTGCGCGGGGTATTGATATTCCCAACGTCGATTACGTGATTAACTACGACCTGCCGGAACAGCCCGAAAACTACGTTCACCGCATTGGCCGCACGGGACGGGGCGTGCAGAAGGGCGAGGCCGTGTCGTTTTGCAGTACCGAAGAAACCGAAATGCTGGCCGAAATTGAAGCCTACCTGAACCGGCCCATCGACGTGCTCGACATCAGCAAGGCCAACTACATGGCCACCCGCGACGCCAGCACCGGCATTACCGTGGATCTCAAAGCCCTCATGCGTGAGGTAGAGGCCCACGAGCAGACGGTAAAAAAGAAGAAGCCCAAGAAGAAATAGAAACGTCCCTGAGCCAACGACTGCGCGTCCCGGACTTAATGGGGCCGCCCGTGCGGTCATTGGCTCAGGGAAGCCACGAACTAAAACGCGAACGTCAATTGCGTTTGCAAACCCAGGTTGTAAATCCTGAATGTGGTATAGTATTCCGAAGGTTGGTCTGAATAGTAAGCCAGCAGGTCGGCTACTATTGACGGAGCAGTGCCTGACTCATGTAGATTCAGTCCGGGTTTAAGTACTTTATAAGAATAATTCATACTCTGACAACTGGCTATAATGGTAGGAGTGATGGAAAATCAGGTTTGCCCAAAGGCACCGGTTAATGCTGATAGTCCGATAGCGATTGCAAACTGGGAAAAAGTTACTTTCTTCATGCATTGAATTGGACTTAAACAGAACAGCCCACTACAATCGTAGTGGGCTGTTCTGTTATACTGTTCAGGAAGTATTGTGGAGCGGTTATGCGAAACGTCTTTCTAGCAGAGAGTAAATGTCTTTGCGGTCACCAACAGCGGCTACAATGACGAGCTTGTTGTTATCTTGGATCTGGTACACGATACGGTAGTTACCGGAGCGGACTCGGAATAGTCCCTTAAATCTCACTATTGGTTCAATCCCTTCAGGTCGGGGATTAGTACCTAACTTCTCAGTTAGTTCAAAAACGGCGGTTCTGGCCTTCACAGGCAGCTTTTTGATATCACGAAGCGCTGCTTCGTCGATGATCACTTCATACTCGGGTGTTTCTGCGGGTAACATAATACAAACGTGTTTAAATGAAACGGGCCAGTTGCTTTAAAAAAGCAACTGGCCCGTGTTGACTATAGCCCAAGCTCGGCCTTAGCCTCAGCTAAGGAATACTTTTTGTTACCCTGCGCTAAACGCTGAGTTGCCAATTCCCCGTCAAGCTGGTTTTCCAGCTCACGGTAACGTTCGTAGTCACTGTAAGAAATGACTACTGCTGACTTCTTTCCTGAACGAGTAATAACAGTTGGCTCATTAGCGAAAAACGCCTTGCCTATAATGTCAGATAAATCTTTTCGAGCGTCCTGTAGCGCGAATGTTCTTAAGGTGGTCATGGCTTCCATTTGAAAGGATTTTTTTGATTTGTAAGTAAAGTAGGGAATTTCAATATCTGTGCAAAGGTACAGGGCCTTGATTACTATACAAATGTTAAGTAAATAAAGTTCTGTACAGAAAGTGAGAAAACGTAGTTCTTGTAGTTGGCTATATATCACTGGCGTACAGCTTCTTTCATAATTGGTTGGACAAAGTATCCAGTAGTTGTACACGTCATAAACAAGAGCACCAAACAGAGAGGGGGCGTTAGACTCACAATATGAATGCTATAGGGTCGATTTCTAATACCGCAACCACCGATTCTGAAGGGGATGCCGTTATAGAGAAGCATCTAAGTAATCAGAGTATCTATTCATCTGGCTGTCTGTGAGGGAAATCGGAACCGCACTCCCGATTCTGCGTAAACCTGGTGCGGGTATTGGCATTAGTACGAAATAAACGTCGGTTTTGTGAATACTACCTCAAAGACCCGCCCACATCCGAAAGGGTTGTAGTGCTTTGCTTTTTTTCAGGATAAAGTAGCGGTTAACCGGTTGATAACTGCCTGCCCTCTGCCTCGGTTTTTCAAACAAAAACCCCGAAACAACTCATTTAACCTTCGTACAAACGCGGTTGTGATGCCGCAGTGCGCTCAACGTAAAACCACAGAAGTATGACTCAGGAAGAAAAGCGGCCCGAAGCCAGCGAGCTAAAAAGCGAGGTGCAGGCGTTTCCGGCCATTCAGGCCAAAATGACGCCCGAACCCGACAGTGACCTGTCGAACTACAAAGCGGCCGGAAAATTAGCCGGTAAGGTGGCCATCATCACCGGGGGCGATTCGGGCATTGGCCGGGCCGTAGCCGTAGCGTTTGCCAAAGAAGGGGCCAACGTGTCCATTGTGTATCTGGAAGAGGAGGAAGTGGATGCGCAGGAAACGAAGTGGCTGGCCGAGCAGTTTGGCACCAAATGCCTGCTGATCCCGTCGGACGTGCGCAGCAAAGAAAAATGCCATCAGGCGGTCGAGAAGACGTTGCTGGAATTTGGGCAGTTGAATATCCTGGTGAATAATGCCGCTTACCAGCACATTCAGGAAAAAATTCAGGACATCACCGAAGAGCAGTTGCGCCGGACGTTCGAGACGAACATTTACGGCTATTTCTTCATGGTGCAGGCCGCATTGCCACACCTCCATGAGAACGATGCCATCATCAACACGGGCAGCATCGTGGGTAAAAATGGACAGCCCCAACTGGTTGATTATGCATCGACAAAGGGGTCTATTCACGCCTTCACCAAATCGCTGGCGACGCAGTTGGGTGAGCAGAAAATCCGGGTAAATGCCGTACTGCCCGGCCCGATTTATACGCCGTTTCTGCCGGGTGCGGGTATGGGACCGGATGGGGTGGTAAAAGCCGCAGCCAAAACAATTCTCCAGCGCCCCGGTCAGCCCGAAGAGCTGGCACCGGCTTACGTGTTGCTGGCCTCGTCGGATGGCAGTTATATCACCGGCGCGTTAATTGATGTGAACGGCGGCAATCAGTAAACATGGGTTAGATGCCGGGCAAAAATCGTGTCCCACAGGCAGTGTGACACGATTTTTGTTTTACATTAGGGATTTGTATATCCCTTCGATTACTGCACTAAGAAAATCATTGAATGAGGCATTTGTTGTTCTTGCAAATATTAGTCGGACTGAGAGAACACACAGTCGGAGTGTTTGTGATGTAATTTAGTCTGTACGGTTACAATCACTTCTTTTCACATGTGTACGCCATCACCGAATGTCTCCAGAAAACATAGGTTTTGGCGAGTTCGGCATGCTACCGCTGGTCTTGCCGGAACCGCTGCCGCCAAAAATTTGAGGTAGGCTTATCAAGTACTTTCTCTATTTCAGATTCCCACCATCCGGGATGTGATCCCATCCTTTACCTCACCACTACAGATCCGCAGAACTCAGCTATCAGCTTGCTCTGGGCTGGTCAGGGTTTCAGCGTCGACACAAGGATGGCCTTAGAATCCGGTGGGAGGGTAATGAAGGTGCCGTCCACCCCGCTGATCCAGTCCTTCGGACGTACGCGATCCACCCCCCGGTAAAACATACGGTAGGTGAGCGGATTGGATGGTGGCGGGTTCAGATGGGTGAAGACGAGGAGCCGAACGTGCGCAGCATTGGCGATGCGGGCAGCATCAACCGGGTCGGTGTGGTAGGCCTGAATGTCGCCCATGATCTGGGCAAGGCGGGAATTGCCGGTGTTCGCGGCCGACTGTTGAATACGTGTCACCAAGTTCTGCGACTGGGCCTCATGCACCAAAACGTCGCTGCCCTGGGCTGCGACAACCAGGGGCGGGTGGTAGCGCGTGTCTCCGCTGATGGTGACCGAGCGCCCCCGATAATCGAACCGATAGGCGTAGGCGGGTGCGGCAGGCTCGTGATTCATTTCAAACGCGGTTACGGTCAGTCCACCCAATTGGAGCGGAATGCTGCGCCGATTCATCTGGGGCGTTGGCGGACCCGCCAGCGACATGGTGGTTGCCCGCATGATAGCCGCAGCCGGTGGCAACAGACCCGACCCGGTATTCACCGTCCTGTAGGCCTCATCCTGGGCATACGCTTCGTTGCAGCCCTTGACAACCCGCTCGACTCCGGGGCCGCCATACACCGGCAAGGACCCCGGGCGACCATCCAGCCAGGCGTTGGTGTTGATCTCGCCCAGGTCGCCGATATGGTCGGAGTGGAAATGCGTCAGGAAAACGGCTCCCAGTTCCCGGCCCCGCAACTGCCATAACGCCAGGTTGCGCCCGCTGCCCGGTCCCGTATCTACCAGGTAGTACTTCCCGTTCGCAAACACGGCAATGCAACTCTGAGCGCGGGTTGGGTCGGCGAACGGAGCCGATGTCCCACAAAGCAGCATTTTTAAGGCATCTCCCTTAAAAAAAGCGGTGTTTCCCGTCCGCAGATGCCGCGTCACAAACAGCGTAAACACCCGATCCTGCACGGCAGGAATCAGCAGCGTGCCGACCGCTGACAGGAGTATGCCCGCCAGGGCTATTCCAGCCCTGATAAACCGACGTGTTTTTCGTTTCATAGTATAAAGCCTTCCTTCACGGGTCGCGTCCCAACCAGCAGATAAGCAGAATGTGTACTACCGGTGTGCAAGGTACACCGGGCTTTACTACTTGGCTGGTAGGCCGCCGGGAACTGACCGCGAAACACACTCCTGGGATAGAACCAATGGCCCTGGATGTCGAGCTGTAGCTGATCACCCTTCCGCAACCGTGTGGCATGGGGCCGCATGGCAATGGCGACCGGCACTACCTCGCCCGGCCTCACCGGCTCATCCCGCTCATGCCGGTGGACGGGCTGTGCTGGTGACGAGCGCGCCGGGTCAAGCTCCCGGTGGGCCACCCGCTGCCAGCCCTTGGAAACCATATCCCCCGAAAAGCCGTAAGACCCCTCAAAGACGACCTCGACACCACCGCGAAACTTGCGAAGCCCCGCGAACAGCGACACATCATCCGAGCCCTGAACGTCCAGATGCAGGTACAACGCCATTTCGTCGATCATATCCATGTCTTCCGGCACCGTCCAGACAAAGTTAACGTGGCCCTGCGGGGTTTGAAAGCTGGCGGTAGCCGCTGCCGTGGGCGCATGCTCCCCTTGCAGGCTACCCGACGCAGCATCCAGCCAAAGCTTGCGCCACTGAAGATCGGGCGGTGGCCAGGCCGACTCCGGCAATACGGCGACCGGGTCAGCACCAATCTCGGTTATGGCCAGGCGCACGGCGGGTTGGCTGGCCCATCCGTTTGCCGCGCCTTTCAGTACGTGATCAAAGAAACGGATGCGGGTGCGGGTCGCTTCCTCGCTGTAATAGGCACACCATTTGCCATCCCGGTGCGTGTACAGCCACTTCTGCGCGGATCCCGCCCGGCGGAAGACCTCAAAGGAGCCACGGGTGTGCAATAGGTGATCGGAAAAACTGCTGCACACCAGGATGGGGACCCGGATATCTTCCAGCTTGGGCGTTCTGGCCTCATACCAATCGTCCCGTTGCGGATGGTCGATAATGGCCTGATACAGCGACGTACGTACGCGGGCTTCCTTACCGGTCAGCCAGCTCCACAACTTGCTGAATCCTTCCTCCCGGACACCGCCCGGTCGCGCAAAGTCGCGGTACAGGTCGCTCAGTCCCTCCCAGGGGCAGATGGCGGCCAGGTGGGGCGGATGCAGCGCGGCTACCTTATACTGACTGATGGCCAGATACGAGACGCCGTCGAGCCCCACTTTGCCCGTCGACCACGGCTGCGTACCGGCCCACTCAATCAGGTCGTAGTAGTCCTCGGCTTCACCATCGGAAAACAGGTCGCCCACGCCTTCGGAAGTCCCGCCACCGCGCAAATCGGCGTTGATGACCGCATAGCCTTCTTTTACCCACACAACCGGGTCGGGAGCCTCCCAACTGGTGTATGGCGAGATGCGGATGGGCCGGGGCTGGGGCAACAGGCGAGCCTGCACCGGTGCCCCGCGCCCGTTACGGGTTTTGGCCGGAACCTTATCCTTGCCGTAGGGATGCGCCGACATGATGACGGGGAATGGCCCCTCACCCGGCGGCCGAAAGACATTGACCCGCAGCACCGTACTGTCGCGAACCGTCACCGGCACATTCCAGTCAATATGAATGTCGCCCGTCGCCGTCACGACCTCGACACCCGGCCGGATGGCGTTGTTGATAAATCGCAGGCTGCGCACCAGCGTACGCAGCGCCTGAGCACCGGATTTTCGCAGTGTTTCGGTCAGAGAAGTGGGGTTTGATGCTATACCCATAGAAGTTGTTTTAAGAAAACGGAATACCGGTACATGCGTGTTTCGGAGATGCTGACCCTGCTGGCTTGCGCCATTTTAGGGGGTGGGCAATCGGAGACTAAGGGTCAGGCGCACTACGACTCCGTTGCCAATGGTCGGGCTGACTGGGGTCGGTGCGTTTCCTACATTGATAAAATCCCCAACACCAGCCACCCGGTCATTTTTCCGGTAGATTTCCAGGTTGCGCACGACGCTGTAACCGGCCGTCGCGCGCAGGGCCAGTTGGGGACGCAGGTAGTATTCGGCAAACAGGCCGACCAGGAACGTGCGGTAGCGAACGTACTCGTCTGCCAGTGATAAGCGGTAGGTGCCCAACGTAGCTGCCATATCGAAGCCCGCGTTGACCCTGGAGGTAGCCGTGTAGGCGACAGTCAGGTTGGCGGGGAGATCGCCAAAAATCCGCACCTTATCGGATACTTTCCAGTCCAGCCCTCCCAGCACGATGTAGATGGGGCCATAAAACGTTTGCCGGTAACCGAGCGCAGCCCGCAACGCCAGCGTTGACCGCACGCGGTACACACCTCGCACAATACCACCGTATTGCACATCTTCGCCTTTAACCTGTTGGTAGTCGGAACTGAGCATAGGGATAAAAATGCCCGTCAGCCGTAGCTGTTGCGTGATCTGGCGGGTGTAGCCAAGCACGGGGGCCACGGCGTACAGGTGCGTCACGGCAAAGCCCGGTCGAGGGCCGGTAAAGGATAATACTTCCCCTCCGCCCCCCAGCAGCAGAGCCTGCGACTTGTCTACCTTAAGGAAATAGGGAACCACCACGCTGGCTCGTGTGCTGTACGCCCGGAAGTTGGCTTCGTGGTCAGGGCCCCCAATGGATAAGGGAAGCACTTCCGTACTGAGGCTGGCCCCTTCCGTATATCCCTGTCCCCATCCGGCCAGGGGCAGTACGACCAGCAGGGCCAGCATAAACCAATTATTCAGGCGCGAACGGGACTGTTTCATAACAGCCCCAAAGGTCGCTGGCCCGGCGCGAACGCTTTTTCGAATTCTGGCTATCTATTGCCCGCTTACTTGTGAATTCCTGCTTTTTTTACCCGATTGGATGCCGTTGAAACTGCTGCGGACTAATACCCACGGCGCGCTTGAAGGCCGTCGAAAAACTGGCTGGCGACCCGAAACCCAGCGCATCACCGACGTCGGCTACCGGTGCTCCACCCAGCCGGAGTAAATACCGGGCCCGCTGAATTTTCCATTGCAGCACATATTGGTAGGGCGATAGCCCGGTGGTTTGCCTGAAGAGCCGGGCAAAGTGAAACACGCTCAGGTTGGCCAGACCCGCCAGGGTTTCCAGCGTTATTTGGGCCTCGGCGTTGGCCTC
>JBBQLG010000141.1:0-14985 GCA_038327655.1 Cytophagales bacterium
TCCGAATGTTGGTCAGCCAGACATCCTCAATCGGGCTGCTGTCCAGACCAGCAATAATAACCGGGAGAGTACTACGCGTTTCAGCGCGGATATTCTGAATGCTGATGTGGCGCATGACCGACGGTTTCTGGTCGGGGTTGACGAAACGCTGCCCCACACGAATAAATAATGGACTCAAAACGTCGGTCATAATAATGTCCGAGATACTGATGTTCTCGACCAATCCGCCGTCAACGCCCAGAATAACGATGCCCGTGTTTACACTCTGTTGGCCAGGGTTATCCACCACATCGTGGGTCATGTTCCAGTGGCGATACCCATTGACTGATGCCTTTTTGATGATGCAATTACTGACCATGACGTTGCGGAAACCAGTACGCGAACCGGTGCCAAATTTCAGCCCGTTGCAGAGCGACGAAAGCACACAATTGGTGACGGTAATATTCTCACAGAATTTATCTAAATACTCACTTTTAAAACAGAGTGCGTCGTCTTCCGAGTCGATAATGGAGTTAGAAATCAGCACATCTTTGGCATCTACATCTAATCCGTCGCAGTTCCAGTTGACTAAACTACGGATATAAATCCTGTCGATGAAAACGCGCTCACAACCCGATATGGACACCGTTATCTGCGCCGAATTAAGAATGCTGATGCCTGCCAGCAATACGTCGGTACAGCCGATGAAAAAGATATTTTTGGGCTTCCCGTCCCTGTTCAGGCCCAACTGAAACGCCTTGCCTTCACCTGCTCCTTTGAGGGTGCCTTCGCCTTTGATGCCCGTGTGGTTTGCCCGGTCGGCAATAACCAGCGCTTTCATGGTTTCGACATACAGGCCATTATGCGTAATAGTCCCGAATTTTTTAGCCCACAAAATATCGTGTTCCGGGTAATCGGCGGGGTTGTAACTGCCCTGCAACACCGCCCCCGGCATGAGGTGCAGATAGACGTTCGATTTCAGAGAAACGGTTCCCGTTACGAACGTGCCGGCGGGTACAATCACCTCGCCACCGCCCTTGCCGTAACAGGCATCAATCGCTTGCTGAATGGCGGTCGTATTCAGAAACGCAGTATCGGTTTTTGCCCCAAAATCAACGATAGTATAGGTCTGCGCCAGTAAGGTCGATGTAGTCAGAAAAAGAAGCAGGACGTAAACGCTTTTCACCGTCATTTTAGAGAATTATTTACTGGCAGTAAATGCCCTGCCAATTAGTTAAGGTTTTCGGTCTAAATGCTGACTCAGCTCTGCATCGGTCACAACAGACTGCACACCGTTGGCGGGTACATCTACCCGGCAAATCCACCGGCAGGCATTCAGGATTAGCTTTCGCAGGTCATCATTCTTCCAGTTACGGTGGAAATGCAGCCCTGTATTCCCGAAACTCCGCCCACCGTCGGGCCGCTCATACACCCACGACACCACCTCAGAATGCTCCGAAGCGACCCGGCTGGCAGTGGTGTTTCGCACCGAATCGGGCGGAATGGCTTGTAGGAGTGGCACGATTTCGGGGCGAAAGCGGAGGAAAAAATAGCACTCGTCGTAGATACCGAACGGCTTTACGCCATTCGTGACCGGGTGCTTCGGGATGGTGGCAAACGTGGAAGTCCAGAAGCCATGCGCCGAGTAGCCATCTTGTTTAAAACCACCGAGTATGTTCAGCAACGGCTCGCCGTTTCCGGCAGGCAGCGTAACGGCATAATGCAGGGCAGCTACGCCCACTCCGCGATTTGCGGCCCTGAACAACTGCTTTTTATAGGCAGGCTTTAGCACTGAATGGCCCTGTTTACCATCCATAAAAAGCACAATCCCGTCGGCGCGGTCGAGCAGTATGGTGTCGGCAGGCCAGCCGTTCAAACAGACCGTTACGGTCATGTCCGGCGAACTATCCAGCCATTTTTTAAGTAGTAACGCCCTCGCGTTGTACTCGTGTTCGCCCGCTTTATGGCTTGGTGTACCGGCAATAACAACCAATTGTTTAGGACGTGGTTGCGACTGACTATTGGCTGTCAGCGAAAAAGTGCCCACGCCAAGCAGAAATAACAATAATTGTTTCATAGCGACATCAGCCGGTAACGTTTATGCGGCATTACTCAACAAACGGAATAGTCCTGCTTTTCCCGGTTTTCATCCGTGTTGCTTCCGGCGGCTATGACTAAGCGTGGTGTCGGGAACCCGATTTTTTTCTCATAAATTCCCTCTTTTCCCTTCCCGAACGGCGTGGTCGACGGCACGGGCGGTCAGGGCCATGTAAGTCAATGATGGATTTTGGCAGGCCGATGATGCCATGCTGGCACCATCCGTTACGAAGACGTTCTTTACCGCATGGAGTTGATTCCATTTATTGAGCATCGACGTTTTGGGGTCGCGGCCCATCCGGGCGGTACCCATTTCGTGGATGGCCAGACCGGGATTCTGGTGGTTGTCGATAGCGGCTGTCACCCGGATGCCCGCAGCTTCCATCATCGCTTTAGCCTGGGTAATCGCATCCTGGGTCATCTTATCTTCGTTTTCGCTCCACGCACAGTCTATATCCAGCGTCGGCATACCCCACTGGTCTTTGTTCGTCTGGTTGAGCCCAACGTGGTTTTCGTAGCGGGGCAGCATCTCGCCCATTGCCGTCATGCTGAACGACCACCCGCCGGGTTCCGTGAGCGACTCCTTGAAATCGGCCCCAAACCCTTCCTTACCGTGCCCTCGTCCCCGTTCGCCCCCGCAGGCAAATGCGTAGCCGCGTACAAAGTCAGTTTGTTTATCATTCAGTACATTGCGAAACCGGGGTACGTACGTACCGGTTGGTCGCCGACCGTAGTAATATTTATTATCCAGGTCGGTACCGTCATACACGCCACTCACCCAACCCCGGTAGTTATGATCCATCAGGTAATGCCCCAGTACACCACTGTCGTTACCCAGTCCGTTAGGAAACCGGTGCGAAGTCGAGTTGAGCAAAATCAGCGTTGAATTAAGCGTGGCTGCGTTCACGAAAATAATCCGGGCGTAGTACTCGGTCATTTCCTTCGTGTTGGTGTCGATTACCCGAACGCCGGTTGCCTTTTGTTTCTGCTCATCGTAGATGATGGAATGAACGACCGAAAAAGGTCGAATGGTCAGTTTACCGGTAGCAGCCGCAGCGGGCAATGTTGCCGAATTGCTGCTGAAATAGGCCCCATACAAACAGCCCCGGCCACACCAGTTGCGCGACTGGCAGTCGGCCCGGCCCAGTGCCAGGTGATGGGGTTGCGCTTTGCTCAGATTAGCCGTGCGACTGATGATGAGGTGCCGGTCGGCATAGTGCTTTTTCCAGGCATCCCGCACGCTCTTTTCCAGGCAGTTCATATCAAAAGGCGGCAGAAATTCGCCGTCGGGCAGCGTCGACAAGCCATCTTTATTCCCACTGATACCGGCAAATTTCTCGACGTAGCTATACCAGGGGGCCAGATCGGAGTAACGAATCGGCCAGTCGACCCCGTGGCCGTCTTTGAGGTTGTCCTCAAAATTGAACGGTGCCCAGCGTTGCGTCCAGCGTGCCCACGACAGCGATTTGCCCCCCACCTGATAGCCCCGAATCCAGTCGAAGGGTTTGGTTTGCTGGTACGGATGATCGGTATCGCGGATAAAAAACTGCCCGGAATATTCATTGAAGGCATAGGCCACTTTGGCCTGTATCGGACTTTTTTCCAGTACATCCAGCGGGTAGCGACCCCGGTGAGTCATTTCCCAGGGACTGGACATGGTCGTCGGGTAATCTTTGACGTGTTCAACGGGTCGCCCGCGTTCCAGCACCAGCGTCTTCAACCCTTTCTGGGTCAACTCTTTAGCGGCCCAGCCGCCACTGATGCCGGAGCCAATCACGATGGCATCGTATTGGTTAACGGTTGGTGATGTTATATTACCAGTCAGATTCATAAACTATCAGATTTAGAAGGTATGAGGATGCCGTAGCCGGATGGTAGGGTCTGGCGTTACACGCCGAACTGTTTTTTTATGGTTTGGCGGCTCATTTTCAGGCTTTCGCGAATGGGTCGCGTCGATTTGAAACCCGCCGGAAAGGCCAGCTCGACCAGCATATCGCCCGAATAATTTAGTGCTTTCAACTCGCGGGCAATCGCGCCAAAATCCATGATACCCTCACCCACCGATTCGGACCAGACACCCGTCCAGAGGTGATCGCGCAGGTGCATCGATACGATTTTATCTTTATAAACTTTCAGAAATGTCGGCACGTCGACTTTGGCCTGAAACAGCCAATCGAGGTCGGGGCCGAGGGCAATACCGGGTACGCGTTGCAGGGTGTTGGTAAGGTCATAAAGTCCATCAACTACTTCATAGGTGTGGTTGTGCAAGTTGGGCACCACGTTATGCTGTTTGCCGATGGCCTGAATTTTTTGCAGCGTTTCACCCTGAACATCCAATTCTTCGGGTGTTTTTTTGTGTCGGGCGTCACCCACGGAGATGCCTAATGTTCGGCCCTTAAGTTTAGCGATTCGTTCGATGACTAGCCCCGCATCATCGATAATTTCGGCCTGCTTGTCTTTGTTCCACATGGGTTGCTCATAAGAAGCCCCGCTCACTGCGACGCCGATTTTCTGAATCAAATCCCCAATTTTCTGAACTGAATCATCGTGTCGCAAACTGATATCCATCAGTTCAATGGCATCGAAACCGGCGTATTTGACGTCGCTAAAAACCTGGTCGAGGATAGGAAAGCAATCGTATTGGGGCTTATCTGATGAAAAAACCCAGTCGTGAATACCTATCACTCGCTTGCCAACCAAGGGGTTGACTGATAGCTCATTATGGTTAGGTGGCCAGTAATCGGTAAAGGCTATTGAGCCAGCAGTAGCCCCTAAAAAACGTCGACGATTCATCATGTGTAGTACGAATTAAGTAAGGTTAATCAGTAGTTAAAAAGTGGTTCAGACTACCTTATAAGGCATAAAAAGTAGGTATCTAATACAATCAAATCGACAACAGGTAACTAAAAACCAAGATGATACAAATCAGAAAGGCTCTTTTGTTCTCGAACGAAGCCCAAACGTTCGTTCGTAAGGTGGTCAGTGCTACGTTGACCGTATTGTAGACGCTTTTCAACGAGATACCCATCACTTCGGCTGCCTGCGGAG
The DNA here is from genome assembly GCA_038327655.1 of Cytophagales bacterium. GTDB lineage: Bacteria > Bacteroidota > Bacteroidia > Cytophagales > Spirosomataceae > JBBQLG01. The sequence continues at coordinate 5,125 of JBBQLG010000141.1, forward strand.
ATGTGCAGATAAAGCTCGTGCAGGCAATCTTCTACCACCTGCCGGTTGCGGACCGGGTTATAGCCATACCAGTACAGGTCACCGGCAAACAGGTCGTACAGTTGCGAAAAAGCCTCCCGACTGCCGCTACGGAAGGTATCCCAGAGGAGGGTAAGCTCGGATTTGGTGAGTTCCTTTTTCATGGTCTTACGAGCAGGTTAATTCGTTCTCGATTTCTTCCAGCGACTTACCTTTCGTTTCGGGCATTCGCGCCCTTACAAACAGGAAGTAGACAAAACACAGCACCGCGTGAAAACCGAAGGTGAGCGGCAGGCCCCAGTACTGCTTCATGACCGGGAAAGAGGCCGTCGTGAAAAAGTTAGTGATCCACAAAGCCAGCGTTGCCAGTGCCAGCGCGTTGCCCCGGATACGGTTGGGGAAAATTTCGGACAGCGCCACCCAGGTAACGGGTCCGAGCGTAGCCGAATAAATGGCAATGAAGCCCAGTACACAGACCAGCACCCACACGCCGGGCCACTGCCAGTAGAAAGCTGCCGACAGTGCCAGTGCATCCAGGCAAAGCAGTGCCGAACCGTATTGCAACAGCTTTTTTCGCCCGATTTTATCAATCGTGCCAATGGCGATCAACGTAAAACTGACGTTGATAACGCCAATGATTATCGACTGCGAAAAGGCCGAATCCTGCGCCATGCCCGCCTGCCGGAACAGCACCGGCGCGTAGGAAAATAGCGAATTTTGCCCCACCGCCTGCGAGAAAACTGCCACTACAATGCCAATAAACACAATGGGCCAGAGGTCTTTCCGAAACAAATCCCGCACCGATTCGCGGGTTTCCTGCGCGAAACTACCCCGGATAGTGCCGGACTCCTGCCGGGCATACTCGATACCGCCGATACGGGTTAAAATGCCTTCCGCTTCTTCATTTCGACCTTTTCGGATAAGCCAGCGAGGGCTTTCGGCCACGAAGAACAAGCCGAAAAAGAATAGCAGCGACGGTGCGGACTGCGAGGAAAACATCCACCGCCAGTTGTTTACCCCAGTATTGAGCAGCAGGTAATTGGACAGGTAGGCCAGCAGAATACCAACCACAATGGATAACTGATAAAATGACACCATCCGGCCCCGCATAAACGAGGGCGAAATCTCGGCCACGTACATCGGGCAAACCAGCGCAGCAGCCCCCACGGCCACCCCGCTCAGTATCCGAAACGACACGAACAGCGGAAAGCTACCCGCCCAGCCCGTACCTGCCCCGGTCAGGGCGAAGAGTACGGCGCAGGCCATCAGCAGTTTTTTACGACCCAGCGTATCACTCAGTTTTCCGCCAATCAGGGCACCACCGGCCGCGCCGAGGTTGATGCACCCCACCGCCCAGCCCGTCTGAAATTCATTCAACTGAAAATGCTGCGTAAAAAATGGCACCGTGCCGGAAATAATAACCAGATCGAAGCCAAACAGTACCCCACCCAGCGCGGCAATAGCACTGATGAGATAGACATAGTTCCGGTTCACCGTAGCCGCATGATTGACGGATTCAGATTGCGGTTGAATAATAACAGCCATAGGGTCAGGGGTTTAGGAAATGACTGTCACTGCAGCGCAACGTCTGCTTCTTTGGCTAAGAAATCGGCTCCTTCTTCAGACAGGCCAGCGGCATCCCAGGTCAATAACGCTTCGTCAGGAACGACGTCGATGGGCGTAATGCTCGATAATGACGACGCCGAATCATTATAGCCGATGTTCGAGGCCCGGTTGTAGCACGAAATCATCGACCAGCGGGGCTTGTCCGACAAATTGGCTTCGGAACGGTGCAGGAGGTTGCTGTGGAAAAACAGCACGTCGCCCGCCTGTAGCTCCACATACACTAAGTCCATCGTTTTCAGGGCGAGGTCCACGTACCGTTGCGACGCGCCAACCTGTTCGCCCGCAAAGCCGTGTTCGACGCGGCCCATTTTGTGCGAGCCTTTGATGACCTGCAAACAGCCGTTTTCTTTGTTGGCATCGGTAATGGCCACCATCACCGACATCATCTGGTCGGGTAGCAGAAACTCGTTTTTGTACCAGTAACCGTAATCCTGATGCCACTCCCAGGCACCACCCACGCGGGGTTCTTTCTGCATCAGTTTGGAGTGAAAATGGCATACGGCGGTATCACTGCCATCGGCGTTTTTATCGAGCAGCGCATTGGTAGATTTCACCAACTGTTCACTGCGGGTCAGCAGGCCGTATGTGTCGTTTCCGGGTTTGTACCAGAGCGATAATTTGCTGCGTTTACCGGTACTGTCGTTGACGTTGATAGCGTTTTTACTTACGGTACTATCGTCAATAGCAACGTGATAAAGTTTTCCGACCTCCTCCGCATTCAGGAAGTTGCGAACGATTAGGTAGCCATCCTGATTATACTGGGCGATTTGTTCGGATGTTAATGGTTTGTTCGTCATAGCGACTGATGGTTAACGTTTGTTTTCTGGTTGTTTCAATTACTACTGATTTCAAAAAGCTCCCCGGCGTATAATCTGCTGATCGTTACGGGAAAGCCAATCGTTTGCAGCGCCCTTCCCGTCAGGGACGTCACGGCTTTTCCGTCCATTGTTTTTACCTGATACGTCCTTGCCGGGTCGAGGTGATTAACCGTTACCATCCGCTTCGTTTCGGTGGCACCGTGCCGGAATACGCCCACGATACCACCCCGTTTCGAGTCGGTGTTGATGCGCTGAAACCCATCCCACATCCCTTCCATCGGCTCCCCGAAACCGGCCAGGTCCTGTCGGTAGCTCATAAAATCGTATTTCGTCTGCATGGTCTGAAGCCAGTCGGCGTAACTCCGGTACTTTTTCAGATCTGTGTTGGATAGCTTACGGGGGTCGCCCAGCATGATGGGCAGCGCACCGGCCAGCGATTTGATGTGCATTTCCCAACCGGCATCCTGCATTTCGGGATTACCAATTACTAAAGCAGTAGCGGGCATGGCAGGAGAACGCCACCAGGCCATGTTCCGTACCCGTAAATCCCCGTTTTTATCCGGTTCATCAAAATTAGAGAGCCAGTTGCCTTCGGCATGTTTCAGCATAGCGTAGTCGATTAGCTGAAGTCCTCCCATCGTTTCATACGTACAGTCGATAAATAGGTTGGGTTTTAACGCGTGTAATTCATCGAAGAGCTTCCACATCGCTTCATAATTGGTAAACAACGACTCATGCTGATCTTTATGACCGGCGTGGCTGGGCGCATAACAGCCTGACCGCACAGGGTCGAAGAGATAGGCACTGGTCACCACGGCGAGGTCGAGTTTGAGATATTCCAGCCCATAATCGACCACCAGCGTGGTGAGAACGCCTTTGATGTGATCGTACCAGCCGGTACCAAAACAAGCCGTGTACTTATCCAACTCGTCGCTGTGCAACGAGGTGAGTTTCCCGGCCTTGTCTTGAACAAACCACTCAGGATGGTCGTGAAACACCTTGCTGTCTGGAGCCGCAGAGCCAATGCTTACCCACAAGCCGGGCTTCATATTCAGGAATTTTATGTGATCGAAGACCGGTTTCAGCCCATTTGGAAATTTAGCTTTATCAATACCCCAGTCGCCGTAACTGTTTTGCCAGCCATCATCAATAATGAACTCTTTCATACCGGCTTTGGCTGCAGCCGTGGCCAGTTCTTTTATTAGTTTCTCATTTATATTTTCTTTGAAAGGAATCCAGGTGTTATAAACAAATGTAGGTTTTTCCGTTAGTGTCGATAGGCGAATGTCTAAGTGTTTGCGGACAAATGTGGGTACGTCAGTGTTCAGAATTTCATCGGGGTCTTTATGGGTATTATACACCATCGTAAATACCTGTGGTGTGTCAAACGATTCGCCCGGTTTGATCCATTTCCGAAACGGGAAGCGGTCAGTTGAGTGCGTAAGACCGGCACAGATTTCAGGCCCTTCCCAAAATACAGATGTCCGTTTTACCACACCTGTCGCTTCATTGCCAATAACAATACCCTGTTGCCAATCCATGTGATGAACAATCACCAGAGCATCCTGCATAGAGCCTTTAAAAGGTCCAATCACCCGGCGCCTGCCATAATCGCTGGCTATCCAGCTATACGTCGTCGGATGAAACGGAGGGACTGTGAATTTCTCCACGTCAACGGATTCCAACGGAGCAGATTGGTTCGTTAAATTCTTAACTATCAAACGCTTACGAACAACAGGTAAATCGGGATATAGTAAGAATTCCACCGTAAGCTCTACCTTGCCATCTTTGCTTTGTAGGGTCACGGCTGCTCCATCACCCTGTTTAGCATCAGTAATTTTCCCAATGGTAATCAGCCGCCAATCGCCTGAACCAGTATATACCTGTCCGTTGAATTCGAACTGAAAATCAGGATTTGTTTTTAGAAAATAGGTAAAGTCACCCACGACCGGCTTGTAAACCGTCGTCAGAAAACTACCTCCCGAAGCCGGGAGTTTAATGGTTCGCTGAACAACTCCATTGTTTAGCAACAGTTCCGAATCGGTCCATTTAGCGAAGGGCGGACCGGATTGGCCTGGTTGCTCCAATACGCTTTCTGGCTTTGCAGGCGAAGCCGCGATTATCCCGGTCGTGATACTGGTCAACAAAAAAAGGAGGCAGATTTTTTTCATAAAAGAACGGCTTGGATGCGTTGCCGGTACGCCTTAACATTTCACAGACAATTGCATTTTATGTTTACAAAACTCGGTTTTTCCGGGACAGATAGAATGAAGTATTTTGGCATAAACATGGATTATTTTACCTTCGGTAAGAAATCAGGGTTTAGCGATGTTAACAAAGCGACATAATCGAAAGGGCCGGGGCTTTACCGGTGAGCGGATGATTGAGATTCCGAAAGAGGTCGTTGAGAAATGTCGGACGCTGCCCCTAATCAGCCACCTGTTCATCACCCAGATGGGATTTTTTCCGAAGGCCAGATACCACTATTACCAGCGGCCAACGGGGATGTCACAGGTGATTCTGCTGTACTGTACCGACGGGCAGGGCTGGATTCAGGTGCCTGCGGGTCGGGTGACGGTACAGGCCGGGTCGGTGTTTGCCATTGCGCCCGGCGTACCCCACTCCTACGGGGCTGACGCGGCTAATCCGTGGACGATTTACTGGTTTCACCTCAGCGGCAGTCAGTGCGCCGGGGTCACAACGACGACTAAAAATGAGGAAGGTTCGGCTCCACAGGCCGTTTCGGTTGGTTTTTCGGAGGAACGCATCCGGCTGTTCGAGCAGATAGTCGATGCGTTCCTGAACGGATACAGTCAGGCGAACCTGCTGTTTGCCAACCTGACCCTGCCTTATTTTCTGGCTTCGTTTGTGCTGCCCGCTACGTTTCAGCCGAAAACCCAGCCCGAAACCCTTGTCAGCCCGACACACAAAGCCATCCTGTTCATGCAGCGTAATCTGTCGGAACCCGTGACGCTGGATAATATTGCTCAGTCGGCTAATCTATCGGTGTCGTTTTTCTCCCGGAAATTCAGGCAGGAGACTGGTTACGCCCCCATCGAGTATTTCAACCACCTACGGATTCAGAAGGCCTGTCAGTTACTTCACTTCAGCGATTTGCGCATCAATGAAGTGGGTTCGAAAATCGGCATCGACGACCCGTTTTACTTTTCGCGGCTGTTCAAAAAACAGATGGGCGTTTCGCCCGTCGAGTATCGGAAAAATGAAGGTATTCAGCGAAGAAAATAGGATTCAGGCGTATCGTGTTTTCAGCAGGTTCAGCATGAACACATTGATCTCCCACTGATTACTGACCGGTAGCTGTGAGTTAGGCAACAGAGGCATATAGGGTGCTGGGCCAAACTCCGTATTGATTGTTAGTTGCGTGTCCGCTTTCCGGTGATTATCGACGACCTGATCCCACCAGGCTAAATGTGCGGTGAGGGTTTGCTGCCACTCCGGGGCACGTGGATCACCTACCTGTGGACCTTCAGGATACCCCACCCGGCTATGGATATGGTCGGTATGCCCAATAGCCAGATTGACAGCATCGACTTGGTTTTCGAGCATTGATTCATGAACCGTGCACCAGTGCGAAATGTCGAGACAAATGCGTAGGTCAGGCAGTTTGGTCAGATACTCTTTTGTGATATGAGCGGCAAACAGCGATTTACCCCGGTGTGTTTCGTGAATGATTTTAACGCCTGTTTCCGCTGATATGTTGGCTGCCAGCTCGAAGAGATGTTTATTCTGCTCGAATGTAAAGAAATCCTTGCCGGTCTGGCAATTGATAAAAATAGGGTCGGCTGCAATCAGATTCCGAAGGTACTTCTCATAGTTCCGGCTGTGCTCGGTCAGATCGCTTTCAACCGATTGCCAGTATTGACCAATCAATTCGAGGTCGTAGTCGCGTAAGGTGGCTACAATTTCCGTTCGCTCACTAGTTCCCAGTGGTAAGGCCATCTCAACACCGTCGTACCCAGCGGTTTTTACATGCTGGCAAAATGTGGTAAAGGGTAACGTATTTCCCCATTCCGGCGCATAGAATTTGATTGACATATAGCTCAATTCAACACTGAATACGAATACAAGCCAAAGTTGTTTGTGGTCGGCAGGTTACTTGTCGAACTGGAGTCGATAGGTCTTGATCTGATGCTGGTTGAACGAGGCCTTCAGAACCCCTTTGGAGGGCACTACGGCCCGCTCGTCAGTTTCGATATGGGTTGTTTGCCAGGCCCTGCCGATAGGCTTTGCTAACCGGATAACCGGGTTGGCGGGCCTGGATGCGAGGTTCCAGAAACGGGTTATCAAGCCGCTTGCCGGGCCTTCTTCGGCTGGTTTCACGCTCCACAGCAGCACATTTGGGTCATCGACCGTCAACAGCGAAAATGTCGCTGCGTCGTTGCCCCGTTCACCCGTAATCAGCCCCGTTACAAGCGGGTTCTGGTGTTCAAGCGAAAATTTCATGGCCGCTGTCGGGTCGAAGGCGGAACGGTGGGTCGTCAGAGCAAAACTATAGCGGAACGCTTTTTGGCCGTTCTGGTTGAAAATGCCCATGTAGCCCCCGTCTTCGCGCTTTTTGTCCACCTGCCCGCCCGCCAGCGCGTGCAGCACCGGCGAGTCCTCCCAGAGCGAATCGACGCGGTTCGCCGTTGCGCGGTCCGCCGTTGCGGTGCTTTCGCCGAGTTTGAAGAAGCTGCAATCCTGATTGGACAGCGTTACGCCGTACTTAGCCTCGCTCAGGTCCGCAAAATGGTTGAAGGTTTGCCAGTCTAAACGGGCATTCTGAGCGGCATAATGTCCCCCCCGCGTTTCTTTGCGGGCCGTCAGCACCGCACCGAGTTCTTCGTGGCGGGTTGTCTGATTTTTCAAGTTGAAGGCAAATGACCACTGGCGGACGTTGGCAAAATTGACCAAAATACTATCCTCGATCTCGATGCGGGGCGGACCGGCCGGTCCGCCGGTGCGGGTCCGGCTATTGGCAAACAGCGTCAACCGGACGGTGTGTAGAATGGGGTGGCCCGAAACGGCTTTGAGCGTGACCGACACCGGGCCTTTATTTTCCACTGTCAGCGTCCCTTCGGTCAGGTTTTGAATGCCCAGGTCGTTGAGGAACTTGTTCGGCAACACCAGCGATTTATTCCCCGCTTTCCGGTCGAGCCATTCCGTAATCACGCCGGTGGGACTCAGTTTCAGGGTGTAAAAAGCGTTGCTGATACGCGCCAGTCCGCCACTCTGAACTGACACGTCTGCCGCTATCGGTTTGGCACCCGGCTGCCCCGCCCGAATCTCGAACACCTTGTACCCCACCGACGGAATCCCGTCGGCCAGAATCCGAATAAACGGTTTGCCGCCTTTCGTAATTCGCTGACTACTCGCTTCTTTATTTGTAGCAATGTCGATTACCCGAACCGGCCCGATTCCCTCGTAGGGGAAATCAGCCACGTCGTTGCGGACCCAACTCAAAGGGTTGAAGACGTAAAACCGGGGTGACGCGGTTTTTTTCAACTGACTTCCCAATCGCCGGGCCGCCAGCGCGTGAAGTGAATCCACATAACGACTCAGGTTCGTCTGCAACTTGGTCTGCCAGGCCGCGCGGATGCCCCGGCTGATGGGGCCATCGGCGGTCCAGTTGTGTTCCCAATACATCCCCAACGCTTCCCACGCCTGCTCGCGGGCGGGGGTCAGCGCGTCGGCAAAGTGAGGTTCGCCCAGCGACACCACAGCCGCCAGCCCCTCAGCCGCCCGCAACGTCTCGACCGACCGCCGGACGCGGGCCGTCGTTTCGTTCATCGACGCACAGTAGATATCCCATTCGTTGCCGTAACTCACCGATTCGGTGGAGGTACGGCTTTCAGACAGGTTGGGGTAACTCTTTTCAACGTCCTCAAAAAAGTCGATCTCGTTGGAGATACGCACCTTTCGGGTGTCGGTCGTCTTATTCTTGGCGGCTGTGATAAAAGGCACACTCACAAACGTCGAAAGGTCGTCCCAGCCGTAACCAAAGGCAGCCGCTATGTTGAATGGGTACCGGGGCGTGTTGCAGTAAGCATCGAGTTTGTCGATCACCTGCTCAATTTCAACCGTCTGGCTAACGGGCCGCTTCTTGGGGTAAAACCGGCATTCGGCATACCCGCCAAACGCACTCTTTTCGTCGGGGTATTCATACCATTTGGTCAACACCCGCGACCCGTCAAGCCCGGTGTAATAATAAAGCTGGTTGCGCCGGTTAGCCCGATACTCGTAGGTCATCTGACTGCCGTAGCCGCCAATGCCCTTGTAGTTGTATTTAGCTCCAGAGCCTGCCCATAACGAACTCAGGCCCAGCGGAATAGTATTGTTTTCCATCGTCTGCGCCAGCCGAAACCGGAGGTTATACCGCCGTTCCAGAGATCCCGCATAATACATTCCCCGTAACACGGCCTCGGTAGGTTGTGCGCCGTAGGTGCTGACCAACAGGTTCAGCGGGCTGCTGATATGGCCGGATTTAATAGCCGCCACGAGCCGGTCGAACTGAGCCGGGGAGCGGTATTTCTGATACGCCCGGAGCCAGTAGCTACCATCGCAATTAAACCGGGCCTGAAAATCAGCCGGTTCATTACGCGTGGAGTCAATCTGGCGGAGGTAGTAATCGAGCATCTGCACAAAGGCCGAATCGTATTTAGCTTCGTCGGCGGTCCACATATAATCGGTGTGGTCGTCGTTGGCGATGTAGAGCCGTTTGACGGCGGTCCGGCGATCCGGCTGCGCCCATAGGCCCGACCCGCTCAGAAACAATCCGCAAGCAAGGAGTAACGGCAGTGTTCGATTCATCAGTTTCTGAGCAATTTAGTACTATGTATCAATTTATCATCGCGGTAAATGAGCAGCAGGTACAGGCCGGTAGTTAATGGCTGAATATCAATTTGTTCGATAGCCGCCCGAAGTGGGTGTTGCGCCACGGTCTGGCCGAGACAGTTCAGCACTTCTACCCGGCCCTGGACACCCGCAACAGGCTTCCACCGAATTGTGACCCCATTTTCAGCGGGGTTCGGATAAACCGTAACGCCTTCAAGTATCACGGGTTCGGCTAGGGCCGTTACGACAACGACGGGAGCCTGCGGGCTAAATTCATACGCACCCATATCGGGTTTTGTGCCCTGTGGGCGACTGATGCCCACTATGTCTGTCCGGCTGAACTGGCCCGCTACACTACTGCCCCTGTCAACGGCGGGGCTGGTTTGCTTCAGGGTAAAGTTAGCCAGTTTTATGTCGGTCGAAGCATTGACGAATGCCGGGTCAGGTTAAACGCATTTAAATAGCGGTTAGGACTTTAAGCAAATAATTGTTATCCCAACCCGCTAACTTCCGCCGACTCTTAATACTTTCTTTGTCTTTCATACGATGCAAGGCTTGAAGAGCA
>JBBQLG010000142.1:0-14934 GCA_038327655.1 Cytophagales bacterium
AGTTTGTCATCAGTTAATTTGTCATCCTGAGGGACGAAGGATCTTAGCTACCAGTCTCTAAGATCCTTCGTTCCTCAGGATGACAAATTAACTGATGACAAACCAACCGGTGATAAACTCCCAGGATGACAAATCCCGACAGCATACCTGTTCGGTAAATCCCGGCGAAAACGGCAAATGGGTTATTTCACTGCTTCTGCCAGCGCGGGCTGGCCGATGGCCGTGCGTAAAAAACCGGGCAGCAGCACCGCTTCGGTCAGTTCGATCTTGTCGGGGTCGCGCAGCGAATCGACCATTTCGTCGTATTTGGCCTCGCCGTACTGACTGACGATCTGTTCCCGTTTGTCGGCCCGCTCAAAGTACATCAGCATACCCTGACTGTCGGCTTCGGGGTGAAACTGCGTCCCGAAAATTTCGGGTGAGAAACGAACGGCCATAATCGCCCGCTCCAGCGACACGTGCGGCCGAACTTTCTCCAGACATAAAATAGTGGCCCCCAGCGCGTCGAAAGCATCAAAATTCGGCGTCGTTACCTGGTAATCGCGTGAATCGACGGCAAAAAACGGTTCGGGCAGGGCGCGGAGCAACGGATCGGAATGGCCGTCGTCGGTTTTGTGAATCGGAAAAATACCGAACGACGTCGATTTCCGGCGGCTCAGTTCGCCCAGCTTCAGGTGGCGCATCACCAACTGAAAGGAATGACAGATCAGGAACACGAATTTCTTGTCGGCATGCGTCCGGTTCCAGGCAAACAACCCGTCGATCAGATTGAAATAAGGCGTTTCCCAGGCCGGTTCGGTCGTGATGGGGTTGCCCGGCCCGCCACTCGACACGTACACGTCGAACGACAGATCGGGTACCACATGATCGACCCGAACGTTAAAGATGCTCACCGACACGTCGAGGTCGTCGGCCTGCTGAACCGTGCGGATGAGTTGCTGAATACAGCGCATTCCCTGATTGGGTGCGTTGTTATTCATGTCCAGAATGGCAATTTTTATTGATTTCATACGGCTGTTCCCCTCCAATCCTCCATCAGCGCAACCCGATATAGGACCATAATTCGTTTAAACCGGCCCATCTGTTGGCGTTAGCCGGTAATAATCAACTACCTGACGCCGTACGAAGTTTCACGGACAATATAATCCACGACATTTTTAAGGTCGCCCGTTTCGCGGTAGACCTGTAGCTGCCGGTCGGCGCCGGTACCGTTTTGGAGGATCTGGAGGACGTATTCGCACTCCGCCCGGCTGCCGAGTTCATCCACCACATCGTCGATAAACGCCAGCAGTTCGTGGATCAAATCGTGGGTCGGTACTTCGATCTGCTTGCCAAAGTCGATCAGCTTGCCCTCGATGCCGTAGCGGGCCGCCCGCCACTTGTTTTCGTTGATCAGAATCCGGCGGTAGGAGCGGTAGTTTAGGTTTTGCCGCTGTAGCTTGTAAATCTTCGCCACCAACGCCTGCATCAGCGCGGCTAAGCAGATGGTTTCATCCACGCGCATCGGCACGTCGCAGATGCGGAATTCGATGGTGTTGAAAAACGGGTGCAGCCGGATGTCCCACCAGATTTTCTTGCCGTTGTCGATGCAGCCGGTCTTCACCAGCAGGGCTAAATATTCGTCGTATTCGGCCGCCGACGCGAAAAAATCGGGAATGCCCGTGCGCGGAAACTTATCGAACACTTTGGACCGGTACGATTTGAAACCCGTGTTTCGGCCCCGCCAGAACGGCGAATTGGTCGACAGGGCGTAGATGTGCGGCAGAAAGTACCGGACGGCGTTCATGATCTGTACGCCTTCGTTCCGGTTTTCGATGCCGACGTGGACGTGCATCCCGAAAATCAGGTTCGAGCGGGCCACGTCGCGGAGTTCGTCGATGAGTTGGTCGTACCGTTCATTGGGCGTGATGAGCTGCGACTGCCAGTCCGAAAACGGGTGCGTGCCGGCCGAGGCTACCTGCAGGTTCTGGTTGTCGGCCAGTTCGATAATCATCTTCCGCAGGTAGGTCACCTCCTGCCGGGCCTCCTGAATATTCTGGCAGATGTTGGTGCCTACTTCAACCACCGCCTGGTGCATTTCGGCCTTTACGCGTTCGGCCAGGATAATTTTACCGCCTTCCACAATCTGCGACATGTGGGAACGCAGTTCGCGGGTTTCGGGGTCGATTGTCTGAAATTCTTCTTCAATTCCAAGGGTGAAAACGGGCATATCGGGTCACAGATTAAGAAATGAGTGATTCTGTTAGCTGAGTATTACGGGGTAATATACCCATTTTTCGGTGTGACCCGCCGATTCCTGCTTACCCCTTAACGAAAATTACAGCCCGATAAAGAGTTTGTGCAGGGCGGGCTGATCGCTGATGTTGTACCATTCTTCGGTGCCCATGTTCAGGAAACGGCCATCCTGTTTGGGCCGGTTCAGCAGGGCTTCGTCGGGGTTGTACTCGGCACTGTAGACCCGGCTCATGATGCGCTGCAACTCGTCCCACGGCAGCGGGCGGGGGTTGCCGTCGGTGGTAACGGTCAGGGTGCGGGCGGCAAACGAGGCCGTCAGGCGCAGTTCGCCGGCGGACACCTGCGTGTTATCGACGTAAATCAATTCAAACGGATGCTCGCGACCAGCGGCTTCGTACGTGGCCTGAATGAGTTCCTGCGCCAGGTACTGCCACGCATCCCGGACGGCGGGTGTTCCCTGTTTGGTCTGTCCGTCGGCGGTGACAAGCGTGACCTCGAAAAAATCGTCGTTTTCGCCCAGCTTGTCTTCGTCGAGGGGTTTCAGCTTCGCGTTGCCGGTCAGGGGCGTTACCGCGTCGAGCCAGGTTTTGGGGAGAATGCCGGCCCAGGTAAAGGTATCGTCGAGCGTAAAGCCTTCGCCAACGATGTCTTCCTCGTCCAACTCCTCCCGGTCGGGATAGTCAATCGAAATGTCGGTTTGCAGCGTGCTTGACGCCGTTGGCGTGAGCGAAAGCGTATAAAAATGGGCGAACGGACCGGGCATGATGGCGGCCGTCTGGTAGCGAATGTGCAGTGTTTTGAAGGACATACCGCAAATTTACGCGTTTAAGCCCATCGTTGTCCCTTTATCCACCTTGCCGGTGGGCGTTTCGGCGAATCGGGCGACGGTAATGACTTCTTTCGGCACGGCATACGGCCCGATGGTTGCCCGGATGTCGGCCCGAATCGCCGACCATTCGTCATCCGTCAAGCGTTTGGTTTCGTCATCCGGCCATTCGATGAAGGCTACCACGCGCTGCCCCAGCCGGTCGTTGGGTTTACCCGCGACAAATAACCGGCCGGTGAAGCCCCGTTCGGCTAAGTGTTCCTGGATGATCCGCTCGATGCGTTCGGGTTGGATTTTTACGCCCCCGGAGTTGATAATCGCATCGGCGCGGCCCAACAACCGGAATTCGGTGGGGGTAATCAAGTCGGCCACATCGTTGGTCTGGATGCGTTCAAAATCGGTAGCGGCTGCGCGGATGTTCAGGCATCCCCGCGCATCCAGCCCCAGTTCGACCCCGGCGAGGGCGGAAAACGTATCCTGTTTCGCGGGGCCGTTGAGTCGGCGGATGGCGATGTGCGAAACGGTTTCGGTCATGCCGTAGGTGGCGTACACGGGCGCGGTGATGACCTGTAACGCCCGTTCCAGTGCCGGATTCGTCGCGGCTCCCCCCACCAGAATTGCCTTACAACCAGCCAACAGCGGGAGTTGATCCGGGGCGGTCTCCAAAATCGTCTGCAACTGTAACGGGACAAACGCCGTGAACGCAAACGCTGAACCGGTTGTATCGAACTCGGTAAGTGGATTCGCGGCTGGTTCCGTCAGCCACATCGGCAGGCCCAGTTCGAGGCCGCGCACGAGCATCATCACCCCGGCGATGTAGTGAATATTCAGGCAGACGAACAGCGCATCGCCCGGCATCAGCCCAAAGGTTTGTCCCGTAAGCCGGGCCGAAGCCACGAGTTGCCGACGGGTGAGCAGAATGGGCTTGGGCGTACCGGTCGAGCCGGAGGTGTGGAGGGTGAATTCGGACTGATCGCTGCGCCAGGCCCGGCAAAAAGCCAGCGCGTCGCGTTCGTAATCAGTGCGGGCGTCGGGCCATTCGGCAGCGGTCGGGTCAATAAACAGCATCGGTGCGCCTGAACAACGGGTCTGGCCCGTTAATTGGTGATGGTAAACAGACCAGCCGTGGACTTGCTGGAAACGATGGTATACACGGTCAGCGGTTTGGTGGCCGGGCCGTTAACGGGTTTTCCGTGGATGTCGAAGGCTGACCCATCGGTGGCGCAGTAAATCTGGTCGCTGCTGAGCCGGTACGCCAATTTGGTGCCCTCGAAGGTGCAGTTGGCCGATACCGCGATGTAGCTGCCGTCTTTGACGTGGGCAATCAGGACGCCCTGCTCCACGGTGTAGCCGCCCGCCGTTTTCAGGTTAGCGTGCTTAGGGTCATCCCACGAAATGGTGAAACTGAGCGTGGGCACGGGGGGTGTATCGGCGGCTTTGGCGCATCCCGTCAGGCCAGGGAGCAGGAGCAGTATCCCGATAAACAGGCTGGCAAACCGGTGCCACAACGGGCGGATGCGGGGATGGGAGATGCGGGGATTTTCCATGGGGACAAGCCGGTTTTTGGCCCAAATAAACTACTTTTGAGCCATTATTCGGCTACAAACGGTGGCTCTTTTCGGGAACGAACAGCGAATAAACAAAGGAGTTGGTCAGTCCGTTTCGGAATCAGTATGGAAGAAGCAAAATTCATTAATCCCATCTCGCCCGATAAAGTGGCCGAATCGCCGGGTCTGCTGGCTTACGCACACACGGCGGGGGGAGCCATTATCCGGCCCGAAGACAAGGGCAAAATTACCGGCCGGTCCGTAGCGGCCATGCGCGAACAGACCGACATTCAACTGGCGCAGCTTTACAAACAGATGCAGGTACTGGCCGAACAGGCGACTGCCATCCGGTACCGCGTGGAGGTGTCGGAACGGATTTATTCGGCGCAGATGAACTTCGAGCCGGTCATCAACCACACGTATTATTTTTACCAGCGCAAAGACGGCTCCGACACCCTCTCGATGATCGCACCCAACGAATGGGGTCGCAAAGTGCCCTTCGAGCGGTGCTTAGCCACCTGCCGGATGCTCGCCGACCACACCTGGGACGTTAAATACCACGATGTTGCCTTTTCTGAATGATTGACTGGTTGACTGATTGAATGAAGTAGGCTGGCTGGCGTTCGTGTGCCTAACTTTGGCGTCAGGATAATAAAACAGGCCCGCCTACTTCAGTCAACCATTCAATCATTCAACAACTCAATCCCTCAATCCTTATGATCAGCAAATACGCTTGGGAGACCATCAAAGAATACCAGGAAATCAAGTACAGTTATTTTGAGGGTGTCGCCAAGATCAGCATCAACCGGCCCCACAAACGCAATGCCTTTACCCCGCTGACCGTCACCGAAATGTCGGAAGCGATGGAACTGGCCCGGCAGGATGAGCGCGTGGGCGTGGTAATCCTGACCGGCGAAGGGGGAGAAGCCTTTTGCAGCGGGGGCGACCAATCCATCCGGGGGCACGGCGGTTACATCGGCCAAGATTCGGTGCCGCGCCTGAACGTGCTGGATTTACAGATGCAGATTCGCCGGATTCCCAAGCCCGTGGTGGCGATGGTGGCCGGGTACGCCATTGGCGGTGGGCACGTGCTGCACGTCGTTTGTGACCTGACCATTGCCGCCGACAACGCCCGGTTTGGGCAGACGGGCCCCAAAGTCGGCTCGTTCGATGGTGGGTTTGGCGCGTCGTATCTGGCGCGGATTGTCGGTCAGAAAAAAGCCCGTGAAATCTGGTTCCTCTGCGATCAGTACAACGCGCAGGAAGCGTTGGATATGGGTTTAGTTAATAAAGTGGTGACCCTCGATCAACTTGAAGACGCGACGCTGGACTGGTGCCGGAAGATGCTCGAAAAAAGCCCGATTGCCCTGCGGATGCTCAAGGCATCGTTCAACGCCGAACTGGACGGGCAGGCTGGTATTCAGCAGTTAGCCGGTGACGCCACGCTGCTGTATTATTTATCCGACGAAGCCAAAGAGGGCAAAAACGCCTTCCTGGAGAAGCGCAAACCCGATTTCAGCAAATTCCCACGGTTTCCGTAATCATGCTGGCCTCTGTTGGACAGGTGTTATTACGTAGCCTTGTGACGTGTTCTCTGACTCGTCGCTTTGAGATGGTAAAGTGTTGAGTTAAACCTTTACGCCTGATGTTAAAGGTTTTACCATGTGAGCATTAATAGCAAGCGGGACTGGGTACTTGCATAGGTTGGGTGAGGGAAATATCTCACATTGATTGCAAAAGGATATGGGAAGGAAACTAATTTTTAGCTCACTTATCATTGGGATAGCCACTTCGTTTTTAACTTGTAAACAGCCCATTGATTTCTTGCCTTCTGCTACGCAAACTGGCCAGAATACATTAGGGTTTCTCGTTGACGGCAAGCCATACATACCCCAAGGTACTTCAGGCCTCTTCAATAACAATAGAGCCATCATTGGTGGCCTTTATGGGAGAAGTAATGGTTTATATCTGCAGTTTTCCACATATGGCTCGACCGACAACAATGGCTCGATTACGGTACACCTTGAAGATTATAAACTTGGAATGAATCCTGTCAACAATGGTGATCTGACAAAAGGGAATTTAATTGGACGGAAGTATTTTGCCTATTATGGGCGGGGTAATAGTTTTTATTACACCTCCTCCGCTTACAAAGGCTGGGTCAATCTGACTAAAGCAGACTCTATTAGTGGCATTGTATCTGGAACCTTTGAGTTTGTTCTTGCGGATACAACTGGTAAGACCGTTTCAATCACAGATGGACGGTTTGACCTTAATGCACGTACTCAATAGATGAGTATTTTTACCAAAATTTGCTTTCTGGTGGGTCTCGTGTGACAACGGGTAACCGGGGGTTAGCCAGGTTTTGAGAGCAAGGCAGGTCACGGGCGACACCGGGCAATCGGGTGTTAGCGGAGTTAAGCAATTTGGAAAGTGCGTTTTTGATTCGCTTCGCCCGTGCAACTTTCCGCTGACAGGGAGCAACCCGATATTCAAAGGTCAGCCCAACAGGACGAGGGTGTAAAGGTTCACCCGGTTTTCCCGTTCAGTCTGACTTGCACACCATCAGCCCTCGTGGTCGTTGGATGATGGTCCAAAAATGCTTATTTGTCAGCTTCTGGGCGATAGGTAACACGTCTATGACCGGGTAATGTGGGTTCATTTGCCGGGTTGCGTCTGACATCGGAAACGCCCCGGTTAGGCGATTTCAAAAGAGGTTTTCTCAGTTTGTCGCTGACAGGCTAACTGCCCCGGTGGTTAGGGCCAATCTGTTAGCTAATGACCGTTACTGTTGTGTATTTGGGAAAGTATTTATCTGTCGAAAGAATGGGTAATCGCTCGTATTGTGCCTGTGCCAGAATCAGCAAATCGAAGGGATCACCGTGAGGCTTACCCTTATCGTCGGTGACTTTGGGTACGCTATGAATCATGGCAAAATGAAGTATTTCCAGATTGAGCATGTGAATGGAGAGTTCACGACGGAATTCTTCAACATCGCTCAAATCAATCACCAATTTGCCCAGCCGGAGTTTGATAGCCATTTCGTAGTATGAAGCTTGTGACAACAGATAATTGTTTGTCTTATCGTTGAGGATTTCTAACTGGTTTTGCTGAGTCGGTTGTACTCTTTGGTCAGTAAAAGAATCAGGACATTTGTGTCCAGCAGATAAGTCATAATTGGCTAAGGCAAAGCAATTTTGAGCTGACAGGATAATTAGCCGCGTTTAGCGATTTTTGGTTGCTCGTGGAGGTCGAGTAACTTGGTCAGTCCTTTGAACTTACCACTGGGTATACGCTGATTAGCCAATTCAATAATGCTTTGAGAATTGGCTTTATCAATGGTAATAGTAGGTTTGGTCTCGGTTTTCATCCTGAATTTTGTTTTTTCATAGAACGAACAAAAATAGCTAAAATTTAGTACAACAGGCTCCGCGTGGGTTAGCTACTCGCTGACAAGAAGCATATCCCGAAGTCAAGACGGTCAGCCCAACCGGCAGGGCCTTTGGGGTGTTGGGTATCTCAATAAACTGACTTGCCTACAGGTTGAGTGTGACAGAAACTATTTAGTCGTTAACCGATGAACACAACCATTCCCACCTATCAGTTAAACACGCTGACTAAACCGGAGCGGGATGTACCGGCTGTCTTCTTTATGGATCACGAAACGGTGATGCCCATAGTACCTATTCATCTGCCGTATCGAAGCAATTATTACAAAATCGGCGTTTGTCTGCGGGGCAGCGCCACGATGAAGTGTCTTATCGTCTTATGGCTGGCTGTGGAGACGGTATTGGCGCAGCCCACCGATACCACGGGCCGACAAATCCAGTCGGCTTACATTCCGCAACAAGACATTGCCGACGTGGCGCATACGCTGTTGCCGCGCTGGAAACGGATCGTGCCACACGATTCAGCGAGGCTCAATACCGGCGGGCGGTTTATTTTTCTGGCCCCGCAGGTGGGCTACACCCTGCAAACGAGCTTTCTGGCGCAGGTATTGGCCAATGTAACCTTTCAGCGGCCGGGAGCGAATGTGTCCACGCTGGTCGGTTCGGCCGCCTACACACTCAATAATCAGACGATTCTGTCGCTGACCAATTCGGTCTGGAATCCACAAAATCGCCTGGTCTGGATGGGCGACTGGCGGCTGATGCACTACCCCCAGGGCACGTTCGGGCTGGGTATTATCAACACCTCGCTGAACCGCGAGATCAGCATGGATTACGAATACCTGCGGGTGTATCAGAAAGTGCTGAAGCGCATTGCCCCGAATCTGTACGCGGGGTTAGGCTATGCGCTCGATCTGCACTGGAATATTGTCAGCCGCAATCGTAACCGGGAGGTCGTCCAGATTTCCCGCTACCGGTACGGCGTCGAAGGCCGGTCGGTATCGTCGGGACCGCTTTTCTCGCTGCTGTACGACAGTCGCCCTAACTCCATCAATGCCAGTCGGGGCTATTTTGTCAATCTGCAGTACCGGCCCAACATGCAATTGCTGGGCAGCGATGTCAATTACCAGACGCTGTTGCTGGAGGGTCGTACGTACCTCCGGCCTTTCCCGAACTCACCCGGTGTATTCGCTTTCTGGTCGTACAACGCACTGACACTGAACGGTAATCCTCCTTTTCTGGACTTGCCCAGTACGGGCTGGGATACCTACAGCAACACGGGACGCGGCTACGTTCAGGGGCGATTCCGGGGGAAAAACCTGCTGTATCTCGAAACCGAATACCGCTTCAATTTAACCCGAAACCAGTTTCTGGGTGGCGTAGTTTTCGCTAATGCCCAGACCGTAACCGAAGCGATAAGCGGTACATTTCAGCGGGTTGCTCCCGCCGTAGGAACGGGTTTGCGGCTGAAGATGAACAAATTTTCGCGCACGAATCTGGCCATCGACTATGCCTTTGGGTCCGACGGATCGCGCGGCCTGTTCTTTAACTTTGGCGAAGTATTTTAAGCATACCGGTCACGCGGGCCGCAGCTTGTTTACGCATCACCAAAAAGGCGTTTCACCCGGGTGAAACGCCTTTTTGGTGACCGGATAACCCGTTTAATACCCGCGACGACCCCGATTGGTTGCGTAAAACCCGTTGACCCAGATGTAGTTACGGCCCCGGCGTACGTAATGGCCCGGTACCCAGACGTGCCGGGGCGATGGGGCTACCGGAATCACTTCGACCCGGGCTGGTGGGGGCGGTCTCCGGACGGTGGCGACGCAGTTAGTGAGTAACTGGGCGCCGATCAACAGCGTCCCGATGGCGATTACCTTCAGATTATTCTTCATAACAGATTAACGTTAATCGATCGCGCCGAAACCGCTTCAGCGCCTTGTTTTTTGTTGGACAGCAAAACAACTGGAACGGTTTAGCCGACTATCTTAAAAGTTTGTGCCGCAACCATCCGCCCGAACGCACCGTTACTACCGGCAACTGTCCGACCCACCGCATGGCCACTACGTTTTTGTCCGCCGAATGGCGCAACCTGATTTTCGCCAATTACGCCCTCGACAAACGGGTGCTGGAGCCGTTGCTGCCCTACGGTACCGAACTTGATGAATACAATGGCGTGTATTACGGTAGCTTAGTCGGGTTTTACTTCCAGCGCGTCAAACTGTTCGGGAAGATTCCGGTACCGTTTCACACCGAATTTGAGGAGTTTAACCTGCGCTTTTATGTTCGGCGGAAAACCGATACCGGCTGGAAACGGGGCGTGGTATTCGTGAAGGAGATCGTACCAAAATTCGCCATTACGCTCGTCGCCAATACCTTGTACGGCGAACCCTACGAAACCCGCCCCATGCGCCATACCTGGTCAACGGAGGGCGGTGTTCAGCAGATTGGCTACGAATGGAAGGTGGGTGCCGACTGGAATCATATCCGCGTCACGGCCGACCCGGCCGGACATTCGCTGGTGGCTGACAGTGAAGAAGCGTTCATCACCGAGCACTACTGGGGCTACACCCGTCGGGGCGACCGACGAACCGACGAGTACGAAGTCGTCCACCCGCAATGGAGCATTTATCCGGTGCAGACGTACGATGTACAGTGCGACGTGCCGACCCTCTATGGACCGGCCTTCGCGCCGTTTTTTGAGCAGGAACCCAGTTCAGTCTTTCTGGCCGATGGCTCGGCGGTGACGATTCAGTCGGGGGCAGTGGTGTAACGCCGGGTGCATGGCCGGTGAATTGACCGATTTTCAGTAATAAATGAACCTGACGGTAGCTATCGTTCGCCGATTCGGTCGGAACTTGCACCCGTTTAGCCCGAGTGTCTGTTACTGCTACGTAACCGACCGGGCGATTATCAACGTATACATTTTAATATTCAGGTATGACTCCAGTAAAAGGATACGCGGCCGAAAAAGTAGGTGCCGCGCTGGCTCCGTTCAGTTTTGAGCGCCGGGACGTTGGTCCCCACGACGTGGCTATCGACATTTTGTTTTGTGGCGTGTGCCACTCCGATGTGCATCAGGTACGCGACGAGTGGGGCGGCTCGATGTTTCCGATGGTGCCCGGTCATGAGATCGTCGGCCGCGTGACGCAGGTGGGTGAGCACGTTCATGGTTTTACCGTTGGCGATCTGGCCGGCGTCGGCTGTATGGTCGATTCGTGTCAGCACTGTTCAAGCTGCGTCGACGATCAGGAACAATACTGCGAAGTGGGCTTTGCCGGCACCTATAACGGTACGGAGATGGACCGCAAAACGCCGACGTACGGGGGGTACTCAAACCACGTTGTGGTCAGTGAAAATTTCGTACTTCACATTTCGGATAAGCTGGACCTGGCCCGTGTGGCCCCATTGCTGTGCGCGGGCATCACGACGTACTCGCCGTTGCGGCAGTGGAACGTGAAACAGGGTGACCGCGTGGCGGTTGTCGGCCTGGGCGGTTTGGGTCACATGGCCGTTAAGTTTGCTGCGGCCATGGGAGCCGAAGTAACGGTGTTGAGTACGTCGCCCAACAAGGAAGCCGACGCGAAGGAACTGGGTGCCCACAAATTTGTGGTGACGAAAGACCCGGACGCGATGAAGGCGATTGGCAACTACTTCGACATCATTATCAACACCGTTTCGGCCCCACTCGACATGAATGCGTACCTGAATCTGCTGCGATTAGACGGTACGATGGTCCTGCTTGGGGTACCGCCCGAAGCCCCGCAGGTACACGCGTTCAACCTGATTGCCAAACGGCGTCGGCTGGCTGGTTCGCTGATCGGCGGGATTAAAGAAACGCAGGAGATGCTTGATTTTTGCGCTAAGCACAACATCATGTCGGACGTAGAAATCATTCCAATGGCCAACATCAATGAAGCCTACGAGCGTATGGTGAAGGGCGATGTGCATTACCGCTTTGTCATCGACTTAGCCACGTTGTAAGAAAGGACAACTAATTTGGTGACCGTAAAAGCCCTGACGCCATAGGTGTCAGGGCTTTACTGTTTGCCGACGACTGCTGCGCATTTTTAGTCGGCGGACAGCATGTCGGGCAGGGTGTTCCGGTCGGCGGAGGGAGCCAATTCGCCCGCCCGTTGCCAAGCGGCCACAGCCAGCGCTATCCACGCAAATCCCCAAAGGCCAATGACGGCTGCCGGCCGGGCACCCGTCAGAAAGCGGAGCGGAAACATACATACGAATGGAAAAAGTCCTATAACAAGTGGTATGTAGCGTTTCCAGCCCGTCCAGATGTTGGCTTTAATACTGGCATAGCCCACGAGAATCATGCCCATTCCGTTCAGAAAAGCACCCAATGGGGCAAAGGGTAACACGATCCATATACTCAAAAGATAGGCGATAGCGCCCGCAATTGGCACAAATACTAAATTCCTCTTTGCTCCGAATCCCGTTGGTTCACCTGCTTGCCAAAGGGAGATGCTGCCAACAAGAAGCCCGAGCATCGATAAAAATTCAACCCATCTTTCTACCGGAGCCATGAGCAGGTCATCGACCACGAAAAAGAAAGGGGGAGTAAATTTGCCCTTTGGTGATTTGTCAACAGCGTTTAAAAACCAGAAAGGGAAGCCAAAGGCCAGAAAGCCCATGCCACCAATGAGGTACCCTAAAGCCGCCCGGCGCAGGTATTGGATTTTTGTCTCGGTTGTCATCGTTGTATTTTTTGTAAAGCTGGTGGAAGCATGCAGGTTAACCGATGCAAACCTACGGGCAGACCTCACGTCGGGCATAGTAAAAAAACGACAACTTTACGAACGCGCCCCGGCCCGTTCGTATTCGGCGAAGAATGCCTGACAAGCCTGTTCTTCGGCAAATAACTGGCCCGGACTCGTCCCCGCAAACTGCTGGAAATCTTTTACTAAGTGATTGGGGTCGTAGTAATCACAGGCGTAGGCAATGTCGAGCCAGGAGCGGGTGGGGTCGGCTTCGCGGAGTTTGTAGGCGTGGCTGAAGCGGGCAATCCGGGTGAATAACTTGGGACTGACGCCGAGCCGCTCGCGAAACTTCCGCTCAAACTGCCGCGTACTCAGGCAGGCATCGGCGGCCAGCCGGTCGAGTTGGTGGTACCCCGCCGGATGGAGCATCTGCTGCGCTACCCGGTCGATGGGCAGCAGCGACTGTTGGCACCGGGCGGCTTTTTGCAGCAAAAACTGCTCGACCACCTGAATCATGGCCGCGTAGCTGGCGGCTTCGGGCAGTTGTTCGTTTACGGCCTTTACGGCCCGGCCCGTTACCGCTTCCAGGTCGGCATGGCTATCGGTTAGCTCGTACATCGGTACGCCCAGCAACCGGAACAGGCCACCCGGCTGAAAACTGACTTTCAGCATCAGGTAATTGGGGTTGATGGTGATGTTTTGCCGGGCGAGTGGCTGCCCCATCACGTTGCCCGACGAGACCCGTTCGGGCGTTTGGTTCCCGGCTTTAACGCTGTGCGGCCGGTCGAACGGATAGAAGTACAGACATTGCTCCGTACTGGGTGGATACGGTTTTACGGGTAGCTGGTGGCCGGGCGTTTGGGTATCGAGCCGGAAGTGAATGATGTGGTAATGGCGTAAAAAAGGCTTTAACGCTGGGTGGGGTACGTATTGGCGGAAGAACAACATCTTGTCAGACAGTTAGTTGCCTAAAAATACGCAATTGCAACCGTTGTCAACTACCGCTTACTCAATAGTCAGACTTGATCCACATTGCCCCTGACCAATACATTTGCAGTACCGCTTTTGTCACGCCCATCACCACAGGCACAATCCTATTTAATCGACTTATACCGTTAAAGATCGCGCGGGGTCGCCCGTACGGTTTAGTTTACCCGCAGTTTCTGACCCGGCCGGATGCGGGAACGGGAAGACAGGTGATTTTTTCGGGCCAATGCCGATGTGGATTGTCCGTAGCGACCGGCAATGGCCGAGAGCGTTTCGCCGGGACGAACTTTGTGCAGTACCGTCCGTTTGAAGCGGGGCCGACTGCTCACTTCTGTGGAGCGCCCCCCGCCCCTGAGGTAATCCCAAACCTGACCCGTCAACAGAAAGTGGTCGTCGTTGATGGTATTTTCGGGGAAGGAATAGATGTTGAGCGAACTGAAGGGATTGCCTTCGTAGCGGGTCTCAAAGTGCAGGTGCGAGCCCGAACTGCGGCCGGTGCTACCGCCCAGTCCGATCTGATCGCCCGCCTTCACGAGTTGCCCCTGCTCGACCAACTGCTTCGACATGTGTCCGTAGAGCGTTTCCAGCCCGTTGTAGTGCCGAACGAGTACATAGCGGCCGTAGCCATTGCCGTCCCAGCCCACAATGCGGACAATACCGTCGAAGGCCGAATAAATTGGGTCGCCGGTTTCGCAGTCGAGGTCGGTGCCGGTATGCCAGCGTCCCCAGCGGAAACCAAAGTTGGAGGTCATCTTGCCTTCGTTCATCGGGGCCGACCAGTACCGGTTCGCCGGTGGATCGTAGAGTTTGATGTCGATGGCTTCTTTAAACTCTAAGGGGTCGATGTTGTAGGGGTCAATCGTGCGCGAATCCCAGACGGCGTAATAATCGGCAATCTTCACCCATTCATTACCCACCTGCACCGAATCAATAATCTCGACTACACTGGTTGCGCCCTGACCGATTTGAGTGGTGTCTTCGGCAATAACCGGGTTTACCTCTTTTTTCGGCTCGAACTGGTTGTTGAACCGCAATTGTGTCGCTTCCTGTTCAAGGGGGTCATCCACTTTTTGTGGCTGATTAACAACCGGGGAATTGGGATTGTAGCTGCTTTTGGGCGTGATGCGCGGGTTGGATTTAAACTTACCCCGTTCCTGAGCCTGAGCTGTGAAAAGCGTGCCTGCGCAAACCACTGTCAGGAAAAACTTGACTGCCAGATGTTTCGTCATGTTAAAAAG
>JBBQLG010000143.1:0-14893 GCA_038327655.1 Cytophagales bacterium
AATAGTACCACGCGGCTGCTTTGGAGGGTACCACGTTGGGTTGGTCGCCCCCGTCGGAGATGACGTAGTGGGAGCGTTGGGTGAGTTCGAGGTGCTCGCGCCGGAAGTTCCAGCCGATGTTCATCAGTTCGACCGCATCCAGCGCCGACCGGCCCCGCCAGGGGGCTGCCGCTGCATGAGCCGCCTGGCCTTCGAAGTTGAATTTAACGGACACCATGCCATTGTAGCCCGCATCGCCCCACGAAACGCCAAGATTGCTGGCTACGTGGGTGAATATGCAGGCGTCGACATTCTTAAAATACCCATCGCGGACGTAGAACGCTTTGGTGCCAAGCAGTTCTTCGGCCACACCGGGCCAGAGCATCAAAGTGCCCGGAATCTTCTCCCGCTCCATCAACTGCTTCACCGACAGGGCCGCTACAATGTTGAGCGCCTGCCCCGAGTTGTGGCCTTCGCCGTGGCCGGGTGCCCCCTCCACAATCGGGTCTTTGTAGGCCACGCCGGGCTTCTGACTGGCTTTGGGAATGCAGTCGATGTCGGAGCCAATAGCGATAACGGGTTTGCCCGACCCCCAGGTAGCGATCCAGGCGGTGGGCATCCCGCCGATGCCTTTCTGGATGGTGAATCCTTCTTTTTCGAGCAGATTGGTGAGGTAGGTAAAGGTTTCCTGTTCCTGAAAGCCCAGTTCGGCAAAGCTGAAGAGCATGTCGTTGATTTGCTGAGCCTGATCTTTGCGGGCTTCCACGGCGGTCATGGCTTCGGCTTTGAGCTTCTCAATCCGGTCGTCGGCTTTGGGCTTTTTGCCCTGTGCCAGCAGCAGGGTAGGGAGCAGGCCTGCCAGCCACACGATTTTAGTGAAGTGTTTCATCGGATTAACAGAATATTATTAGGATAAGAAAACGTTTTGCCTTCTAAATATACGGCAAAACTAAGGTTAGACCGATTGGAAGCCGTAGAATATAATTGCCATACCGACTTAATTGAATTTTAACTGGAATTTATAGTCTGTTTAATGAGCCGCCTGATTGCGGTCGATACCTTTCGGACAAAAAAGTGTCGCTATGAAAACACTGTTTTTGTTGCTCTTCCTCGTCCCGATGAGCTTACTGGCGCAGACCGATACAACGCTTCTGCCGCCCTTGGCCACGTTTCGCGCCGATACGCTCAAGCCAATCGAGATTCGGGAATACCCGTACACCTACACCACGCACAGCACGAGTACCACCAACGGCCATCGCTACACGTCGAGTACGACACATACTGGCTTGGGGCGCATTTACAGCTACGATGGAATTGACGTTGATAGACCCGTGTCGACATTATCACCCGTTATTCTGGCCCTGAATAACCCGGATGCGAACCAGGAGTTAACTATAATGGCGGAAATCAACGACCGACGGGCAACGAATGTAGGCATTGGTCTTACCCTCTCCATTGGTGGCCTGGTTATGATGTTTGTTGGGGCAGCACAGGCAGCGGATTACCAGAAAGCTCTCAATGCCCAGCGACAGAGTTATTATGCCCAGCCTTCGTATTCAACCGTAACGAGCACAAAACCCGTTTATGTGAGCTGCTCGGCCTGGTATGGCAGTCTGGACCCGAAGACGGGAATCACCAATTATACCTGCGCCACCGATCCGCGCATCACCTCTACCAATCCGGGCGCCGGGTCGTATCCGGTACCGGGCAGTGCGGTCACGTCAACCAATACGGTGTATACCCCTCACACCACTCCCCCGACTTCGGTGGACAAGCCTGATGGCAAGGGACTCATTATTGCGGGTACCATCGGCCTGACGCTGGGATTGGTTGTGGCAGTCCTGGGCAACGACGGCATCGACCATTTTCACCGGGCGGTGCAGTATTATAACCGTGCCCTGAGCCGCAACATATCGTGGCGGCTGGAACCGTATTCAACCTACGGCGGGTCAGGATTGACACTGCGGGGACGGTTTTGAGGGTACTCAGCTCCTATTCATCTGTTAAACTATTTTATCATTTTCCATGAAGTCTATTCTATCCATTGCGTTCTCCAGTGTAATTATACTGGCCGTCGTCGCCTGCCGCGACAAAGTCAACCCACCTACCCCGACCCCGGACTTCTGGCAGCCCGTATCTGATGTGAATGTTGGGCCAATCAAACAGATTCAGGCTACAGCAACCAGTCTGGTCCTGCAAAACGCACAGGGTTTCCTACGCGTAGACCCAACCAATACGATTGTTGGTCGTGCTAATCTGGATGATTCACTGACGCTGGATTATCCCGCCTGTATGGGTGAACGCTATAGCGTGGTCATCTCCAGCTTTCTGCAAAAAGGTCAGGAGTCTGTCATTGCCGTTTACAACCTCGATCGACCGGCTCAGCCGCCCCTGCGGGTTCCCCTGAATCAGTTACTTAAACCCCTGCCGGGCTATACGGTAGATGCTGTCCCGTACAATTATACGGGCTCTGAATCGCTGGAAACGGTCCCATTGCTGCCGACCGGTTCCGGCAGCGGGACCGTTGACAACGACGGTAACCTGTTGCTGGTTTTTACCGGATATTCGCCGACGCAATCCTGCACCTGTCTGCTTCACTACTATAAATATAAAATCACGGCCGACGCACAGAACAACCTCAGCCTGCAATACGTCAGCGATTATGCCGATGAGTTAAAAGTAGGCGTTTCATCCATTAGTACGAAGCTGGCCAGTACCGGCGGGCAGCAATTTCGAATCCGCACGGCCTACGCCAACCGTACCGGTTCAGTTACCACGCAATTATTTCGGATTACTCCGCAGGGTGCCGATCAACTCCTGCTGACGGCCCCTTACGATATTGACAATCTGTTTCAGTTAAACAACACGATGTACATCGTAACCAGTACGTCCGAATTATGGGCCTCATCGGATTCGGGCGTTAGCTGGCAGAAGACCAGAACGCTGACAAGCCCGGAGAAGGTGTTCTTCGATAACTGTACTACCGGTAATGGAACTCCTCCGTTGGTGTCAACCAATGGCTACCGGCCTTTATTTAAAACCGGCATCAACGCAAAAACAGACACACTGAATTCGTCCCGATTATTGGTTAAGCGGGTGCTGCACGTACAACAACGCTATTATGTAGTGACCAGCAACGGGTTACTTTATTACGCCGATGACCCGTACAATATCCGTTGACGATACGCGGGAGAGAAGGCTGATAATAGACCGGTGGTGGTAGGGTTGGCACTACGAATCTTCCTTTGGAGGGCTGGAATCGGTATTTGTCCGGTACAACAAGGATAGTTTGGTAAAGGCTGCTCTGCCGTTTCCCGTCAGTTCACGCGCTGATACCGAAGCACCGGACCACTCAGGGAGGCTGGATTCGCATACAGGTCTAAGTACACCTCGCTCAGACCCCCAACATATTGCGTTTTCGGAAACACACACATTGTGTTGGAAGACTGTACCCAATCGATGTAGGTAATGGTGCCGACACTGGCACAGGAAGCATTGTACGGGCAGTCTGTCGGTTGATAGATATAGCGAGTCGGTTGGCAACCAGCGCGTTGCAGGCTTCCATCTGACCCAAAGTTATTGATTGTTCCGTCACGCTTAAATTCAATGGCGGGCGGTTTAGTTTCGAGCGGAAAGAGCAGGGGCTGCCACTTACCCGCCGAATCCAGCCGGGCGTAAAGCGACCATCGGCCTGTAAGAGCGGTATTGACCGTATTATCTTTAGCGCAGGTAGCGAGCAGCAGGGGTAAGGCGAGTACTAAAAGATATCGCTTCATGGATATAGCGTTTGTACCGTGACCCTTTTCGATACGGAAGGGTTGGAAGCAAACCCGTGAAGATTTATTACTTTTGCGGCTTTATTTGTATTGTATTTCTTAATCGCTCATACCCCGGTCCAATGGAAAAAATTAAAGTAGCTAACCCAGTCGTTGAACTGGATGGCGACGAAATGACCCGAATCATCTGGAAGTTCATCAAGGACAAGCTGATTCTGCCCTACGTGGAAGTTGACATTAAATATTATGATCTCGGCATCGAATACCGCGACGAAACCAACGATCAGGTCACCATCGACGCGGCCCATGCCATTCAGGAATACGGCGTCGGCATCAAATGCGCCACCATCACGCCCGACGAAGACCGCGTGAAGGAATTTAACCTGAAACAGATGTGGAAGTCGCCCAACGGCACGATCCGCAACATTCTGGACGGTACCGTTTTCCGCGAACCCATTGTGATGCAAAACGTACCCCGTTTAGTCACCAACTGGACGGCTCCGATTATCATTGGCCGCCACGCGTTCGGCGATCAGTACCGCGCGACGGATTTTGTGGTGCCCGGTCCCGGCAAACTGACCATGAAGTTTGAAGGCGAAGACGGTACGCTGATGGAATTTGACGTGTATCAGTTCAAAGGCGGTGGCGTAGCAATGGGCATGTACAACGTCGATGAGTCGATTCGCGGTTTTGCGCGGGCCTGCTTCAACGTGGCGATGGATAAAGACTGGCCGCTGTACTTGTCGACCAAAAACACCATTCTGAAACGCTACGACGGCCGGTTCAAGGACATTTTCCAGGAGATTTACGACGCCGAATACAGCGGCAAGGTGCAGTACGAACACCGCCTGATCGACGACATGGTGGCCTCGGCGCTGAAGTGGAACGGCAATTTCGTGTGGGCCTGCAAAAACTACGACGGCGACGTACAGTCCGATACCGTGGCGCAGGGTTTTGGCTCGCTCGGCCTGATGACGTCGGTACTGGTGACGCCCGATGGAAAAATCATGGAAGCCGAAGCCGCCCACGGCACCGTGACGCGCCATTACCGCGAGTATCAGAAAGGCAACAAAACCAGCACCAACCCCATCGCGTCGATCTACGCCTGGACGCGCGGACTGGCTTTCCGGGGCAAACTCGATGACAACCAGCCCCTGATCGACTTCGCCAATGCGCTGGAAGCCGTATGCGTGGAAACCGTCGAAAGCGGCAAAATGACCAAAGACTTAGCATTGTCGGTGTATCCGCAGGGCACGAAACTCGTGGCCGGTGAGCATTACATGAACACCGAAGATTTCTTAGACGCGCTGGACCAGAACCTACAAGCGAAACTGGATTAAGCAGCCTTTCGCTTTCAACCAAAAACCCCCTGTGCCAGCTTTGGCACAGGGGGTTTTTGGTTTCTAATCAACTGACTGTCAGGGTTTTATCAGCATACGAACAGTTTGGTTGCCTCGCTCCGTTTGAAGGTTGACCATATAGACCCCCGCTGCGTATTTGCTTACGTCAACAGACTGGGTTTGAGGGCCACCTGTACCGGTCACCGGCAATTCCGACAGGACCGTTCCCAATAGCGATACAACCCGCAATCGACCTGGTGTACCTTCGGGCAGGTTAAACTGAGCAGATACAACGCCGGATGCCGGATTAGGCGTAATTAGCAGTTGCTGAACACTTTCAGGCTCAACCACACTTAATCTGGCCCCGTTGTAGCAGCCTCCTATCGTTTTTGGTGAGCCTGCCAAATCGCTCGTGGCACCACAGATTCGAGCGGTAACAGTGTGATTTTGTCCATCACGCCAGGCCGCGTTGGTGGGCAATGCATAAAAGTAGCCATGGTAGCGGGCGGCCTGGTTGCCGCCAAAGGCTGCCGGTAAGTCCTGACGGTCCCCATTAGCCTGTACTGATGCTACTTTGGCACCATCGACGAAAACATCAACCGTAACCGTTTTGGCAAAGTCTGATTGATCCAAGGCCCAACCAGCAACGTAAGTGCAGGTAGCCACATCGAGCCAGCCCGTTGGGCTGCCGACCGAGCAGGTTGCTACCGGGTCGATGTAGGGTCCCGTGGGGCAGGTTGCCGACAAAAAGCTGAAAGACCGGTAGGGTACGAATCCTTCCGAAGTATTTCCCCAAATCTGTAGGTAAGGCTGGTTGCCAAAATCGCGCAGGTCCCAAGTGTTGTTGCTACCCGGACGGTATATGCGCCACTGAGAACCATTGTTCGGATCACATTGTACGCCCCAGGTTTGTGTACCACCCGTAGCAGATAATGTCTCGCCATAGTTACCGCCGTTGGGGGCTTGAATAGCCCCAAAATCACCATCCTGCGCCGTAAAGAGAAGCTGGCTGTTGCTGGAACCCGTGATTCGCCAAACCTGATTGTTCTGGTTATTGGCGTTTTGTTGCTGGATGGTATTATCCCCCATTTTCTGAAGCAACTTGCCTGTCTGCACCACCTGAATTTTGTAGCAGGTGTTGGTGGGCAGGGTGCAGTTGGAAACAGGCGTGGGCGTGGTAGGTGGAGTAACTACCGGGCAGGTAGCCGACTGGAAGTTGAACGACCGATAAGGCACAAACGGCTCTGAAGTACTCCCCCAAATCTGCAAATAAGGATCGTCGGCATAATCCCGTAAGTCCCAGGTATTGTTGTTCGCCACGTTGTAGACCCGCCATTGCGAACTGTTGGCCGGGTCACAGGCGACAGCCCATTTTTGAAGGTCGCTGCCACTGGCTCCGGCCAATTGCAATGTTTCGCCATAGTTACCGCCGTTTGCAGCTTGCACGACCCGGTCTGTACCGTTTTGCGCCACAAAGCTAACCCGGCCACCATCCTGGCTGTTGACCTTCCAAATCTGATTGTTCTGATTGTTGGCGTTTTGTTGCTGTATGCTGTTATCATCCATCGCCTGCAACCGTTTTCCGGTCTTCACGACCTGTATCGTGTAACAGGTATTGGTTGGCAGTGTACAGTTAGCCGCGCAGGTAGCTGGTGTAAAAACGGGTTTCAAAACCGGAGAACTTTGTAAAGCCGTCGTGACCCGCGTGGCTTGACCAGCCGAGAACGTGACCCGGCAGTTGTCAAGCGAATACGACATAATATTTCGAGTATCAGGAGTGTAAAGCACACCCTCAGTATCTCTGCGATCTCCGATGTAACTACACGACGAATTTACGAATTCAGTTGACTTATTCAGATTAAAATCGGCGGGAGTATCGCACACCAAATCACCTGCTGTAGCACAATTTCCGGGTCGGCGTACAAGTTCAATTCCGAATGCTTCCCGCTCATGCGTATGGAACAGCCCCAAACAATGGCCCATTTCATGAGGAAACGTGCTGAGCAGAATCGCGTCATTGGCCATCACTAACGCTTTCGAGACAATAGTCTGAGCAGCTCCATTTATACGGGCTGTTCGGTAAGGTGGTATAGTCTCAGTGTAGCCAAAGTTTGCCGCATTAACGCCCATTATATACACATCGATAGCGTTACTGCGAGCATTCGTAGCGTAAACTGCATTCAGACGATTAAAAAAATCATCTTGACTTGCTGCTACGGGGAAATTAAAAAAATCGTCATTTCTAATTTCGTCTGATCCTTCACTAACGAACACCAAGCCCTGCGGCTGATAAGTAGCATTGACCAGGTTGAGCATAGGGGTAATCTGACTGACGGGCTGTCCCCCCGAACCATTAGACCGACGAATGAAATGAAAAAATAATCTGACGGTCCCTCCTTTGCAGGAAGGGGCGGCATCGCAGGTTGAACAATTGTAGCCAGTCAACGGGTCGGTGGTGCCGGTGAAACGAGTGCCGCAATCGCCAACTTGCGCAGAAGACAAGATGGGCATTAAAAAACAGAGGGCAATAAAAAGCCACCCTGCTTGAAAAAGCAGAAATTTTTTCATCGTGAAAGGGGGTTAATTAGAAGATTTGTACTTTATACCGTTGAAAGAAGCGTAGCGTAGTACTTTAGTCCGTCAGGGAATTCTGACATAAACGTTAGTTGACCCTTCACGTGTGTAGCGTAAAGTATCGTTTGACGAATTCAGGGCGATTTTTTGAGTAAGTGTCCCCTGTTTAATGTACCAAATTAGTTGTCCGCTTTGTATTTCACGGCCATTGTATATCTGACGACCAGTGGAATCCGCTTGATAAGTGCCTACAGTTACCTTACCATCGCCTTTAAACCAATAACCAGTCAGAACGAGTTTACCGTCTTTAGTAAAATTCTGAGTAACCAAAGAGTCAATATTCTCCACTGTAGTTTTGAAGGGACCGTAGTCTTGGACCTCAATGTACTGCACGTACTTCCACGTGCCTACCAGGCGGTCTTGTAACGGTAGAGCTTCGGGCTTTACCGCCGTCGTACTTTTTTGGCAGGAGGCCGCCATCAGCAGCCCTGCCATCAGAATCAAAACAGAGAGTCGCATATTGATTGATGAGTTGGTTTACAATACAAAGATGCCGGTTAAACCTAAAAAGTTGGAAGACAGCAGGAATACACTTGGGAGACAAGTTGGAATACAGTTAGGATACATCAGTCAGGTGGGGCCGAACCTTTTCCAGCAGCCTTTCAAACGCTTTCTTGCCTGTTGTTGTGCAGGGATATGACCGTCGCCATTGCTTTAGAATACGCCTGCGATAGGTCTTTACGGTGTAGTAACTGAGGTCCAACTCATCGGCAACTTGCACCAATGAAGATTCGGTTAAACTCTTAACAAGTAAACGACGCTCACAGGGGAGCAGCCGTGATAAAAATGTAACTACCTTGCGGGGGGGGGTACTTGTGAGTTCGTTCATGTAGTCTGGTGTAGAAAGACCCAATGATACGAATTCTGAACATCTCTTTGTGAAATAATTTATCGGATTGGATACTTAAAATATCTAAATTTTGATGAGCGCACGAACAGAGTTATTATTGACGAAATAACACGGACGGGTAAAAACAAAACCAGCCAGGCCTACTATTGAGCGACTTGTCGCTAAGGCCGCGACAGCGCTGATTTTTCGCGGGAGGTTCAAGGGCGAATCACGACGTGAAGCCGCTGGGCGCAAAGAAATTAGTCGATGCTTGGCCTGTTAAAGAGCGTCGGCAGCAATAATCCTGATTTTAAACTTTTATAGCCAACACTAAACCCCAAGTTTTATGAAACGCCTGCTAATCAGCCTGTTGCTACTGTTGACTCTATCCGGTTATGCCAGTTCGACACCACCCCGCAAACCCACGAAATCCGGTATGCTGCAACACATTGTTCTGTTCAAATTCAAACCCGAAACCACACCCGAAAAAGTAGCCGGGATCATAGCTGCTTTTGAGGCCCTGCCGTCAAAAATCAAGGAGATCAAAGGCTTCAAATGGGGCACCAACAACAGCCCCGAAAACCTGAACAAAGGCCTGACCCACGCCTTTATCCTGACCTTCGACAGCGAAAAAGACCGCGATGCTTATTTGCCGCATCCCGCCCACAAAGCCTTCGGCACCATCGTCGGTCCGTGGTTAGCTGACGTAACGGTAGTTGATTTCACGAATAAGGCCGGGTCACGATAGGCGGGTGGCTCGGCATCCCGGCCACGTTGGGCGAATTAGGGTAGGCGGTGAGTGAAGCCGTCTGCTTTGCGATTCTGGCTAAAGGCCAACCGACACATTAAGCAAGCGTCGGTTGGCCTTAGTTTTTTCTGGTCTGCATTACCCGGTTTCATAGCTAATCCCATGTCATGAAGCTAAATTGGGATAGACGTAGATTTATATGTTGACTCACCTTCAAAACCTACAATTGCTTTCTATAAGCCTACTCGAATCTGAGCACCTGTATGCAGGCCCGGATTCGGTGCAGTGGAATTAATGGATGTCTCCTTTACACAAGCTCAATATCCATCCTTCGTATCAAATCGTCTTGCAGAGTGTAAATGTGCTTTACTGTTCCATCGAATATCAGTTCGCCTTGCAAGTCCTTCACCACCTGGTGAACCGTCACTTCTACTGTTCCGTCCTGTCTTTCATTAAATCCGATTGGCTCAACAATTCCATTTATTTCCGTCCACTGTCTTGTCCAATATTTGCGTATTTCATCGTGTCCACTCACGTAACCGCCTTCAAAGGCTTTGGGCCACTGCACATCGGGGTGCATATGGGACAGAACGGCATCGACACGCCGAGTGTTAAAGTCTTGGTAAAGTTGACGAAAAGTTGGTTGGGAGTCCATAGCTTGACAAACAGTTTTGATCCATTGGCGGATGAATCAAAGCTAAGCCAACTCAACCAAGGTTGAGCGTCAGTAGAAGTTGAGAGTTTATCAGGTTCACTTGAGAATGCTACTGTACAATACGTTGTGTAAGTGATGGTAAGCTAACGCTTTGCTACTATTCCCTTTATTAGTCAAAATCAGGCAACTTACTTTATCTCTCCAGCACCTCCGCTACATTCATTTCAAAACCGATCAAAACATCTTCGCCGGAGAGGGTTTCGGTGAAGAGTTTGCTTTCCGGCTCGCGATTAGGGCGGTAAATAAGCGTCGTCTGAGTTTGCGGATCGACTAACCAGCCCAGACGAACGCCGTTTTCGAGCCATTTCTCCATTTTCGCCTGTAACTCCTTCAGGTTATCGGATTCTGATCTGAGTTCAATCACAAAATCAGGGCAGACATGGGCAAACTTTTTTCGGTCCTCAAGAGTAATCGTCGCCAGTCGCTCGTTGCTTAGCCACCCCACATCCGGTGCCCGCATGGAGTTGTCGGGTAAAATGTAGCCGCCGTTGGAGTCCGTTACCTTACCGACTTTTTTCTTGAAATTCCATTGCCAAATCATGCTGCCGATACTCATATTTCGGCTACTTCCTTCAAATCCGGTGGGTGGTGCCATTAATACTTGTCCGTTTTCGTCGCGTTCGATGCTCAGTTCGGGATTGGCCATACAGAAGGCGTACAACTCATCGTCGGAGAAAACATCAAAATGGCGGGGTATTTTGAGAATCAGGGTCATAGCTGGTTTCGATTGAGGTCAGCAGACCTCTTTTTTACCTGAATTTACACTATATCTGCGAATACAACCTCAAAGCGTTCTGTTCATCAGACTAATCCCGCCAGCAACGGTTTTCCCGCCAGTGCCTGTACCAGTAAGGCCACGGCGAGGGCCAGATAAACGGTACCCAGTGCTATGACCTGCCACGGTCGTTTGGCCAGAAAATAGCCGAACAGGGGCAGTAGCTGCAAGGCGTGCATGCCCACAAAATGAGCTACCCGCAGATCGCCGTGTCCGGTAGACCAGTTGGTGCCCGGAAGGCCCGGTCCGCCATCCGCTGCCCCAACGGTATGACTCAGCCGACTGGCCATCAACCCGCCTTCGAACGCAAAAATGACGAACAGCAGCATCCCCAGCCGAATACCCCATAGGTAAGGTGGCGGCAGGGGTGTCGTTTTTTTGGTAAAGAACAAGAGGCCAATGTAGCCGGTCCAGAGTGTGAATAGGGTGATGGCAACACCCATTAGAGCAAACAGCAGCCCATCCGCAGCCGACGCAATGTTGAAGTGTGACAACTTGCCCCGGGCGGCTTGTCCTATGATAACCACCAGTTCGAATGTAAAAACAAGTACGGTCATCCACGAGTAGACGGCTGCCGTACGGGGCCGGTTGAGCAGGGGTAAGAAGCAGGCCATCGTCCAGCAAAAAATCACGGTAGATAGCAGGAACTTGGCTGGTTTGATAAACGCGTTGATACCCAGTACCTGCCGGGTAGTGATCGGGGTAATCGCCAGACAAATTCCACTGCCAATCAGGCAGACCAACCCGAACCAGAATAATACGCTGTTTCGGCGCTTTATGGATAGCAGGAGCGTCTTCATCAGATCAGTTGGCGGTTACTGTTACTTTGGCCTGCCCCAGCACCCGGAGCAGGTTACCGCCCCAGATTTTGGCTAAATCCGCTTCCGAATACCCCCGGCGCAGCAGTTCGACGGTCAGGTTTTCGATCTGGCTTACGTCTTCCAGTCCATTTACGCCCCCGCCCCCGTCGAAATCGGAGCCAATGCCCACGTGGTCGATGCCAACGAGCTTAACGATGTGTCCGATATGGTCCGCAATGTCCGACAGACTGGCCCGCTCCGGTGCGTAGACCTTCGCCAGCGAGTCGCTTTCGGCCGTCAACCGTGCTTCCATCGCCGGGGTAAGTACCTTGCCAACGCCCGCCATGCGGATTTTTGTTTTAGCTGCCCGGAATGCATCCGACGGTTTTTTGAGGTAGTCGCTTACGAAGTTCACCTGCACCACGCCCCCTTTGGCCGCAATGGCTTTAATCATCTCGTCGGTCATGTTGCGGGGGAAATCACAAATGGCGCGGCAGTTGGAGTGCGACGCAATCACCGGTGCTTTCGACAGGGCCAGCGCGTCGTAGAACGTTTTGTCGGCCACGTGCGACACGTCGATCAGGATGCCGAGCCGGTTCATTTCGGGGACTACTTTCTTGCCGAAATCGCTCAGGCCGCCGTAGATCGGGCCATCCGGGTCGGTGGAGGAGTCGCCGATGAGGTTGTTGGCAAAGTGCGTCAGGGTGATGTAGCGGGCACCCAGATCGTAGTACGTTTTGAGCATCGCCAGATCGTCGCCCACCGGGTAGCCATTTTCCATCCCGATAAACACCGCCCGTTTGCCCGCTTTCTGAATCCGGTACGCATCGGCCGGTGTGGTGGCTAATTCGGCCTGATCGGGATATTTTTTCAGGGCCTGATGAATCAGGTCAAACTGGTTCAGGGCGTTGCGTTTGGCTTCGGCGTGGCCGGCCGGGGTGCGTGGTCCCTGCGCCGTGTAGACCGCAAAAAACATGGCATCCATGCCGCCCTGCTTCATGCGCGGAAAGTCGATCTGGGAGCCGTCGCGCTTGGTATCATGCGTCACGCCCACGTCGAAACCCGGCTTCTGCATCATAATCGGCGCGTCGGCGTGGGTATCGAGACAAAGAATGCGCTGGTGAATCTTGCGGGCTTTTTTGGCCAATTTATCATCGTCGGTCAGGGGATGACTGTTGACGGTACTCAGCGCGAGGAGGGCTGGCAGAAGAAGGTGAAGCATAGCAAGCGGGGTTAATTATGAAAAGGACACGGTCTTGAAAACTACGCATTGCCCGCCGTACCGCCAAACTTTCACGCGCAACGGGCTGTTAAGGTCAGTTAAGTAGTTTGTTGTTTGTAGTTGAAGACCCCTACATCACTAACTACAAATCACTAACTACAAACTACTATGGCTGTCGTTCCGTACAAAGATAAAGATACCTCCAAGCGCGAGCAGGTTGCCGAAATGTTCGACAACATCTCGCCTAAATACGATTTGCTGAACCACGTGCTCAGTGGTGGTATCGACATCCTGTGGCGGAAACGGGCCATCCGCGAACTGCGTAAAATGGCCACGACGCCCCCCAAACGTATCCTCGACATTGCCACCGGTACGGGTGATTTTGCCATTGAAGCCCTCGCCCTGAAACCCGAAAAAGTAATCGGCGTCGACATTTCGGAGGGGATGCTCAGCTTCGGGCGGACGAAAATGAAGGAGCGCGGCCTGGACAACATCATCGAAATGCGGTCGGGTGATTCGGAGCGATTGCCGTTTGAAGACAATGATTTCGATGCCGTCATCGTTTCGTTTGGGGTACGCAACTTCGAGACTCTGCTGAAAGGACTAAC
The DNA here is from genome assembly GCA_038327655.1 of Cytophagales bacterium. GTDB lineage: Bacteria > Bacteroidota > Bacteroidia > Cytophagales > Spirosomataceae > JBBQLG01. The sequence continues at coordinate 13,427 of JBBQLG010000143.1, forward strand.
CGACATGCACCGCGTTACGCGTTCCGGCGGGACCTGTGTCGTGCTGGAATTCTCGAATCCGCGCCAATTTCCGTTCAAACAACTGTACGGCTTCTATTCCAAAGCCATCCTGCCCCTGATTGGCCGGATGGTCAGCAAAGACGCATCGGCCTACACGTACCTGCCCGAATCGGTGCAGGCGTTCCCGGACGGGCCGGATTTTTTGCGAATTTTTGAAGCGGCCGGTTTTACCAACACCAAATGGATACCGTTAACTTTCGGCGTGGCGTCGATTTACGTGGGGCAAAAGCAATAGCTGTTCTCGCGGCCCTGTGGCTGCTGACCAGCTATGCGGCTCAGGCCCAGAAAGATTACAAATACGTCCGCAAGTTTCAGGAGCGGTACGATGATAAACCTATTCACTACGGTTTTTTCTTTGCCGCCCCGAACACGCATTTCAACGTCAAACACAGCGATACGTTTGCCACGGCTGATTCGGCGTACCGGATCTCGTCGCCCAACAGCACGGGGTTCCGGGTGGGCTTTATCTTCAACGCCTACCTCAACGACCGGTTCGATTTCCGGTCCACGCCGTCGGTATCGCTCTATAGCCGGGCCGTCAATTTCGATTATCCCGGTGGTTCACAGCGGCAGGAAATACGCGAATCGACGTGGCTGAACGTGCCGATTCTGTTCAAATACAAGTCCGAACGGCGCAATAACTCACGGATGTACATGATTGCCGGGGCCTCGTTTGCTATTGAGACCAACGTCCGCAAAGGCGAATCCCAGGGGTCAGGCCGGTTGAATACCGGCACTACCGACCTAACGCTGGAATACGGCGTTGGCTTCGAGCAGTTTTTTCAGTTCTTCAAGTTTTCGCCCGAACTCCGTTTTTCGCAGGGCATCCCCAACCTCTACCGCGCCAACGCGCTCAGCCCCGCGAGCGCCGGTATTCAGCGGCTCACCACCAGCACGTTTACGCTGTATTTGAATTTCGAGTAGGTCGGAGCATTGCCCGCCACGTGTCGCTTTAGCAGGCAGTAAGCCGCCCGTGGCGGGACGAACCAACTGATTTCTTTTTGACCGGGTAGTCGGCGGTTAGCCAAACTGCCGGTATGAGGGTTGCCGCTACCAAAGCGGGCCAGCGTGGCCCGGCCAGATTTTAAACAGAGCCTTTGGCTGGTTGAGCACTCATCCGGGGACCCTACATTCATGGGCGGGAACAATCAAACAGACGCTCGGCCGCTACCACCGAGCCATCGCATCGGTACACTTCCGGTTTATGTCTACTGCCAGAATTCAAGTGATTTGACCAGCACACTTCCTGGCATCGAAAAGCTGCTTTCACTGAGTCAGGAAGTGGCTCTTCCCGCACGTAGTTTTTTCGGTACACGTTAGTTTACAAATCACCTGTTTTCGTTTTTGGGCGTTAGGCGGTCCTCACTGGAGTCATTATTTGGCGGGAAGATTACAAGGATCGTTCAA
>JBBQLG010000144.1:0-14833 GCA_038327655.1 Cytophagales bacterium
CATGTACAATGTCAATGTACACGACAACTTTATTCACGACACCAAAGGGGAAGGCATTTATGCGGGCAATTCCTTCTTCGGTACCGGCATGAGTGTGACCTGCAATGGGGTGCAGAAGCAGGTCTTCCCCCACCTGATTTATGGCCTGAACATTCATCATAACCGCATCGAACGGACGGGAGCCGAGGGACTTCAATACGCCTGCGCCCCCGACGCGCAGGTACACCACAACACCCTGCGCAACACGGGCATCTCACCCTTTGCTTCCTACCAAAACAGCGGTCTCCAGATTGGTGGAGGGGCCGGGGGCGATTGCTACAACAACACCATCGAGCAGGTGGCCGGCATGGGCATTATCATTGTCGGACACTGGGGCAACAACCGGGTCTTCAACAACATCATCAGTCAGGTAGGTGCCGACGGTATTTTCTGCGATGAACGCACCGGTTCGCTGCCCGGTACCTACGTGCAGATCGTTAACAATACCATTAGTGGCACCGGACGCGACGGCATTCGGATGTACAACCAGGATAACGTCAACACTATAGCCAACAACGCCATCACCAATTGGAAAACTCAGGGTGGACGGCCAATTGTGTTCGAACAGTGGGCAACAGGCACCCTAATGAACAACTTCACAGCGGTGTCGTACCAGACGGCAGGCTACGTCGATGCGGCCAACGGTGATTTCACGTTGCTGTCCACGTCACCGCTGATTAATGCAGGTACCAATGCCGCCCAATGGGGGGTAGTAGTCGACCTGAATGATCAGGCCCGTCCATCGGGCAGCGCCTACGACATTGGTGCGTATGAATATGGTGCTGGCAGCAACGGGGGCCGGGTTGGCAGTCAGGCCGAACTGATGATTGATCCGACGCTCGATGAGCACAGTGCGCTTAACTACCCATCGCCCTGCTACGACCAACTGACCATCCGGCTTCGGTCGGGTTATCTGATCAATCGGGTTGACGTGTATTCAACGCAGGGACAACTGGTTAGTCAAACAATACTACCGAACGGGCAGGAAGTTGTGGTACTGCCCACGCAAGCCTGGTCTGCGGGTATATACACCTATCAGATTCACGCCGGTCGGCAACTTTTGCGCGGGCATGTACTGAAACTGTAAACAGCCAGCAACAACCTGCCCGATCAATCTGCTAAATCTCACTTAAGGGGCATGAAGTCCGCTATCGATAGCGGACTTCATGCCCCTTAAAATTAATCAGAACTGCTGCTGTTCCAGGTAAAACGGATTGATCCATGACACTTCTGCACAGTTTTTGTGCTGGAGTCCATAAACTGACAGTACTCAGGAAGCAACTGATCAACCAACGAAACTATGCCGGATATCTCCATCGTAATCTGCACGTATAACCCCAGCCCGCTGATTTTCAAGCGGGTTCTCGACTCGGTTGCGGCATTGATAATCCCTTTAAATTGCCCGATTGAGTGCTGCTTAGTCGACAACAACAGCCAGCCTCCACTCAACGAAATTGATTACATCCGGTCTTTCCTGGCGGCAACGCCCTGGGCCCGCGTAGTTGTCGAAACCACGCAGGGTATTTCGGCGGCCCGACGGATGGGCGTAAAGGCAACGTCGGCTCCGGTCATTGTGTTTCTGGATGATGACAATCAACCCGACCCTAATTATATAGCCAACCTGGCCGATCTGCTCCGGCAGTACCCACAAGTGGGCATTTGGGGACCGGGCCGGGTGCAGGTTGAATTTATGGAAACGGTAGACGCCTGGGTGGAAGCGAATAAATGGATTCATCAGGAGCGGGATGTGGACAGCGTGACTTTCGGACGGGAACACTACTGGACTCCTCATCACCCGGCGGGTACCGGGCATGTCGTACGCCGGAGTATCATGCTGCAATACAACCACTTAGTCGATGGGAACGCGATATCGCTCACGGGTCGAACGGGCAAGAGTTTAGCCAGTGGCGAAGACGCCCAGATCGTATATACAGCCATCAAATGTGGTTACGACGTTGGCATATCGCCGGGGCTGGTCATCCATCACCTGATTCCAAAGAAGCGAACGCAGATAAGCTACGTAAAGAAACTGCTGTACAACATTATCGCGTCGGGGGCAGTAGCGAACATCGAAATCTTCCCGGATCAAAAAGACCGTTATTACGGCAAGATCAGTTCGTCCCGACAGATACTTATCAGTTTAATCAGAATTATCGGCTCAAGTGTCCGGGCCCGAAGTCTGACCATGTTCCAGATGCACTCCAGCTCGTATTTAGGCCATTTAGCGGGCAGCTACCAGGTGATACGAGGAAAGCAGCCATTATGGCTTTCTTTAGCCATTCGGCTCCACGACCTGCAATACGCCTGCATCCCCTTAACGGAATTGGGGTCGGTTAACTGAATCAGTATTCAGTTAACCGACCCCAATTCCGTTACGGGTGTCCTGATTAATCAAAGTGCATTACGAAAGGCTTTCAACTCCGAGAACGACAGTTTAAACAGCAGAATTAATGTAGCATACGTAAGACCACCAATGGCAATTTCCAGCCCGGTATGCAGAAAACCAGCGGATCCCACGTACTGTTTATAGAAGAAAATCAACCCGATCATTAACAGGCAGAACAGGGCAGGCTGGGCTATATTGACAAAAAACGATTTCATAAAATTGCCGACCAGTGCCTGAGCAATAAACAGACTAAACACGAAATTAATGAACGTGGTGAGCATAAAGGCGACGGCAATACCCGTTAGCTGCCAGTAATGCCCCAGTACGTACAACAGTGGAATTTTAATAACGAGCGTTACCAGGTTCAGGTAAAATAACAGCTTCGGTTTACCCTTTATAAAAACAACCATAAATAAGGGCTGGCTTAAACTCGAGAAAAGGCTCAGAAAAACAAAGATTCGGACTAAATGCACGGCACTTTCCCAGCCTGGCCCATATAGCAGCGGAATAACACTATCTGCCGTGATAAACAGACCCGCCAACAGGGGCATAGTACAGAAACTGACAATATCTAAAATTTTCAGATAAGACTGCCTGAGTTCTGCATGATTTTCTTTCATTCGGGCCAGCAACGGATGCGCTATCTGTAAAATAAGCGGATTTAGTTTAGTGATTGGAAAGATCGCTAATTGGTAGGCCACGGTGTAATAACCCAATATTTTTACACCTAACATGCCGCCAATAATGATATTGTCGGAGTTAAACTGTATAAATCCAAGTAGCCCTTCGCCAATAGTGTACATACCGAAAACTAAATGTTCTTTTATAATTTTCAGATTAAAATAAGGAAGCGGGATAAAGTAGCGTGTACCCTGAATAATTTGCAGGATAGATCGAACTACCTGAGCGGAAAGTTGCCCAAAAATCAGCGACAACTCCTGATAATTGCTGTAAGCCAATACGATAGTAACTGACGTAGCCACAATAGCACCGATTATATCAATCGAGGCTACTGCTTTAAACTTCAACTCTTTCTGAAGGATAAACGAATAGAGCTGACCAAAATAAACGATCAGAAAATAACACGACGACCAGCGAACAACTTTGTACAACCGGGGCTCTTTATAGAATGCAATGATGAGTGGGGCACTGAAATAGATAATGACAAACATCAATATACCCAACAGGATATTCAGAATGTAGAGCGTAGACAGAATTTTTCGATTATTCTCCTGCCGGGCAATCACTGAGTTGGAGAACCCCAGGTTGGTAAAAATGGTAAAAAAGTTGGTAATCAGCGTACTAATGCTGACGACCCCGAAAGCCGATGGGTCCAGCAGCCGGGCCAGGATTGCGATCTGTACAAACTGGCAGACCGTAGCAATAACGGTTGAGCCCGTGATCCATTTTCCTCCATTAATGGCCTTATTTATCGTGCTCATCGAACGTAATTCTATAACGAATGCGTATACTTATTATAGTTTAATCCAGGCAGCAGGCACCATATCTTTCGTATTCAGTTCGGGCTTATTTTTGTACCAGCACTGAGGTGCAATAACAACTTTATCCGGGTTGTTATTTAACCAGCCACCCCACCAACTGTAGGAGCTATTGGCAATAATATTATGCCGGCAAAGACTCATCAGATGAAGGTCGTTAATATCGCTGTCTGCCCCTCGGTTTTCGACAAATACGGCCCCCGGAATAAAGCCTAACTGTTCATTGACCCATTCTGTATCATCACTGAATATAAAGAAGACGGGGTTTTCAAATTTAGCCTGTATGAGATCAGTAGCTTTACTGTAATAATCAAGGCCTACAAACCCAAACGTTTTACTGAATTCCGGATGATGTACATAGTCCCCGCGTCGTACATGCACGGAAACAGAGACGTTACTCGATTGAATCATTTTTTTGTAGGAATTGAATGTTTCATCGGCGTTATCTTTAAACGTCAGTTCATGCCTGATGATGTCGGTAACCGAATCGAAATACTTCTCAGACTGCCAGTAACCCTGCAAAGTAATGCAACCCGCCCGCGTGCTTAAAACAGTAGTATCAAAGTGGTGGTGCTGTTCGGTGATCCATACAAAAAATGGACTGCAACTCCGGTCAGGAAATATTTTGGTAGCTTTTGGCCAGTATATCCCCGCTGATCGGGATACGGTTCTATACTTAATGGAAAAATGATCTAATTTAAATTTCCTGGCTGTATTATTTGGGTTATTTAAATCATAAAAACCCAAATCAAAATAAAGCGGGGTTTTATTTTTTATTGATAAATGCCGGGCAAGGGCGTACTGAAAAAGCTGATTGCCCAGCCCACTGGTTATTTTTGCGATAATCATTGTCGATTGCTAAATAGTACTGCCTAATTAACTTCGTCCGCTATGTACTGACCGTTGCTGATCCGCTTTCTGGTCACGGTTTGAGCCGCAGCATCTATCGCCATCGCTTCGTCATCCAGTGAAGGGGCAATCAATAGCATGACCATCGTCAGGTAAACGACAATATTAGTCGGAAACTGACCCAGCAACTGATTTCCGTAGGAGGCCCCAACGATACCAACGTAGCCACAAATAAGGGCCTCCATGGTGGCACGCAGTCGTTTATTTTTAAGCTTACCGATGCGGATGCAGCCTACCACAATCATGAGCAGCAACGGGAACAGGTGAACCCACAAGCCAATCATACCGGTTTCCAGCCAGATGCGTACATACCAGCTGTCTACACCCAGTTCGGTCAGGATACCGGTTGCGCCAAACTTGGAACCGGTTGCGGTCATGCCCAGGCCCACGCCGAACGGACGGGTCTGCATTATGGCGGCAAATATTCGCTGATTGCCTAATCGTACCTGTAGGGAGGGATCATTGGGGTCTAACGAGCTGCGTATCCGCTGAATCTGATAGTTTCCCTGACCAACCTTGGTGAATTTGAGCAGTCCATAAGCCCCACCCAGCATGATTCCTCCGATCAACAGCAGTGTAATATTTTTTTTGATGAACAGGTATACGATGAAGCCCAGACCCAGCACCAGTACCGGTCCCCGGGTGCCCGAAACGGCAAAGCCCCAGAAGTAAATCAAGGTGAGTATGCCTAAACCGATTTTTTTTGACCACTTCGGTTCATTCATCGTTCGAATCAGGGTGAACAACGATACGTGGGCCATAACCGCGCCAAACTGTCCGGCATCGGAGCAGAACGAAAAACTCCGCTGTTGCCCCTGCAGCATGTGCGTTATATACCCTATCGTTTCCATCCATACTTTATCGCCACCGAGCAGACCAATGTACTGCTGCTCAAACGACCAGATAGCCAGCACAAAAGAACAGCCGGACCAAATACGGACGATCTGATAGACATCGCCAACCCGCGTAAGGGTAATCAGCCCCACAATCAGTACCTGCAGCCAATAGAACGAAAAACTGCGGATTGTATAGAACCAGGCCTCCACACTGCGCGACTCCGGATTGGCCAATTCCAGAATGCAGAACCCCAACCAGAGCAGTACCGCGTACAGGATCGGATTATGCAGCTTGGCAAAATCAGCTTTGCTGGCGGAGAACAATACACCCAGTAAGGAGATGGTGAGCAGTATATCGACACTCAACCCAAACTGCAGGGATACAGGCGACCACCGGCCGAGACCACCGACGAAAAACCCGATGTAAAAACTGGCAATCAAACCTACTTTCGGCTGGCGAAAGCAGAGCGAAACAAAATAAATGCCCGGTGGCCCCACAATGGCCATCATGGCCAGCGGCACACCGGCTTTGGCAATAACCACTCCCATACCCAGCCCCAGCACCAGCAACGCGGCCAGCGAGAGTCCCAGCCGAAGGGTCAGGTGATTATCCAGAAATCCAGCACGCCCATTCATGTTGTTACGGACCTTAGTTGAGGGTTGAATCAGCCATTCATCGACCGGCGTTCGTCAACTGCGCCGGATCAACTGCTGATTTTTGGTGTTTTTTTTGTCGGCCTGTTTTTCTTTGCCGCGCTCTATCTTCCGCTTCCGCTTCGACAGCGGCCCCATCAGCATCTCCAGCCGGTCGGGTTCTACGTCGTTCAGCACGGCTACAATCGGACCACGGGCTGCCCGGCTGTAGAGGGTACATAACTCCTGATCGGACTGGGTCCACGACGCCCGGGCACTGACTACCAGCAGCGACATATCACTCTGGCTGATGAGTTGCACAGGCATGGGCGTATTCAGCAGGGCGGGCAGTTCCAGGAAAACATAGTCAAACGACGATGTGGCCAGTTCCGGCATTGAGGCCAGCAGTTCGGCCAGGCGGTCGGCATCGGCAAAATCGGTCATCAGCGGGTAGGCAATGGATTGTGCCTGCGTGGGTGCCGGGGCCGGACTCATTAGTTTATCGGCGTATAAATAGGCCACCCGGTTGCCCGTTTCGGCAAACAGATCGCTGATGCGGCTGCCTACCCACGACTTACCCTGCTGCGGCCGCGTACTGAAAATGGTGATGAGGTGATACGAATGTTTGGGCGTGCCGGCCTGCTGAATGTCGACTAAGATGCGGCTGTGCAGTTGTTCCAGCATGCAGTGTTCGGCGAAGTCCAGGTCGTAGCCCGACAGGCGGGGTAGCCGGATGGGCAGCGCGGCCGCCAGCGGAATGTTAATCAGTGGCTCCACGCGTTCGGGCGAGGCAATGGTGCTGTTGAGCATTACCTTGCCAAATCCGTACGACAGCACCAGTACCACCCCGGCTAATCCGGCCGCAATAATCAGCAGCCGCCGACTCGATGGCAGCGGTTTCATGGGCAGCGACGGCAGGTCCAGTATAGTCATAGCTCCGCTCATTTCCAGGTCTTTCTGCCGGAGCCGGGCCTGGTTCAGGCTGTGCAGCGTGGCTAAATACTCTTTCTCGGCCACGCTGATTTGGCGTTGCAACCGCCCGACGGCTGAGCCCTGGGGAGCCATTACATCGTACACATGGTCGAACTCCTGAATGCGAGCCTCCATCGTTTTAAGGCGGGCCTTTGATCCCTCGTTCTCTAATGTATTTTCCAGGTACCTGTTTGTCAGCTCTTTCTGAGGCACGGACTCCAGCGTATGGGTGCTGTTGTAATACCGCTGCACCATTACTTTCAGCTCGTCCGACACCCGGTTGGTTACGGCCCGCAGTTTATCGACGGCCTCTTTCGGATAGCCGTACACCAGGGCATTGGACAACTGCGTTTGCGCTTTGGCCAGTTCTGCCCGTTTGGTGTTCAGCGACTCGTTGGCAGTCAGCACGGACGTATGTTCGTCAAGTTTTTGATTCAGGGTTCCCAGGGCAGCATTGGCCGTTTCTAACCGCCGTTTTTCCTGATAGTATTCCGACGTAAGTCCTTCTTTAGCAGCCGCCGTGTATTTCGACTGCTCGGCGTAGTTGATAATTTTATTGTCGATGCTGTATTTGGTCAGCCGGTCTTCGGCCGATTTCAGGTTGTTGAAAGCCATTTTGGTCTGATCTTCAAAATACCCAACGACACTGCCGGTTTCTGAGGTCTTAAACGATGTGTATCGTTGCTTGAAGCTCTGGATCAGATACGTGAGCGTTTGCTGACAAATGGCGGGATCAGTGCCTTTGCTCGACATGTCGAGCATATCACTACTGCCCTTGCGGGTGGCCGAGATGCGTCCCTGCACCCCTTCCACTGCATAGGGTGTGCCCGACTGAAACAGCAGTGACTTCACGGTATTACCACCCGGCTGTTTGGCCAGGGTCTGTAAACGGGCGTACGTCGAATCCTCATTACCCGGTACGATAGCCTGTTTGAGCACCGGGTTCATCAGCCCTTTCAGCGCTTTGAGTGATTTTGCCCCGAGTTGGTCGGGCCGGGGTTTATCCAACACCAAATGATGCGCCAGCAGATGCAGCCCTACATCGGCCATGGTTTCGCGCGACTTGATGGTGGTCATCAGGTTATCGAACGCGTTGTTGACAGCGGTATTATCGATTTTTTCACCTTCAGCATTTGTAATCGAATAGCCCGAGGCAATACCCGTATAAACGGTAGCCGTCGACGTAAATTCCAGGGGCAGATCACGCGTGAGGTAGGCCACAGTTCCGATAAGTACCGCTGGAAACAGAAGTAACCAGAGTGCGTTTCGCTTCAGAATCTGAACAACCGTTGCCAGCGTTATTGCCATCGCTTATCTTACTTTTAACCGACTCATCTCTACGCCAACCAGGGCACTCAGGTCGTACAAATTGCCCATCAGGCCGCCCCTCGCCTGTTCGGTCTTAATGCGTATCTCCGTATAACGACTACTCGCACCAGCGTATTCCCCGACATCCAGTCGACCGTTTTTCCAGTCGATTTCGGCGGTTTGAAACACGATTAAGGATTTTTGTTCTTCCTGAATGTAGGCGTTGATTATTTTCTGATTCGTCAGCAGCGTCTGATAAAGCTGGCTGATGTCCCGGCGCAACCCCAGTTTAATGCCATTTTGCTTGGCAATCACCGACCGGTAGGCCGCCTGTCCCTGCCGAATGTTACCCCGGTAGTTCAGCAGTGTCCCCAGCGAAATGCCCGCCGAAACACCGGCCCGGTACCCGCTCGAAATCTGAACGTTTTCAAGCCCGCTGGCACCAATGCCGGCGGCAATCGCCGATTGATTACTCGCCGAATAACCGGTCGAGAACCCAATACCACTCAGCAGTGATGTTTTAGCCATTCGATTGGTCTCTACCTGTATATCAATCTGCGCCTTCTGATCCTGCATGTTGGGCGAGTTGACCAAGGCCAGTTGGTAAAGCTGTTCGAGTGAGAGCAATTGCTCGGCCAGATCCCGGTTCAGGTCAAATTGCCCGGCATCGCTGTGGCCCGTCTGTGCGACTGCTGCTGATGAATAGCTAACGAATAAGATGACTGTTAGCAGACGGATAAATTGAGAGAGTGCCATAACCAGTATACACTACAATAATTCTGCCATACTTTGATAACTCTAATGTAATACAAATAATGATATTTTTAACTAAATGATTTGATTCACAGGCGATTTTGATGAACATAGACGGCTATGCCCTTTTACCACGCTCAACGCTGTACCCCCGTGCTGCCAGGTCCGGCATTCAGGCTGCAATAGCCGTTTTCACCGCTCCTTTTTCGGACACAACCGGCCGCGCCAGTACATCGTCGATAATTGCCGAAAGTTGCTGCCCCCGGTTTGTCCACGAATTGCTTCGGGCCATTGCCACGCGTTGCTTCCGGAGAGCAGCATCCGTATCCAGCAAACTTTCCCGCAGCGCATCCAGAAAAGCATCGGCACTGGTCGCTACCCGGATCAGCCCGTCGAACTGCCCCAACTCCGTAAAATCGGTGGCAACTACGGGCATACCAGTAGCCAAGTACTCGTTTAGTTTCAGGGGATAAATGGCCCGCGTCTGCTCGTTTTTCACGAACGGAATCAGCCCCACGTCCATCTGCCGCACCCAGGCGGGCAGATCAGCGGGGGGTTTCAGACCGGGAAACGTTACGTTCGGAAATTGCAACAGATGGGTTACCACCGCCGGGGCAGGCGGGCGACCAACGAGCAGAAAGCGCACGTGGGGCAAAGCCGCAAAACAACGTTCCAGCAGTGGCCAGTCGATCCGGTTGTCCATCGCCCCAACATACCCGACGGTCAGCCCATCGGAAGGTGATTTTTCCAACGCAGGGGTTGCCTGATACTGCCCGAAATCGACCCCATTCTCCACCACATAGGTGTTGGGCTGAAAAGGCCGTTTCGATTCGGCCAGCACCACCGAGGACGTAACTACGGCATCGACCCGGGGCAGAAACTGTTTTTCGTACGATTCGCCGTGCTGTCGGCTCCAGGGTTCGGCCCGGATGTCGTCGTAGCAGTAGTACAGTAATGCCCGCTCGTTCAACTGCCCCTGCATGGCTACGCCCAGCAACGGGTGAAAGGCATTAATGACCACCGGCGAGTCAAAATGCAGCCGGTCGAGGGCCTTGCGGATGCAACGGGCCATTCGCCGGGCGTTCCAGTTCAGGAGAGCGGTATGGAGCCGACCGGGTGGCAGCGCGTTGATGGGCAACAGCCAGGGCGGAGTCAGCACATGCAGTACCCCACCGCTGGCAGGTTTATGTTCTGTAATCCGGTCGGCCAGTCCGAGTACCGCCCGCAGGGGCATATCCGTCCGCTTTCTCAGGTGCTTGCGTACATCGTTGAGCGTGTAGGCATAATTGACAAACAGCACCCGGTGCGTCCGGGACAGTTCGTTCATCAGTTCTATCGTCGATTTGGTGTAGTTTCCAGGCCAGCTAACCAAGCCGACACAAACAATATTCGGTTTCATAGACAGGGCGCAGATTAAGGTAAACGTGAGGTATCTGCCCCGGCCAACTGCGGCTCGGGAACGGTCATAAAGTGCGTTCGAACGTAGTTCTTTACCTCCTCGTCGGTTTTCGCGTGCAGAATCGTGGCACCCGACAATTTCGGATAAATGGTCTGGTAGCAGTTAAAGTGGTGTTCCAGACCAGCTTTCGACAGAATCAGGTTGACCCCGCCGAAGTAGCTGGCTAAGGAGGCCGTACCGCCATGGGTCGAGATAAAATGATCTGCGTTGGCGTACAGCTGCAACTGAAAATGGTTATAGTTGCGGGCGTCGCCCCGGTTTTCCCGGTAAAGGTCCTCCATTAGCAACACGTCGGGGTGCGTTTGCCGGAGCCAGTCGAATTCGCCGAGGTCGTCGATGTCGCTGTTGTCCGTCACGATCTGCGTGGCTTTCGGGCGGTTGTAGACGATGGTAAACCGGTCGTTCAGCACCGTAAAAATGAAATCCAGCAACTCGATGCTCAGAAAACTGACGGGCGGTCCATCCCACTCCCGGTTATAGCGATTGGCAATAATCAGGATCGGTTTCCCGAATACGTACACGTCGTTGCGGTAGGTTTCCTTCAGCGGTACGGCGACCCATTTGGTCATGTCGTAATTCTGGCTGTGCATGATCCGGGGCAGATCGAAGTTGTAGTTCGCCTTCGGTGACCGTTCGTCAAAACACTCCTCATGGTCGGGCGAGAAAAAGTAAAGTTCACGCGTAAATCGGGACGACCGGGTGGTTTTCAGCGTTCCGTTTTTGTAGTGCCAATACGCGTGCGGCAGGGCAAACTGCACTTCATTGCCGAATTCGCCGTGGTATGAAATCACTTTATACGGCTTTCGGCGCACGAAATCAGCCACGAAATAAGGCACCTGCGCCAGTTGGCAGAGGTAGGTATTTCGGTAATAATACTTGTAGCCGGGCGGCAAATGGCGATGCCGGACGAGCACGTACAGGCTCGCCAATTTTGTAACGAGCTTAAAGAAGAAGGACGACGGTTGCATGGTCGGGGGTAGCGTCAGAGAAAATCAGAAAGCTGGGAAACGCCAGTACCAAACCCTCGGCGGGCATAACCAGCTATGGTGCGAGCGGTGCAACAGGGCTACGGTTTGCCGACGGTGTATTTGTCTGCGCGATTCGGTGAAGTTTCCGGGCACCGCTGAATTTACGGAATACCGACGACCAGACATACTGACCGATGGTCCAGCCCAGCCGTCCGTCCCGCCAGCCTCCCCTCACGATATACCACTTAACCCAGGCAATGGGTGGATGAAACAACACGTGAACCAAACCCGGCCTGATTCCCAGTTCGACCAGATCGCGGGCGGCCAGAGCTGAATAAGCATGTAATTTTCGGGTCATCTCCTGCCGGGATTCAAACGTATAATGCGACACGGCCCCGCGGATGTCGCCTAACGTTTGGTAGCCGATGACTTTCTCATGGACTAGGCTGCACTCGTTACTTATGAACGTAACCCGGTCCTGCCTGACTAAGCGCACCGTGAAATCGGGACTTCTTACGGGGTACATACAGGTAACAGGTTGCCCCATTACAAACCAGTTTCGCTTAATCTGATACGCATCACAGTCAAAACCGGTTTGCTTTAATTCTATAATATGCTGCACGAACTCGGCATCGGGAATCTCATCAGAATCGAGCATTAATACCATTTGGTGTTGGCAGGTCCGCATGGCAAACTCCCGTTGCTCACGAAACGTGTCCAGCGCACGGTACACAAAATGGCATCCGTGCCGGTCAGCAATGGATCGGGTTTGGTCCTGGCTACCACTATCCACAATAACAATTTCGTCGGCAATGGAACGAATGCTACTGAGCAGGATATCTAAATACTTCTCACTGTTAAACGTCAGCACGTATACGGACAGTGGCTTAGGTAGTAGTGAATTCACTGGCTGAGTTATTATGGTTGTAAACGAAAGTTGTATCGCCGGTACGGATTGGGTCTTTACGACTATTCTCATGAATCATGCCAAAGCAATCTTACAACTCCGTGAGACCATCGACCCACTTATAGAGACCCCCCGAACGAGATATAGAACTCAAAGCCTATTTTTGAATATTACAAATATACTTATTTAAGCAAAAACAAATAAAAATCTCTCCCTAATTCTTGATTGTCTATATTCTTACGTTTACCAACTTAGTTTACCTTATCTGAAACAACACAGCCCGCTACCAGTAGCGGGCTGTCTGCTTATCAAAGCCTTTTTTCTGTCGGCAATCACTTGCCGGTCATCAGCTTTTTCGCGTCGTCCAACTGCTTTACGAGTTCCTTCACGGCCACGTCCATCTGCACGTTCTGATCGGTGTAGCTTTCGCCGATGGGTCGCGACACGGCCACATCCACCGGGCGCGGATTCAGTTCCATGTCCCGGCCCGTATTGTCGGTGACTTTGATGAAGGGCAACCGCAGATTGGACCCGTCGATGAGTGGTACCGACGACGTATAAATAATCCAGCCGCCCGTCGGTTCGCCAACGATCTTGCCCAGTTTCAGGGTTCGGTATCCTTCCGAAAAGTCTTCGGCATCGGATAACGAGTGCTGATTAGTCACTAAAATCGTGGGCGTTTCCAGGGCCCGCTGCCCCAGTTGCGTCCGGGCGGGAGCCGCCGGTAAACCTCGTGGTGTCAGGGTGAGGTAGCTTTTCCGGGCAAACACGTCGAGGGCGTAGGCATTCACGAATCCACCGTTGTTGTTCCGCACATCCACCACCACGCCTTCGCGGGCGTGGTTTTCGGCGTCCAGATCGACGTACAACTGCGCCAGCGACTCCGCCGACATATCGAACATGTGTACGTAGCCCAGCCGACCGTTACTGACTTTAGTCACATAATCGCGCTGTTGCTGCACCCACTGTTTGTAGAGTAATCCCTTTTCAGTCGCCAGATTCACGGGCCGCACGGTTATTTCCCGCGCCGTTCCATCCGGCGACGATGCTACCGACAACGCCACCCGCTTACTGATTTTGTTGTCCAGCAACTGATCGAGGTTCGTTTGCGCGTCCACCGTTGTCCCATCCACGGCCAGCAGGTAATCGCCGGGCTTGATGGTGCCGGTCAGGGCGGCCGGGCTGAGGGTGACGACCTCCGTTATTTTTAGTTTACCCGACCGTTCGTACTCGGCTCGGTCGAAGCGCAGCCCCAGTCGACCGGTCGTGATCGGTGCCGAACCCGGAGGTCCCGACACGCCGGAGTGCGACGCGTTCAGTTCACCCACCATCAGGCTCAGCAACCGGCGCAGTTCGTCGGGTGTGCGGGCACCGGCTGCCAGCGGTTCGTACTCGGCTTTGACAGCTTTCCAGTCGGTGCCGTGGAAGGTAGGATCGTAGAAACCCTTGTTCTGCACTTCCCAAGCCTGTTTGAATACCTGTACTTTCTCGGTCGCAAAATCGACGTCCATCTCGGCCAGCACGGCAATGGGTTTCGGTTCCCGTTTGTCCAGCGCCACGGTCTGAATCCGGCCCTGTTCTAAGTAATAGACATCTTTACCATCGGGCGAAAACTGCGCGTCGCTTTTAGAACCGGAGGTGGACGTGAGTTGCCGGGCCACGGGCTGTTCGCGGGCCAGTTCATCCAGGGAATACGTGTACAGGTTCTGCTGACCGGCTACCGTGGCAATCAGGAGCAGCGTTTTCCCGTCTTTGCTGATAACATGATCGTCTGCATCGACCCCCATCGGCAACACGCTCAACCGCTGCCGGATACCATCGAAGACAATGCTGGTACCCGACTTACCCATCGTTTTTGCCGTATCGCCCAGCACAACCGCCGTACTCGAATCGCGGGTAGCGGGCTTTCTGGATGCAGGCGTTACCGTTACCGTCGGCAGGGTTTTCGGCACTTCTTCATTGAACAAATCGCGAAACTGGTCTTCGCGGAATTTAGGCGTACGTGGCACTAAGTCGATGCGGGCAATCTGCGCCAGTTCGGTACGTTGGGCCGTTTCAAACAAAATATACTTGCCGTCGGGACTCCAGGTTACGGTGCCGCCGAAGGTGTTGGCCACGAAACTAATGGGCCGACTTCCCCGCCCGCTGCCGCCACGACCGACAG
>JBBQLG010000145.1:0-14815 GCA_038327655.1 Cytophagales bacterium
GAACAACCTGGCCGACGAATATTTGCGGCTGGCTTATCACGGCCTGCGAGCTAAAGATAAGAACGGGTCGACGGGTCGATTCAATTGTGAATTAGTCACCGACTTTGCGCCCGATTTAGGTCAGGTTTCGGTCATGCCAGCGGACATCGGGCGGGTGTTGCTGAACCTGTTCAATAATGCTTTTTATGCCGTCCAGAAACGCCAACAGCAACAATCCGAAAGCTATATGCCCACCGTCACGGTGCAGACCCGGCACATCGACAACCGGATTGACATTCACGTCCGCGACAACGGCACGGGCATTCCCGAAGCGGTAAAAGCCAAGATTTTTCAGCCCTTTTTCACGACCAAACCCACCGGTGAAGGCACGGGCTTAGGCCTGTCGCTGAGTTATGATATCGTGACGAAGGGGCATGGCGGGATGCTGACAGTGGACAGTGTGGAAGGAGAAGGTACTGCGTTTACCCTCACGCTGACCGTATGAGTAGGTAATCAGGTAAAACCCATCAGTCCCGGAATGACTCCCTACCGGGACTGATGGGTTACCGGGCTTTTTCTACCGCGTCCCGACCTGGCGGATCAGTTCGACCCAGCCTTTGTAGCTGACCGGCGGGCTGTTGCGGTGCACACTGGCGAAATGCACCGTCACCTGGTAATAATATAACCCGCCCGGCAGGGGTTGTCCGTTGTCGGCGTTGCCGTTCCAGTTGATGTTGACGTCATTAATACGGAACACCTCAGCCCCCCACCGGTTCACGACCACAAACTCCAGCGACTCCACAAAACGCGGACACGGCAGGGGCGTGAATAGGTCGTTGTGCCCGTCGCCGTTGGGCGTAAACACGTTCGGCATCTGAAACAGCGGGCAGTTATCGACGCACACCCGGTTACTCGGGCTGCTTTCCAATCCCCGCCGACTCACTGCCGTCACGTAGTAACAGCCCGCCACCGAAGTCAGACTTTCATGCCGAAACGTCAGCGTCGGGGCCGATACCGCTGCCAGACTCGCTGATGTCGGGTCTTCCTGGTAGGGGCTGTAGTAAATCCGGTAGCCTACAATGTTGGGATCGCAGGTAGGGCCGGTGGTATTCTGCCACGTCAGGTTATTGGTAAAACTGGTCTGGTTGCAAAAACTCTGGGGTGTCAGCGTGGCGCAGTTCAGCGAATCGACGCGGAGCGTTGGCGGACAGGGCCGGGTGGTATCGGCGGGCTGGGCGCAAACGATCTGCGAGAAATTGTTCAGCAGCGGCAGGCGGATGTTGGGGTCTAAATAGCGGCCTATCGTCTCCACCCGGTAGCAGTAGCTGCTGTCGGCCGAGAGTGCAGACAGGCTCGTATTGCCATCGGCCAGCACGGCATCGGCTCCCGTATCGGTATAGGTATAACTGGCCGGTCCCGACACGGCAACGGCGGCAATCTGGTTAAACGGGCCGTTGGGTCCCCGGGTGCTGCGGTAAATACGATGGGTCTGGTTGTCGTTGCTCCAGGGGGTTTGCGCCTGCCAGCTGAGGCCAATCCGGCGGTTGGCGGGGGCTACACTCAACCGTACACTACTGGCCGGATCGGTCGCGTCGAGCCGGGTGAGCTGCTTTGTCGCCGGGTCAGTATAATAAAACTCCAGTTGGTAGGTGTATGGATTCGCTACCGTATTCAGGCCCACCTGATCCGTAAAGATCGTATCGACTACAGCCGGATCGAGGTTCGTATTTCGGGTCAGCACGGTCGTAAACGTCGTACCACCGAGGCCCGGCGCCCGGTTGAGCCGGTACTGATACGGGGCACCCAGATCGCCGGGGCTCAGCCCCAGCGGCCGGGTCCAGCGCACGGTGATGACACCCCGGTTTACGGTCGTCGACAACCCCGGCCCCGTACTGTCGACGGTAACCTGCGTGAGTACGGGGATCAGCAACGGCAAACTGTAACAGACCTGGGTAGACGCTACGCTGGAGCCGCCCCCGGTGGCCTGCGGGTACTGCACCACAATGCGGTAGCTGTACTGCACCCCCCGGCGCAGGTTCTGATTGTCGGTAAAGGTGCTGGTGGTGTAAGGCACCTGCCCAATTTTGGTGTATCCAGGCGGAATACCCGTAAAACAGTCGGTAGTAGCATCGGAGCTGCACCCTTCCTTCCGGTACACGAGGATCTGGGACGGCTGGGCATTTGGCTGGGCCGAGGTGCTCACGGGTACGCAGGTGTAAGGCGTCCAGTTCAGTTGAACGGCCCGGCCCGATGCATCGGCGGCAGGTCGGGCGGTGAGATTCTGGGGGCCGGGACCAATGATCCGGATGCGCACGCTTTGAAAGGTCGCCAGCGAAACGGCTCGGTTGTTAGGCACGTCTGTCACCTTAAACACCACTTCATAGGGTTCCTGCCGAATCTGACCGCAGTTGGTCTGCCAGGTCAGCGTACCAGTGCCGGGTTGTCCCTGTGGCTGCACGGGCGTGGTAAAGGTAGCCGCGTTTGGCACCACCAGGATCGGATCTGCGGGTTTTCCGTCGGGACCGAGGTTAAAGGGACCGCCGTAGGCTGTCAGCACCACGCGGTTGCCATCGGGGTCGGTGGCACGGATGGTCTGGTTAATGGTCGTCCCGGCCAGTACGCAGAGATCGGCCGGTACCTGGAGCAACGGGCGTTTGTTGGGACTGTCGATTACGATAACCTGTAAATCGACGGTGATTTCGCCGATCAGCACGCCGTTTCGCCACTCTTCGATCACAAACGCCATGTTATACTGCCCCATCTCCCCCGGCGAATCCCAGCACAAATCGCCGGTGATGGCATTGATGCCGTAGGTCGGAGCACCTCCCGCTTCGCTGGCGGTGCTGAACACATTGGGGTACTGGTAACCGGGCACCGGCGATTGCAGACAGGGATTGTTACCCAGACTCTGCGCTGGTACTACGCCCACCGACCGGTACGCTAAGCTATCGCCATCGACGTCGAAAGCGGCCGGGTTGAAACAAAACTTCTGCCCCGTCCGGGCCGAATCCAGCGGGGCGTTCAGCAGCACGGGCGTACTGTTCTGCCCCAGGGCGGCATTAGTCGAGATGGTGGTGGCGACATAGAACGGTATGCCGACCGAACTACCGCCGTTGATGTTGCGGGTATTGTCGTTCCGGTTCTCGATGCGGGCCGAAATCTTGTAGGCCTCGTTGGCGGGATAGGTGTGCGTGGTCCGGTAAATGTTAATGGACGAGCTGCCCCCGTTGATGAACTGAATGGGTAACTGCCGGGGTACGTCGGTACTGACACCGTCGCCGAAACAGAAATTGACGCTGTTGGTGCCCGCGGCCGCCTGCCGCGACCCCGGCGACTGATCGAAGTACACCGTCAGGGTGATTTCGTAGGTAAGCTGTGTGCTGGAGATGCGCCGGGTGGTGATGGCACCGGACCGTACGTGGGTGGCGTGCGACAGGGTGGGCCACAATAAACCCAGCAGCAACACCATGGCGAGCAGCCCTTTCGTATACGTAACTTTCATGGAGCGTTGGCTTTTCTTATCAACGCACTGACCCGAAAAAACGGTATGGTTATTTCAGGTCAAGACGGCCCCGGTTCGCCTTTGTGGCCGCTTCGGGCAATTTACTGAGTGAACGGGAGTGTCCCGTGCATTTCCCCGGTGGCCGTTCGCCCACATTGACCCCGGCCGCAGCGCACTTACGTATTTTTACTTCCCGATCAAAAAAACAGAAAATTAATGGTTACGGGTAAATCCTGCGGCCTGCCGGCATCGTATATCAGCTTGGACAAGCTACCCCTTCATACATATTTTACAACAAAATCCCGGATAATTTAAACATTATGATGGGGTGGGTGTATTACTTGGGATTTCTATTGAGACCCGACGAAAAAAGGACCGGCAACCGATTCCGCCTGATGGTCTTCCGGTCTAAAATCGATACAGTGCATGAGTACCCGTTGATTCAGTGCCATTTACTCATTATGTGATCACCATCCTGCTATGAAAAAAACATTTACATTCCGGTTACCCACAATTCTGCCAACCGCCTTCTTTTCGGAACTACCCGACCGAACGCAATTTCTTCCGTAGCGACGCACCCGTTTCCTTCGGCAACAGTGCCCCGTTGCAACCAGCCGAATGACTAAACGGGTCTTCTGCCTTTAGTATGCCTCCTCCTTGGCAAACCATCTTGCCGGTTTGCTGCTTCCCGCGTACATGTACCCAACAGAGTTCCTATACATGTAATCCAATTTTTTTCACCTGTTCCAATCAGTACACATCTATGAGCACATTTGGTTTACCCATGCGCAGACTACAACGCTGTCTGCTCGTATGCGCCGGCCTGTTCGCGGCCACCGCTGGCTATGCGTCCAGTCACCGCGAAGCGCCCCTGATCTCGCAGGATCCGCTGGCCGACAACACGGACGTGTACGCGTTCAAAAGTCCCGATGATCCGAACACAATCACGATCATCGCGAACTACATTCCGTTCGAGTCACCGGAAGGAGCACCGAATTTCTACGATTTCGGCACGAACGTTCGCTACGAGATTCACATCAAGAACCGCGCAAACACGCCCGGCGACGACATCACGTACCGTTTCACGTTCACGAAAACCAACTAGGACCCCAGCACCTTTTTCTACATCCGGCTGGGTAAGCAAAACCTGAAAACGAGCTACACCTGCGAGCGCAGCATCGACGGCGGCAAGACCTTCACGGCTATCGTGACCAACGGTGTTGTACCGCCCGCCAACGTAGGCCCCCGGAGCATCGAAAACGCGACCGTCGGCTTAGGTGCCTCGTCGTACGACGCCCTGGCACAGCAGGCCATCGCCAGTGCATCAACGGGTGAGAAAGTATTCTGCGGACCCGTCGACGATCCATTCTTTGTTGATCTGGCCGGTGCCTTCGACGTGGGCAACTTCCGTCCGGAGGGCAACACCACCAACTCGCCCAAAGACGCCCTGAACCGGTTCAACGTGCATACCATCGCCCTGAAAATTCCGGTGAGCGTATTGCAGAAAGACGGCAAGAGCGTTGGTCAGGCCACCAACATTCTCGACCCCGATTTTGTGATTGGCGTGTGGGCTTCGGCCAGCCGTCAGATGATTCAGACGCTGAGTTCAACCTCAGGCGGTGATGTTGCCTTAGACGGCAAATTCGTGCAGGTATCGCGCTTAGGCATGCCGCTGACCAACGAAGCCGTTATTCCCCTCGGCTCCAAAGACAAGTGGAACGCTGCGTCGCCTTATGCCGGCGAAGACCTGCAATTTGCCAAGTACTTCACCAACCCCGAACTGGCCCTGTACATGGACGATTCGCAGTTTGGTAAAGCCGTACCATCGCTGAACGCCCTGCGGACTCAGAGCAAATCGCTGGGTTCGTTCGACTTCCGCAACGGCAAGCCCGGTTTGTTCGGCCTGAAAGGAAATGCAGCCCTCGCCGGTACAGCCTTAGCCGAAGCCGCTTTTGGTGGCGTTTTGTTGCCCGACAACAAAAGCCCCCGTGCGGTGGATTTGCTGCCGATCTTTTACACGGGTGTGCCTAACCTGCCGCCGTATCAATTAGCCACCGGCAAGCCCTATGGCAACCCACTGGCAGCTGGTAAGCCATTTATCAACAACTTCCTGCCGACGCTGGGCGACATGCTGCGGCTGAACATGGCCGTACCCGCTACGCCCCGTACCAGTGCTGATTTCAGCTCGCTGGGTCTGGTGCAGGCGGCCGTGCTGGGTATCACCGACGCCCGGTTCAACAAGAACACCAACATCGAAATGATCCCCAACATGGACGGCTTCCCCAACGGACGTCGCCTGGAAGATGACGTGACGACCATTGAGCTACAGGCTGTAGGTGGTGTGGTACTGGCCGCAGTGGGTCTGTTCTACGAAGACGCAACCCCGGCCAACGGCGGTGTTTCGCCCCAACTCGTCAACGTGCTGACGTTTAATTCGGGACCAACCAAAAATGACGTTCCGCTGAAAACGACGTTCCCATACGAGCAGAGTCCGTGGAGAGGATTCGACTACCCCGTTAAGGCCCGTTTCTAACCATCATCACTGACAACATTCAGAAAAACATGAAAAAGATTCTATATGTAGCAGCGATGCTGGCCGGTATGTGCCTGCAACCCCTGCGCTCGGTAGCTTCGTCGCACCGGGAAGCGCCACTGATCTCAAACGATCCGCTGGCGGATAATACCGATTTGTACGCGTTCAAAAGCCCAACCAACGCCGAGAACATCGTCCTGATTGCCAACTACGTTCCGTTTGAACACCCCGCCGGTGGCCCGAACTGGTATTCGTTCGGCGAGAACATCCGCTACGAAATCCACGTCGACAACAATGCGTCTACCCCCGGTGACGACATTGTGTACCGTTTCACGTTCACGAAGGTAAACGAAGACCCAACCACGTTTTTCCTGATCCGGTTGGGTAAAGAGAACCTGAAAACGAGCTACATCTGCGAGCGCAGCATGGACGGTGGCAAAACGTTCACCACGATCATCAGCAATGGCATGGTAGCGCCACCGAACATTGGTCCCCGTTCGATTGAAAACGCGACCGTGGGCTTGGGTGCCGCTAACTACGACGCGCTGGTACAGAAGTCGATCATGACGGCCCCAACGGGCGAGAAAATCTTCTGCGGACCGGTTGATGATCCATTCTTCGTGGACCTGGGCGGTATTTTCGACGTGGGTAATGTTCGTCCCAACAGCGGCCGTGATGCCGTGGCGAAGTTCAACTGTCACTCCATTGTGATTGAAGTACCGGTAGCGACGTTGCAGAAAAGCCGCAAAACCGTAGCGCAGGCCGCCAACATTCTGGATGGCGACTACGTGATCGGGGTTTACGCGTCGGCCAGCCGTCGGCAAATCAAGAGCCTCTATCCCGGTGGTGATGTCGGTTACGATGGTGGCTGGGTACAGGTATCGCGCTTAGGCATGCCGCTGACCAACGAAGCCGTTATTCCCCTCGGCTCCAAAGACAAGTGGAACTCCGTCGGACCCGACAAGGACCTGCAGTTCGCGCCTTATTTCACCAATCCCGAGTTGGGCCTGTACATGGACGATTCGCAGTTTGGCACGGCCGTTCCGGGTTTGGCTCCCCTGCGCATCCAGACCAACTCGCTGGGTGGGTTCGACTTCCGCAACGGCAAGCCCGGTTTGTTCGGCCTGAAAGGCAACAAGGCACTGGACGGTACGGCCCTGGCCGAAGCCGCTTTTGGTGGCGTTTTGTTGCCCGACAACAAAAGCCCCCGTGCGGTTGACTTGTTGCCGATCTTCTACACGGGTGTGCCTAACCTGCCGCCGTATCAGTTGGCAACGGGCAAGCCCTATGGCAGTCCCCTGGCACCCGGTAAGCCGTTCATCAACAACTTCCTGCCGACGCTGGGTGACCTGTTGCGGCTGAACATGGCCGTACCCGCTACGCCCCGTACCAGTGCCGATTTCAGCTCGCTGGGTCTGGTACAGGCAGCCGCGCTGGGTATTACTGACGCCCGGTTCAACAAGAACACCAACATCGAGATGATCCCCAACATGGACGGCTTCCCTAACGGACGTCGCCTGGAGGATGACGTGACGACAATCGAGCTACAGGCTGTAGGTGGTGTGGTACTGGCCGCAGTAGGTCTGTTCTACGACGATGCGACCCCGGCCAATGGCGGTGTTTCGCCCAGCCTGGTAAAAACGCTGACGTTCAACGCGGGGGTAACCAAAAACGACACGACGCTGAAAGCGGTGTTCCCGTATGAGCAGAATCCGTGGCGTGCCTTCAACGGTCCGCAGTACGTCGGGCCAACAACGGCACCGGTCGTAGCAACACCGCTGGCGGCTACGGTTCTCAGCTACAACTGTAGCACGGGTGCCATCGTCTTCGGCCGGACCGGCGGTGATCCAGCCAAAACGGTTGAGTTCTTCGCGGCAGGTATCACGGCGTACACAACAAACGCCAATCAGGTAATCGCAGCACCGATCCGCAACGATCCGAACGCCATTCCGCTCAACGTGAAAGTTCGTTACGTAGGCGAACCGGCATCGGAGGTCAGCATGATGTTCAACTTCCGGGCGGCTTGCGCGCAGGCCCGTATCGGGGCCGAAGGCTCAGAGGGACTCAGCGTACGTGTACTGGGTAACCCGACGACTACGAGTGATGTAGTTATCGAGATTCGCGGAGCCGCCGGTCAGCAGGTACGTTTAGGCGTCACTAACGGCCAGGGCCAGTCGATGAGCCAGCAGACGGTGAGCGAAGCCGGTACCGTCGAACGCCGGACTGTACGCGTCGGCCAGTCGACGGGTGTTTACTTCCTGGAAGTAGCCACGCCAACCGAACGGCAGACCGTTAAGATTGTAAGGCATTAATTTAATACCCCCAACCCCCTGAAGAGGGCTTTACGGAATTGGCTACTGAATACAGTGACTAAAGTCCGAAGCCCCTTCAGGGGTTGGGGTTTCTTTTTTCACCCCGACATTCTTCGGTTCTTTACCGAAAGACACTTTCTCACTGTTCAAAAAATGGCACTGTTAACGAGTACACGCCAACGCCTGATTTCGCCCGTTATCCCGGTGATGCTGGCCCTGCTTCTATTGACACAGGTCGGTTGCAAACCGGGTAACAAAACCGGCACCGAAACGACCACCATTACTTCCAGTTTAGACCTGCCGCCCCTGTTTGACCGCCGGGGTGAACTGGCCACTGCCGACGAATGGCAGCGGACCAAAGACAAAGTAGCTGAACTGAAACAAAAAATTAAAAAAGATCCCAGCGACGTAAAGCCCCGGCTCCAGATCGCCATGATCTATTTAGCCGAGGCCCGCATCACGGGTGAGCACCCCTATTATTACCCCGCCATCCTGTCCATTCTGGATGGCGTGCTGAACATCGACCCGAAAAACTTCGAGGCTACGACCTTCAAGGCATCGGTTAAAATGTCGCAGCACCAGTTTGCCGAAGCGCGGACGCTGGCCGAACGAGCCAGGCAGATCAACCCCAGCAATGCCTACGTCTACGGCGTATTGGTCGATGCCAACGTCGAACTGGGCAACTACCAGGAAGCCGTGGCGATGTCGGACAAGATGCAGGCCCTGAAACCGTCGCTGGAATCGTATGCGCGGGCGTCGTACCTGCGTGAGATTTATGGCAACTACCCCAGTTCGATCTCGGCCATGCAGTTAGCCGTTCAGGCCGGACTACCCGGTTCGGAGCCGGAGTGCTGGACAAAAAATACGCTCGGCCATCTCTACGAAACTACGGGGCAACTGCCCAAAGCCGAACGCCAGTACGCCGAAATTCTGGCCCTACGACCCAGCTATGCCTTCGCCATGCGCGGACAGGCTCAGGTTGCCAAAGCCCGCAAAGACTACGCGACGGCACTGACGACACTGGAAAAAGCGGCCAAAATTATGCCGGAGTTCTCGTTCCATGAAGAAATGGCCGACATCTACGCCTTACAGGGTGACAAGGACAAAGCCGCCAAAAAATACGCCGAGGTGGTTGGAATGCTTGGTCAGGATGCCCGCTCCGGCCACGCCGTCGACCTGGAACTGTGCAAGCTGTATACGAAGACCGGCCAATTGGATTCGGCCCTGGTCTACGGTCTGAACGAGTTCAAAAAGCGGCCGCAGAACATCGATGTGAATAATGCTTTGGCCTGGGTTTACTTCAAGGAGAATAATCTGCCGAAGGCGCAGCAACACATTCAGGTGGCCATGCGCACCGGCTCCAAAGACCCCGAACTGTTGCAACGCGCCGGTGCCATCGAAAAAGCAATGGGCAATGCCGTGGCCAGCAACAAATTAGTAGCCGAAGCCAAAAAGACCAATCCTAACTTTACGCTGTAAGTAGTTTGTGGTTTGTCGTTCGTGGTTCCTGACGGGTAACTACAAACCACAGACCACGAACCACAAATTACTAACCAATGCCTGTCCGTTCGTTCATCGCTCTCTTGCTCCTCGTCAACTACCTGCTGGTGGTTGGAGCAGGCTGCGTGAGCCGACCGGAGGATCAAAACGGGTTGTTGCTGGTGCAAACCCACACGGCCGATCAGTCGTACCAGGAGTGCCGGTACCTGCGGATGGACGGCCTCGAAAACTTCCTGACCGAAGCCTTAGCCAGCCGGTATAAGAGCACGACCGAAACACCCAAACACCACCTGGTTTCGGTAGTGAGCAGCGTAGACGCGCATTGCCTGCCTCAGCCGGGCTACCAGCTCCCCACTGCTATTCGTCGGATGGCGACAACCGTTACCCATCCCCTGACCGTTGCCACTGTTGAGCGCAGCCGGGATTTAGACGCGCCCCCCTGGTTGGTTTAAGTTTGATTCGCTGACCGGTTTAGCCGGTCATTCATCTCTCTTATCCATCCGGCAACCCACGGACTTTCGAGTCTGTGCGGCCCGTTTAGTTTCCCGAACATGAAACGACTTCTCTCCTTATTTTTCTTTATTCTCGTCGGCACGGCCGCCCACGCCCACCTCGGCGTGCTGGCCGGTACCGTGCACGACAAAGCCACCAACCTGCCCCTGCGCGGGGTAACGGTGCAACTCACCGGGTTAAACAAAGCCACGACCACCAACGATCTGGGCCAGTACCGCTTCACCAACCTCGTGGCGGCTCCCTACAAAATCGAGATTTCCCACATTGGCTTTGCCGGACAGGTAATCACGGCCATCGTGAAAGATGACCAGACCACGCGGGCGGATGCCGAACTAACCAACGCTCCGGTTCAACTGAGCGAAGTAACGGTGTCGTCGGCGCGGGCGCATGACCAGCAACTCATTAGTAGTTTAGACATCAGGCTGCGGCCGATTACCAATTCGCAGGATGTTCTGCGGATGGTGCCGGGCCTGTTCATCGGGCAGCACGCGGGGGGTGGCAAAGCAGAGCAGATTTTTTTGCGCGGTTTTGACCTCGACCACGGCACGGATATCCGCCTGACGGTGGATGGTATGCCAGTAAACATGGTGTCGCACGCGCATGGGCAGGGATACGCCGATCTGCATTTTGTGATTCCCGAATTGATCGAAGGCGTTGATTTCAAGAAAGGGCCGTATCGCGCTGAAAAGGGTAATTTAGCAACAGCGGGCTGGGTCGATTTTCGTACCCGTACGGCGTTGGACAAGAGTTTTGTAAAGCTCGAAACGGGGCAGTACGACACCTACCGCGCCGTGGCCGGACTGGATTTGCTCGGTCAAAAGGGACGCGCACGCAATCAATCGGCTTACCTCGCGTCGGAGTATTCGTACTCCAATTCGTATTTTGACAATCCGCAGAATTTCAAACGGCTGAATGTATTAGGCAAGTATCACGGCCATCTGGGAGCCAATACCGACCTTACGCTGACCGGCTCGACATTTTACAGCAAATGGAATGCATCAGGTCAGATTCCTGACCGCGCAGTCGAATCAGGTCTGATTGGCTTCGATGGCTCGATTGACCCGAATGAAGGTGGTGAAACCAGTCGCACCAATGCCAATGTGCAGCTGGTGACGATTACGCCCCGCAACCACATCATCAAAAATCAGCTTTTCTATAGCAACTACAACTTCGAGTTGTATTCCAACTTCACGTTTTTCAAGGAGGATACCATCAACGGCGATCAGATCCGGCAGAAAGAACACCGCAACCTGTTCGGCTACAACGGGAGTTATTCAACCCAGACTACCATTGCCGGACGGAACTGGACAACCACAGCCGGGATACAATACCGACAGGATCTAACGAACGGAACCGAACTGTCTCATACCAAAAACCGTACTGAAACACTGGAGCGAAAGAATTTTGGGGACATCAATGAACTCAACGCAGGGGCTTACCTCGACGAACTGATGCCCCTTTCTGACCGCTTTACCATCAATGCGGGTGTACGGGTCGATTACTTTCGGAGTCAATATACAGACCGGCTCCCGACAACACCCCAGGTTGGGCGGGCAACGCAGGCGATCGTATCTCCCAAGCTGAATTTTTATTACACCGCCAATCCCCGGCTGCAACTATACTTAAACACAGGCAAGGGTTTTCACTCCAACGATGCGCGGGTTGTGGTTCCCCGGCAGGGCCGGGAAATCCTTCCCGCAGCCTACGGTTCCGATTTGGGCATTATTGTGAAGCCCTTTCCCAAACTGCTCATCAACGCAGCTGCCTGGTATATGTGGCTGGCGCAGGAATTTATCTTTGTGGGGGATGAAAACGTGCTGGAACCCAGCGGGCGATCCCAGCGGGCGGGTATCGACGTGTCGGTACGCTACCAGCTTACCAAGAACCTATACGCGGATGTGGACCTGAACACGGCCAACCCACGCGCCCTGGGCGTTGAAGCGGGGCAGAACTACCTGCCACTGGCACCCCGTTTTACGTCGGTGGGGGGCCTGTCGCTGAAAACACAGTCGGGGTTCAGTGGGTCGTTGCGGTATCGGTACATGGCCGACCGGCCCGCCAATGAGGATTATTCCATCGTGGCGAAGGGCTATTTCGTGAACGATTTGCAAGCCAACTACACCAAACGAAACTATACGCTTGGTCTGTCGGTGCAGAACCTGTTCAACGTCCGCTGGAAAGAGACGCAGTTCGCCACCGAAAGCCGGTTGCGGGGCGAAGCCGCCCCGGTAACGGAAATATGCTTCACTCCAGGAACACCGTTTTTCGCCCGCCTGAGCCTGCAGTATAGTTTCTAAAAAAAAGTCATCAACGAAAAGATCATGCTGCCCCGCTCCTGGACCGCTCTCTTGCTGCTCATCAACTATCTGCTGGTGGTAGGGACAGGCTGCGTGAGCCGTCCGGAAGAGCTCCGCGAACGGCTGCTGGTGCAAACCAGTACGACCGATCAGTCGTATCAGGAGTGCCGGTACCTGCGGATGGATGGTCTCGAAAACTTCCTGACCGAAACCCTGGCCAGCCGGTATGAGAATAAAAGTGAGAACCCTAAACATTACCTGATTTCGGTCGTAGGCAGCGTTGATGCGCACTGTCTGCCGCAAATGATCCACGCACTACAGCATCGTTTATTCGTGGTGGTCACCCCCCCTCGGATCGCGTATCGCTCGACACTTGCACAGCAGGACGGGCAACCCCTGATTCCTCCCCCCTGGAGACAATAAGCCGCCTACCGGACTAAATCGGCCGGTTGTAGCCATAAAACCGGATCACCCGGTTTTATGGCTGGCTGTCTTATCGTTTTCTCCGACGCTACCCGGCTACTTCCCGCTGATGTGACTCATGAAGTTATTTTCAGACACGGGTACAGGCAATGAGCGCCTAACTGCCACAACAGAGCTTTGTTTGATCCAGCGTTAACGGTACACAGTGCACATACCGCCGGACCTGCAATGGTGTCGGGTAATAGCCTGTGGTGACCGCTATTGGCCGGGCTGTTTAGTATTGAACCCCTTCTTTATTTTCCGGAATTAAGGCTCACAAAGAGCACGAAACCAAGAGGCATAGGTGTCTTTTCATTCCGTTCCCTGCGGATAACTCATTAATAGATGTGTATTGCAATAAAGACTGGTCAGATTCTGGCCAGTCTTTTTTACCAACACTTACCGTCAACTCTGAATCAGTTCACAACCCGTCACAACCCGTTTATATGACGACAAACCAGCACCCGCAGAACGATTTTCTACTTGTCCCCGGCTATAAGCCCATCCAGAATATTCAGCAAATAGTTCGGCTGAAGGGGGACGGAAATTATACGAACATTTATTCGATCGATCAGGCAAAACCCCTGTTGGTTAGCCAAACGCTGAAATACTTCGAATTACAGCTACTGCCATTCATTCGGATCAGCAAATCGTTTCTGATCAATCCAGCTTATATTGAACAGGTAATTGAAGCGAATGCGAAGACCATGTATTTGCAATTTGCCGATGGAACACGTCTGCCTGTGGCACGTCGGCGTATTGTTGACACGCAACTCAAACTGGTGAGTCAGTTCAGTCATTACGCAGGCTCTAAAACGCACTTGAAAAGGGACGCAAACAGAAATATATATTATTGCTTCCCAAACGAACACTTGGCAAACAAATCAAACTATTGATTACCAAGGAGTTATTTTCACTAAACGGATGAATAAGAAATATTGGCTGACATCGTTGCTGCTTGGCTTAGCCTGGCTGAGTACCGCACATGAATTCTGGCTGCAACCCGGCCGTTTTTTTGCGGCCGCCGGGGAAACCATTCCGGTAGAAATCAGGGTGGGCGAACGTTTCGAGGGGGAACGCTCCGAGGGTAAGAAAAACCGCATCATTCAGTACGTTCACATAGCTAATGGCGTGAAAGCAGATCTGGCACCCGGCCTCACAAATGACCATTACGGCGTTGCAGCCGTAAAATTAGCCACGCCGGGTACGCACCTGATCGCTTTTGCCAATACGCCTAAATTCCTGAGTATGCGGGCAGATTCGTTTCTGCTGTATCTGAAAGAGGATGGCCTGGATAACGTTACCGACGCACGGGAAAAGCAGGGTGATACCCAAAAACGAAGCCGGGAACTGTATCAGCGATGCGTAAAAACGCTTGCTCAGGCCGGTAACCAACCGGATGAAACGTTTTCTGTTAACACGGGAATGCCCCTCGAAATTATTCCGATCCGGAATCCTTACGCCCTCAAATCGGGACAGACCGCGACCTTTCAGATCCTGTTTGAACAGAAGCCGCTCTCCAAGGCACTGGTACGGTACTGGAACCGAACGGCAACAAACCAATTGCACGAAGAGCAACAACGCGCTGACGCACAGGGACGGGTTCATTTCCGGCTGCGGATGGGGAGCAACATGGTCAGTCTGGTACGCATGGTTCCCTATACCGGACCACAGCAGTCCGGGCTACCGCAGGCAGACTGGATCAGTTATTGGGGTA
>JBBQLG010000146.1:0-14776 GCA_038327655.1 Cytophagales bacterium
AAGGGGATAGATGGGCGCGATGTAGATGGCCTGATACACAAACAGCCACCAGGCCGCGCTGAGGCTCATGACAAGCCCCTGCTGTAACCGAACCGACAGATACCCCATCCAGGCAACGGCGGTCATCAACGTCAGACTCACCATCAGTACGTAACACAGCCAGGTGGTTGAGGCTTGAAAAACGGCCATTTCCCGGTTGAGCGCAAAACAGCTCAGTGCCCACAACACAAGGGCGAGCATCCGCTGCGGCATACCGGCAGCCGGTTGTTTCCAGAACCGGAACCGCAGCCATCCGTCGATGAGCAGGTAGAGCGTGTAGATAGCTGCCACGCCGTAATGCACAAAAAACACCGTAAAGGCTGCCTGCTGCCCGGTTCGTTGCTGCCAGTAGTCATAACCGCCAAACAAAGCGGTCATGGCGACCACCAGCAGTAACCCTAAGCGGATAGACGGTTCCTGCAAGGGGGTTATCCACTGCGGTGCCCGGCCCGTTACGGCCGGTTCGAGCGAGGGGCGGGCGGGATTCGCAGCGACGGCTACCGGCCCGGTGACTGTTTTTACGTCTTTGTTTTCCATTTTAAAAGTACTTTGTTTTTCAAAGTGAAAAGATAAATTAAACTGATCAGATCGGTCCTGTTCCGAAATGGCGCAATACCTATAAACTTTTAATAAAGGATTCCAGCGCGGTCAGGTGGTCGGCGAAAGCCTGTCGTCCGGCGTCGGTAGCCGAGTAGGTGGTGTTGGGCTTGCGCCCAATAAACTGCTTCTGTACGGCTATGTAACCCGACTCTTCCAGCGCGCGCAGGTGCGTGGCTAAGTTGCCATCGGTCAGACTTAGCAATTCTTTCAGCGCGTTGAAACTCAATGATTCATTGACCAGCAGAACAGACATAATGCTGAGCCGGGCTTTACTCTCGAAGGCTTTGTTGAATTGGGAGAGGAGTTGGTTCATGCGGCCGGTCGTTCGTATTTCATCCACATCACCACGCCGTATACGATGTTCAGCACCCCAAAGCCAATGGCCCAGGTCAGGAGCGCATACCCCGTAAAAAACACCGCTATCAGCCCCAGTACCACTTCCGATACCCCCAGATATTCAACATCGCGGACGGTATAGCGACTCCCGTTCAGCAGGGCCAGCCCGTAGAATACTAATGTGGCCGGAAACGCCAGCCAGAACAGTCCGTGGTAAATCAGACCCGCACAGAAGATTCCCCCCGCCAGCAGTGGTACCGTTAGTGACCAGAGTAACCGCCGGGACGTTTGGTTCCAGATGGGCAGACCCTGCCGACGGACTTTGCGGACGGTGAAGAAGATACCGGCAGCCAGCGCAAAAACCAGCACCAGCAGCATATCGGTTAGTAAAAACTGAATCTGCGCGTCTCGATAAGCACTGACCTGACTATACTGATCACTATCAATAACCTGGTGCATATAGGCCCAGCCCGCACCGACGAGGGCAATTAAGCCCGCCGAGACACCCGACAGGCCGCTCAGCGATAAAAATTTTGCCGACCGCTCCATCAGGCTGCGAATGTCGGTCAGGGTTTGCAGGTGGTCTTCGGGTTCGTACATCGGGGCTACTGAGTGGATGCGTGATGGAGTGATTGGGTAAATAAAGCCAGCAGTTTGGGGCCGAGAAGCAGCAGACCGACCAGCACCGACACGATGGCCAGAATCAGCACCGCACCAGCCGCCATGTCTTTTACCGCCTTGATGGTTGGGTGTTGGGCGGGCGACACCACATCGCACAGTTTTTCGAGAGCGGTGTTGACGGCTTCTCCCATGAACACCAGCCCGATCTGGGTCAGCAAAATAGCCCATTCGGTGGCGGTCAGACCGAGCCACAGGCCTAAACCAAACACAACGAGTGCGGCCACCGCGTGAAACCGGGCATTGTTTTCGTAGCGAAACAGCGCGACCACGCCCTGCCCGGCATAGCGGAAACTGCGTAACGTCTTGGGGATGTCAATCATCAGGGGCGCAAATTCGTCAGAACAGTCGGATTTTTGTTTTCTCAAACTGCCCGCCGTCGAATACGTCACCCATCAGGGTTTCGCCCCGGACCTGTAAGTAGGGCCGCGTCAGAGTTTTGGGCAGGCTGAAAAGCAGCACCGTCGAGTCGACTTTTCCGGCGGGCGTAACGGTCTGTCCGGTTGGTGAGCGACGTATGTTTTCGTACCGATGTCCCGCCGAATCCGTCACGAATGCTGCGCTGTCCGACAGGGGGTGCGCTACCCGCTTCGCCTGATTATCCACCTGAAATACGACCATCCAAAGCCGGTTTTCTGCATTGGCCCGGTTCAGTCGGCTGCTACCATCCGTGGCCTGTACCCGCCGGACGGAATACACAAAATCGTCGTGGCGGATGCCTTCTCCCACGCCTATTACTTTTTCACCAGCGGTTTGGCAGGCGATAAGCCCCAGCAACAGGAGTACACTCAGTTGTTTTCTCATCCAATTGGCCGGTTTAGGTTCTGGACATTTTTCTGTTCCAGAAAAGCAGCGTGGTGTTTGTTGCTAAAAGCCCTGTCAGGCCAACGTAAGAGAACTTTTCGGGCAGTGTACCGCTGAAGCCTTCGTTAATGGCATTGTACGAAATCCATAAAATAAAGACAACGTTGCCCGCCACAGCCGCCCAGAAAATGAGCGTTATCAATGTTGATTTGTCGTCGCTCATAGCATTGTCAATCGGGGGTGGAACAGATCAGTTATCCGGCCAAACGCGGTATTTACCTGCAACCGTGTCGTTAGTCGATTTCCTGTAGAGCCGGGCGTTTAACCGTCAAGCCATTGACGTACACGAAAAATGCCACATATAAACAGGCCAGACCAAAGCCGTACGTCAGGGTGAGTTTTAGGGCCAGCGGATCACGCACGGCCAGACCAACGGCCCGGAACAGACGAAACGGATGCGTCATTAACTCCCAACTGTTCCAGCGGCCAAACCGACCCAGATAAATACCAAATCCCGACAGCAACTGGCAGGCGAGCATCAGTAGCCACGCCCCCGGCCGACCCGCCATCGGGTCAATGATTCGATGCACCAGCAGGGTCGAGTACAGCCCGATGAGCAGGCCCGTCATGGCAAAAATGAAGATCGTCAGCGTGTCGAACCAGAGCAGCGACTCCTGAATGTTTTTGATGTGAAACAGATCGGTGATGATGTAGGGCGCATTGGGTAGAAACGCCAGCCACACCGCCAGTGCCCCGGCCATGACCCACTGCCCCGCCAGCCGCGCCCGCCGAAGGTCGAGCAGCACCAGCACGACGCCAAGCGGAAACCAGGCCAGCGTCAGGTTCCAGATCAGCATCACAAAAAACCACCAGTTGCCGGTCAGCAGTCCCCGCGCCGTTACCAGCAATAGACCGGTAGCGGTTAGTAACGTGAGTGCCCGCAGTCCGTGGCCGCGTGGTTCGGTGGTGTTGACTGTCGGTTCAGGAGCGTATAGCGTTATCATAGTCTAAAAGTACTTTGTGTTGCAAAGTAAATAAAACTAAAGCGAATCAGTCAAGGAAAAGGGCTGAATTATTTTTTACGGCTAACGAAAGGCTTCGATCGACTAACGAAAGTGAAACGTGTAAGGGGAGTGTTTCTCCTCGATTTAAGCACGATAATCAGTGATAATTCTTTAAGTTAACGTCAATTAAAATAAGTAAATAAATTGTATTTTTTTGACTTAAAACGAGCGATACAAAGATCAAAAATAGTTGATAAGATTATAGTTACTGTTGTTAATTAACTGTTAATCAGCTTATTTAACAAGTCGATAACGCCGTCATCCGCTATTTTTCACCGGGTTACTTATAGGAATTTACTTATTTTTGTATCGGCCGCAACCCTTTCCACGCCACATCTGTCCGACCCGATACCGCAACGCTTTATCAACGCGCTATGCCTACCTGGAATACTGATGCGGCCCGGCATTTACTGGCCCGAACGCTGTTTGGTTACACCCGCGCCGATCTGGCCAAGGCGTTGACATATCCGTCGGCGGCCAGTTTTGTCAGCAGTCAGCTCCTTGCCGATCAGCCACAACCGGCTCCGCCCAATGCCTGGGTTACGGAACTGCCGGTTGCCAACAATGGCACCGCCGACGGGCAGCGGTACACCGAACTAACCTACTGGTGGTACAGCCGGATGCTGACCGAACCCACCAACATGCGCGAACGGATGGTCTTGTTCTGGCACAATCACTTTACCTCCGACCGGGCGAAGGTGAGCTACCCCCAGCACATGTATATCCAGAACGCGCTGTTCCGGAAGCAGGCATTCGGTAATTTTCGTCAGTTCGTGAAGGACGTGACCATCGACCCGGCCATGCTGATTTATTTAGACGGGCGGCAGAACAGCAAAAACGCACCCAACGAAAACTACGGCCGCGAACTGATGGAGTTGTTTACGCTGGGCCGTGGCGACGGACCGATTGGCAATTATACCGAGGCCGACGTGAAGCAGATGGCCCTGTGCATGACCGGCTGGCGCGTGGACGGCCTGACGGCGACATTTACCAAAAACAACTTCGCCGACGTTACCAAAACCGTACTCGGCAAGACGGGTAACTTCTCCTATACCGACGCTATCGACGTTATTCTGAGTCAGGACGCGGCCGCTGAATTTATCAGCCGGAAACTCTACAAAGAATTCGTTTATCAGAAACCCAACGAAACGTTTGTGAAGCAGATGGCCGATGTGTTTCGGAAGGCTAACTACGAAATACGGCCCCTGCTTCAGTTTCTGTTCACCGCCGATGAGTTTTACAAGCCGGAGTACCGGGGTGCCAAAATCAAATCGCCGACCGAGCTGACCGTCGGCACCCTGAAATACTTAGGGCTGGCCAACCCGGATTTAGGGTATATCGCCGATACATCCAAGAGCCTGACGCAGCAGTTGTTTTACCCGCCGAATGTGCAGGGGTGGGTGGGCTACCACGAGTGGGTCAACTCAAACACGTATCCCACGCGGGGCGGTTTTACGGACGCGCTCGTTAACGGTAAACGACCGACTGGTCAGAAACTGGTGGTCAGCCTTATTCCCCTTGACTTTGCCCGGTCGTTCAGCAGTTCGGAGAATGCAACTCAGTTTGTAACGGACGTGACGGACCTGATGATTCAGTTTCCGCTGAGCACTACCCGAAAAACGTTTCTGCTGGATACGCTGCTGGACGGTACCATCGTGGCCAACTGGTCGACCAATACGCCAATGGCCGACATTCGCATTCAGAAATTTATGCGGGCCGTCATGCGCCTGCCGGAATATCAATTATGCTAACCTATTGAATGGCTGAGTGATTGAATGATCGAATAACGCAGCACACGTTTGCCCCACCATTCGACCATTCAGTCATTCAACAACTCAATCCTTCAACAAGATGAATCGTCAGGAGTTTATCAAACAGTTGGGCTTGCTGAGCGGAGGTGTCGCTTTCGGCCTGAACGGCATGCCCGGCCGGGCTTATGCACAAAGTCCGCTCGGGCTGAACATCAGTGGCAGCACGAATGGAAACATCATGGTGCTGGTGCAGCTACAGGGCGGCAACGACGGGCTGAACACCGTAGTCCCATTCGCCAACGACATCTATTACAAGCAACGCCCGGCCATTGCTATTCCGAAAGATAAGGTGCTGGCCCTTAACGGTGATGTAGGGCTGCACCCGGCTATGACGGCCTTTAAGGAGTTGTATGATAACAACAAGCTGACGGTCGTCGAAAACGTGGGCTACCAGAGTCCCAACCGGTCGCACTTCCGGGCAACGGACATCTGGCTGTCGGCATCCGATTCGGCGCAGGTGCTGACCGAAGGCTGGGTAGGGCGTTACCTCACCAAAACCTATCCCGAATACCCGGTTAAACTGCCCGCCGAACCGATGGCGATTCAACTCGGCGCGGTCGAGTCGATGCTGACGCAAAGCAGCAATGGGTCGATGGGCGTAGTATTCGACACGCCGGATGCGTTTTATCAACTCGTAAAAGGTAGCACCGCCGATACCGATCCGGCCCCCAATACAGTGGCGGGCGACGAGCTGAAGTTCCTGAAACAGATCGCTGCCCAATCGATTCAGTACTCGGACGTGATCAAGAAAAAAGCTGACGCGGGCAAGAATACCATTACCTACCCGAACACCGGTCTGGGCAAACAACTGTCCATTGTGGCCGGCCTGATTGCGGGTGGCCTGACGACGCCGGTGTACCTGACCACCATCGGCGGGTTCGATACGCACGCCAACCAGGTAACCGCCAGCAACGTAGTGACCGGTCAACACGCGACCCTGCTCAAAACAGTAGCCGACGCCATCACGGCGTTTCAGAAGGATCTCGAAAAGCAAAATCTGGGCAATCGGGTAACGGTGGTTACCTTCTCGGAGTTTGGTCGGCGGGTAAACCAGAATGGCACTACCGGTACCGACCACGGCACGGCCGCTCCGATGTTTGTGGTAGGCAATCCCGTGCGCGGGGGCGTGGTGGGTATGGCACCGGTGCTGAATGACCTCGACAACAACGGCGATATTAAGTTCAAAAATGATTTCCGGCAGGTATACGCCAGCGTGCTGCGCGATCACCTCGGCATGGATGCGGCCACCACCACCAGCATTCTGGGCCGTAGTTTCGACACGCTGCCCATCTTCCGTCAAACGACCAAAACGGTGGTGGGCGAGCCGAACCGGACGCTGGCGCAGAATACGCCCAATCCGTTTGTGGAGCAGACCGAAATCCAATACCAGATCGAGAAGACCCGGTACGCCAAACTCAGCATCTACGACATGCAGGGCCAGGAACTGCGTGTTCTGCGCGACGGCCCGCACGAGGCAGGCACATACAATGTCATGGTCAGCGGGTCGGGCATGGCGACCGGTCTGTACCTCTATTGTCTGCAAACGGATGAAGGCCGTCAGGTGCTGCGGATGGTGAAAGCATAGGCGGAAACCGCCCGGCGGGGGGAGCGGATAAACACAGGGGCTGGCCGAAAGGCTGGCCCTTTTTTGTTATTTTTACATCAAACGCAACGCATTATGGTCACTACGCAGCATCTGGCCGAGTCGATTATCGAGCAGCTACAAACCCACGAACTGGTCCGGGTACCGGCCTCGGAGGCCGAATACTTAGACATAGCGGAGGAGTTTCCGTACAAACTCGAATATCAGAACGGTGAAATTATAGCCATGAGTTTAGCCACCACCATCCACGAATTATTAGTCACATATATCAGCAGACTGCTGGCCAATCATTTTTTTGATAAAGACTTCTTAGTCACCAGCAGTAACGCCGGGTTACAGATTTCGGCCAAAGGAGGGGGCTATTTTCAGCCGGACCTGATGGTTACGAAGGGCGAATGGATTTTTAAACCCAATTCAGCCTGCATCATCACAAATCCGTATCTGCTTGTAGAGGTTACGTCTAAATCGACGGGTAAGTACGATAAAGACGAGAAGCTGCCCCTTTATCGGGAGTTACCCAGTTTGCAGTACGCCCTGACGGTGTCGCAGACCCGGCCGTTAGTCACCGTAGAGGCCCGCACCGACCAGCCTGATGTCTGGCTGACGACCGACTACCGGACCCTCGACAGTGTGGTGCAACTGGGCGACCTGCAACTGCCCCTGCGTGAGATTTACCATAAACTAAACTTCGCCGAAACGCAGAACCGGTAAGTGCTTCGAGACCGAACCGGATTCATTGATTATGCAAACACCAACCGAACCCATTACCCGCCGACAGGTGCAGCTACAGGCGTTTGACCGGCTGCTGACCATCATGGACGAACTGCGGGAGCAATGCCCCTGGGACCGCAAGCAAACCCTTGAATCGCTCCGGCACCTGACCATCGAGGAAACCTACGAACTCTCCGACGCCATCCTGGAAGGCGATCTGAACGAAGTCCGCAAAGAACTCGGCGACCTGATGCTGCATAATGTCTTTTACGCCCGTATCGCTTCCGAAACCGAGGCAACGACTCGCTTTGATGTGGCCGACGTGCTGAACGGTATCTGCGACAAACTCATCGGTCGCCACCCGCACATTTACGGCGACGCGGACGGCAACAAAGTCGTGGCTGATACCGAAGCGCAGGTAAAAGCCAACTGGGAGCAGCTAAAACTGAAAGAGGGCAACAAATCCGTGCTGGGCGGGGTGCCGCAGTCGCTGCCCGCGCTGGTAAAGGCCATGCGCATTCAGGAAAAAGCGCGGGGTGCCGGTTTCGACTGGGACGAAAAACAGCAGGTCTGGGAGAAAGTAGAGGAGGAGATGCAGGAGTTCAAAGCCGAATTTAACGTGGACGCGAACGAAGCAATCGACGCGCAAAAGGCCGAAGCTGAATTTGGCGATCTGCTGTTTTCGCTCGTCAACTACGCTCGGTTTATTGATATTAACCCCGAAACTGCCCTGGAACGCACCAATAAGAAGTTTATCAAACGGTTTCAGTACATAGAAGACCAGGCCAGAGCCGATGGTAAAACACTGGCGGAGATGACGCTGGCCGAGATGGATATTTACTGGAACGAAGCCAAACGGGTTCACCGGCGTACAGAGATATGAACTACTACAGGCTGGCCTGTAGTAGTATCCGGTTGTTGCCGGATGGGTAATCCTGTGGCGTAACTTACCGGAAAAGGTGTGCTACCCCTATCGTACGGGTTGTATTAGCAGTAAAATTTGCCGGGAATTTAATCTATGTTGTCGATATAGATGAAATTTTATTAGTACATTTGTTTTCGCTATCTGGTTTTGGGTAACCAGATAAGGGTTTCCGGCCTTGACTGGTTACAATTTTGGCATTCACCAGTAAGTCCTGAACAATAATGACGCTATCTGCGCTGGACGCTGAGATCAACCGACTACAGGCACTGTTCAGCTACAATATTCTGGATACACTTCCCGAAGAGGAATATGATGCGATTACGCAGTTAGCCGCTCATATATGTCAGACACCCATCTCGCTGATCTCCCTGGTAGATGACCACCGGCAGTGGTTTAAATCGGCGCACGGATTTCCCATGCGCCAAACGCCCCGGCAGCAGGCAATTTGCAGCCATGCGATCCAGACGCCCGGTCAGGTGATGGAGGTGTCTGATACCCGCGTTGATGCCCGGTTTTCGGACAATCCGCTGGTCACCGGCGACTCAAACCTGGTCTTTTATGCCGGAACGCCCCTGGTCGACTCTGACGGTCAGGCGCTGGGCACGTTGTGCGTCATCGACCACAAACCCCGGAAACTGTCGTCTGAACAGGTGCAGACCCTACAGGCATTGGGGCGGCAGGTAGTGGTTCAGTTGCGGCTTCACCGGAGTCAGGCACTACTTCAGCAAGCCAATGAGCAACTGGTGGTCCTTAATGAGGAACTGCAGGAACGCAGTCAGACCGAGCAGAAGCTGCAGCAGCTACTCGTGCAGGAGAAAGAACTGAATGAGCGCAAGACGCAGTTTGTCGCTATTGTCTCCCACGAGTTTCGCACGCCGTTGGCAACCATTCAGTCGAGCGTCGATCTGATCAAAGTTTACCGGAACGATGCTTCCCCGGCCTCGCAGGGATCTGTCATCAAGCACCTGACGATCATCGAGCACCAGATCAGCAAGTTCACAGATCTGCTCTCCGATGTGCTCACCCTGGGGCAGTTGGAGTCCGGCAAACTGGCTTTTAATCCGATTCCGATCGACGCCGAAGCATTTGTGCGGACGTTGATCAGCACTACGTTCGTTCATCAACTGGACGACCGTATGATCCTCATTACTGTCCAGGGTATTGCCCGGCCGGTGTTGGTGGATGAAAAACTGCTCAGC
Organism: Cytophagales bacterium; assembly: GCA_038327655.1. Classification (GTDB taxonomy): domain Bacteria; phylum Bacteroidota; class Bacteroidia; order Cytophagales; family Spirosomataceae; genus JBBQLG01. Next base: position 9,771 of record JBBQLG010000146.1, read on the forward strand.
CACGCGCTGCTTAACCTGGTCTCGAACGCGTTTAAATACTCGACCACGAATCCCACACTTGAGTTGTCTTTTGAACCAGCCCGAATCGTTTTCGCCGTTGCTGACAAAGGCATAGGTATTCCGGCGGATGACCTGCCGTACCTGTTCACATCCTTCTTCCGGGCTAAAAACAGCCGTACCATTCAGGGGACTGGTCTGGGGTTATACATCGCCCGGCAGTTTATTGAACTGCACGGGGGGGCGTATTGACGTTCGCAGTCAGCCGAATCAGGGGTCTACCTTCCGAATCATTCTACCGACAACGGAGGCATTGAACGGGTAACGCGGGCTGGCACCGCATCCATGGTGCACCAGATCGCGTTACCCCGTTCGTCTGCATGCCGCATTTGTTTTGGTCAGGCCGGTTGCATGGCCGGTTCGATGCTGTTCACGACCTGCCAGCCAAGTCCGATGGCGAGAGCATCTTCGGTGAGGGCACCAACGGCGTCGGGCAGACCCAGGTCGTGGTCCAGCCACCGGCGCAGGTTAAAGAAAAGCAGTGTACCGGCCACGGCACCCAAACTACCCAGCACCGCCCCAATGGGGGCGGGCGCTCCCTCTACTTCGCTCAAAAACGCTCCGCAGGTGGCACCCGATGCTATGCGGGTAATGAACTGGGGCGGACTGGTGCGGTTGGGACCATTCGGTACTTTATCACCCAGAATTTCCAGCCCGGCCAATACTTCCAGACCTATGGCCACCGGCGGTTGGGCAAAATAATGAACGGGTTTTTGGGGTTCCCTGGTTGGAATGGTCCGAACCAGTTTGTGGCTGAGCAGGGCCGGAGCCGTTATGGCCCGCATCCCGGCGATAAACCCGATCTGAAAGGCCTTCAAATAAGTATGAGTCATGTGTTTTGGGATAAGTAATGAGAGTGGTTAGGGGTAAGAGTAGTAAGTGGTAAAAGTGGTAAGGGGTTAGTAGTCAGTTTCTCCCATTGGGAGTTGTTGACCACTAACCACTACTGGCTGACCACTATGCTACTCTTCGTCTTTCAGCGATTGCATGTCGATCACGTAGCGAAACCGGACCTCTTCATTCTGCATCCGGTCGAAGGCTTTGTTGACGTCCTGAATCGAAATCAGCTCGACCAGCGGCAAAATCGAATGTTCGGCGCAGAAGTCCAGCACTTCCTGCGTTTCGCGGATGCTGCCAATCAGCGAACCCGATACTGAACGCCGGTGCATGGCTACTTCCATGTTGTTGAGCGGGGCTTTGTACGGCCCCAGCAAGCCCACCGTCACCAGGGCACCGTCGCGTTTGACGAGTGTGACGTAATTATTCACGTCGAACGGGTCGGGGATGGTCACTAAAATAAAATCGAAGGCTGCCTCGTGCGCTTTCATGGCTTTTTTGTCGGACGAGAGCAGGACCTCATGGGCACCCAGGGCTACGGCAGCGGCTCGTTTGTCCTCATCCGTTGTCAGCACGGTCACCTCGGCCCCCATTGCCTTCGCCAACTGAACGGCCATGTGCCCCAGACCACCCAGCCCAACGATGCCCACTTTATCGCCGGGTTTGGTGTTCCAGTGCCGCAGGGGCGAATAAGTCGTTACGCCTGCGCAGAGGATCGGAGCAGCGGCTTTAATGTCGAGCGCGTCGGGAATGCTCAGCACGAATGATTCTTTTACGACCAGCGACGTCGAATACCCGCCGAAGGTGTTGAAGCCACTGCCGTCGGGTTTCATGTGGCCATTGTAGGTAGCCGTCCAGCTTACCGGGCCTTCGCAGTAGTTTTCGTCACCTTCGGTGCAGGAGGTACACTGCCCGCAGGAGTCGATCATACAGCCCACCCCGACCACATCGCCGACGCTGAATTTGGTAACGCTGCTGCCCGCCTGCACCACCCGGCCAATGATTTCGTGACCCGGAATGCACGGATAAACCGTATTGGCCCAGTCATTTTTGACCTGATGCAGGTCGGAATGGCAGACGCCACAGTACAGCACGTCGATCTGAACTTCGTCGGCCTGCGGTGCCGCCCGTTCGATATCCATGCGGGAGAGGCTGCTTAACTTGTCGATAAGCGATGCTTTGGCACCGTATGCCTTTGTTTTGATTGGTTCCATGAGCTGGGGATCAGTAGTCCGCCGGTAGTGATCAGCAGCCGCCTGTCCAGCAACTACCAATCGCAACCAACACTACCTACTTAAGATAAGACGTCTTCAACGGTTGATCTGGTGTTTTTATAGCCCCCCTTTAGCGAGTCGCCGACGGAGTCCAGGGCATTTTTTGCTCTATGACCCGCCTTGTGCGCCTTGTAGCTGTATTTCAGTTTATCGTACGTACTGACCGGCAGCACCGACGAGCGATTGCGCGCCAGCAGGATCAAACTCACGACCGCTGCGGCCACACCAATGGCGATGGTAATGGTTTGTTTCTGCTGCGCGTCGGCTTCTTCTTTCGGCATCATGTCGCTGCGGGCACCGGCTGCAATCAGCGGATCGGGGAGAATGTGGGCCATTGCCACGCGGGCTTTGTTCATCCAGCCCGCTACCACATGGTCCTTGCCGCTCATCAGGGCGTCGTAGCCCTCTTTGGCCACGGCAGCCGGGTTGGCCGTTTTGTTGGGATCGGCCCCTCTCGCATCGGCGGCTCCGGCTGTTTTGAAGAAATTCGTGTTCGTCGCGCCCGGCATCAGCACCGTCACCGTGATGTTCGTGTCGTTCAGTTCGTTGCGGATGGCTTCCGAAAACGATTTGATGAACGCTTTCGTCGCCCCGTAAACGGCCATCATTGGATTGGGTACCACCGATACTTCCGAACCCAGCATCAGAATCTTGCCCTCGTTGCGGTCCACCATGTCTTTGACGTACAGTTTGGTCAAATGCATCAGTGCGATGGCGTTCACCTGTACAATGTCCAACTCTTTCTGCAGGTTCGTTTCGGTAGCGAACAGGCCGTACTCCCCAAAGCCCGCGTCGTTTACCAGCACGTCGATTTGCGTACCCTGCCCGGTTGTTTCGGCGTAAATTTCGTCGGGGGCTTTCGGGTCGGCCAGGTCTTTGTGAATGAGCGTTGTCCGGGTACCGTACTGGTTGAAGAACATACCGGCTAACTGCTGCATGCCTTCTTCGTTCTTGTCGACTAACACCAGGTCGTATCCATCCTGCGCGAAAAGCCGGGCCAGTTCACTGCCAATACCGCTGGCTGCGCCCGTAATCAGGGCAGTTTTGCCGTTTTTGTGTTCTGTCATGGTTGTATGTTGTTCGTAGTTTGTGGTTCGTGGTTTGTCGTTTTCTCTAACAACAAATTACGAACCCCAGACTACTAACTGATTTAAGGTTTGAGGATCACTTTGGTACAGTCGTCTTCTTTTTTCTTGAAGATGTCGTAGCCCCGTGAGATGTCGGCTAAGGGCAGCACGTGCGACACGATGTCGTCCAGTACTACTTTGCCCTGCACCACGAGGTCGAGCAGGTGGTCGATGTTTTTGTGTACCTGCGACTGTCCCTGCCGAATGGTCACGCCCTTGTCGAACATCCGACCCAGCGGAAAATTATCGAACGGCGTACCGTAAACGCCCACGATGGTAACGATACCACCCCGGCGCACGGCCCGGAAACACGTTTCCAGAACGGTATCGATGCCTTTTTCGAGGTGCAGCGCAGCTTTGGCCTTGTCCAGGAGTGAACGTTCGGCTTCCATACCAACAGCATCAACGCAGACATCGGCCCCGCGCCCGTTGGTCATGCTGCGAATGGCTTCGACCACATCCACCTCATGCGGATTCAGCGTCTCGACGTTGTTGACCCGTTTGGCCCGCTCCAGCCGGTAGTTAACCACGTCAATGGCAATCACGCGGCCCGCCCCCTGAATCCAGGCTGATTTCTGCGCCATCAGTCCTACCGGTCCTGACCCGAAAATGGCGACGGTTTCGCCCCCTTTCAGTTCGCCCCACTCAATGGAACTCCAGCCGGTGGGAAAAATGTCGGTCAAAAACAGCACCTGCTCGTCCTTGAGTTCTTCGGGTACGTGGCGCAGGCTGTAATCGGCAAAGGGCACCCGGACTGCTTCGGCCTGCCCGCCGTTGTAGCCGCCGTAGAGGTCGGAATAGCCAAATAGTCCACCCCCTTTTTCGGTTAGTATACCGCCGTCCGGGCCATAGTCTTCTTTGTTGGAGTTTTCGCAGTGCATCTCCTGGTGGTGCTGGCAGAAGAAACACGTGCCGCAGGCGATGGTGAAAGGCACCACCACGCGGTCGCCTTTTTTAAGATTCGTCACGCCCGATCCTACGTCTTCAACAATGCCCATGAACTCGTGACCGAGCACTTCCGGGCGGAGCTGCGGCAGAAAGCCGTCGTAGATGTGGAGGTCAGAACCACAGATGGCGGTGGACGTGACGCGGATAATGGCGTCGCGGGAGTCTTCGATACTCGGATCGTCGAACTGTTCGTACCGGATGTCGCCGGGTTTGTGAAAAACGGCTGCTTTCATGAGAACGTTGGAAAAGATAAAACCGCGGGTTTGGCCGATCACGCTGATCTACCCTATTAACCCAGTGGATTATTCTTCCAACGCGGGGGAGGAACGTTGGTTTAATTAACTAAGCGAACGGGGGCTATAATCCATCTGCCGAGCCGAACCAACGCCCTTGCTGCCGGGAGCGACGAGGGCCTGATGTGCAGGTGTTATTTATTTATTAACCGACTTAATTTTGATTAACCGGCTACATCTGCCTAAGTTTAATCCTATAATATCTATCTGCTAATATCTATCCAACAAATCATACTTATTCTTATTTTCCTTTAATTAACCTGCTAATGTTTGAAAAAAAATACACAAACGGCATCCAGCCGCTGGTGCGGACATGGTCGTGCCTGTTAATTTTAATGTATCTTTTCAGTAGTGTGTCGGCGTTTGCGCAGAGCACTTACTACGTGGCCGCCACCGGCAATGATGCCAGCGATGGCCGTTCCCCCAACTCCCCCTTCCGCTCCATCAGCCGCGTCAACGCCCTCGCCCTC
>JBBQLG010000147.1:0-14727 GCA_038327655.1 Cytophagales bacterium
CGCCGGGGGATTGTGCGGATAAACGGCTACGTGATCGCCGGTTTCGTAGACTAAATCCGTCTGACTGATATCGAACGCCATAAACCGGGTCGAGCGGCTGCCTACGATCACTTCTTTCAGCAGTTCTCGATTAGCCGTAACGGGCACCTCCACACCGGGGCGTCGGCTTTTGCCAGCGGCAACCGTAGCAGCATTTACCTGGTCGGCCGTTAAAAATGACACCAGTACGTCGGCGTCGAGGTCAGTATTGGCTTCAGCGTGGGCCAGGTGTTCACTAAGCAGCCGCGCGACCAGATCGAGCCACTGCCGGAAGGTATTGGCCTGCCCTTTTATCTCGTCGCCCCGGTGCAGCGCAACCACACGGGTAGCCCCCGCGCGGGCGAGTTCGCGGTCGATAGCCACACCAGCCGCACAAAATTCCGGGTAGATGGTACTACCCAAGGCCATCACCGAAAAATGGAGTGCCGGTAACGTACCGGGGCGGAGTGCCTGAAGGCCGGCGTAGAATTTCTTCGCGTTACCCGGCATGCTCCCTTCGCCAAACGTCGACGTAACGACCAGCACGAACGATTCCTGGTCCAGATCAGCGGGTTCTATTTCGTCGAGGGCCATGACGCGCGGATGGTAACGGCCAAGTCGGCGGGCGGTTTGGCGGGCGAAGCTTTCGGCGGTACCCGTTTCGGAACCATACAATATCAGCACCTGATTCTCCCGCGACACGGCTGCCTCGGCGCCTTCGCCCGCAATGGTTATCTCGGTATCAATAACGGCCCATTTATCAGCCGCATAATGATAGCCGGGGCTGAGGTAAAAATCACGCATTTCGTGATGCCAGACCGGTGTGGTGCTCCCCCCCGCCGACGGGACAACCCATGACGACTGCGCCGGACACTCGCGACCGGCCCGTTTTTCGCGCAGGTCGTGGGTAAGAAACTGGCGGGATGCCGTTTGGTGATCGACCAGCGTTACCCTGGACCGGGAGAACGAGTGCAGTACCGCCACGTTCAACTCCAAAAACGCCCGGTCGCGCCACAGCGTCTGTTCACTCGACGTATCCAGGCCTATTGCCTTGGCGATGGCTTCGGCCTGCCCATACCGTTCATCCTCCCAGAGGTTTCGGGCGATCTCGGTTTCCATAAACCAGCCGTTGAAGGGGACGCAGCCGTATTGAATACCGCCTATTTCCATGCTGAAATTGGAAATGGCCGGAATGGCGCACCACTTCATCCCCAGCGCATCCATCTCCGGGTACAGCGGGTGCTGAATGGGTACCGTCAGCACATCGTCGGGCGAAAAATCGTACATCTTTGGTGCGTGGCCCGGCACTTCGATGGCCAATGGCAACGTATCAAAAGCCGTTTTCCGGGCGGGGGGCGTCCAGCCCAACCGCCGTAGCGCCTGTGTCAGGGCGAGGTTTCCCCGATCGCCCAGGATGGTACCGTCGGGCTGTTCGTAGGCGGCAAAGCGAATGTACTGGGCGTTCCAGATACGCGGTCCCCAGCGTTCCAGCGGCTTTTTCGGCCGGAAGACGTTCATCACAATTTGCATGTTGCCTCCGTTGGTGCCCATCCGCAGGTGTTCAACAGACTCCTGAAACATCTCGTCGGGATCGGTCACGTGGCGCAGATCCCGGACAATCATGTTCCGCCAGGCAATGCGTCCGATGCACTTACCGGCGTTGCGCCAGGCAAGCTGCGCGCCGTAAGACAGTTCTTCGTAGGTATGCGTGTAGGTACCGGTAGTCTGAATTTCGCGCTGCACGTCATCCAGTCGGCGGGTTAACGTGGTCGGCTCCCATTCCAGTTCACCCGCAATCAGCTCGATAAACTGAGTAGCCTGGGTCAGCAGCCGCTCCTGATTCACCATCGGCTGTTTCAGCACGTTGATGACCCGGTTGAAGAGTACGGTCCAGGCGTGTTCGAGTGCGGGCGTGAAGTCAGGAATGCGCTGCTTCATCAGCATCAGCATCGGCCGGGCTACTTTTTCATAGGCATCCGGCGGAATGCGGACTGTAGCATGGATCCGGCTCAGCTCGCGCAGTTCGTCGATCAGCTCACGGCCCGATTCCAGTGAACGAATCAGCAACGCTACCGTCTGCACGAGGTGCCCGGCCATTCTGTCGACGTCGGTACGGCCAAAATACGACAGCCCGTCGGGATGCTGTTGAAAAAGGCTTTCATGAAAATCAATACCGGCCGCGAGCGCGTCATCGGCCATCGTGTCGACACAGCGTCGCATCCCGCGAATCAGGTCAGGCGTCAGACAGGCATCGTACTGCCGGGCTGCAACCAGCGCGGGTGACAGCACGAACAGGGTAAAAAATCGGTATGGTGCCGACTGAACACCTTTTTCAATGTTATCGCGGTCATACTCTTCCAGGTGCGGAATCTGCGACAACACCCACACCCATACCCGGCGGGCGGTAAACCAGTGATCCGGGCGCATACCCAGATCGGCCAGCAATGCCATGTAATCGGGCACCGTTTTGTAACCACCCGCCGGAGCCGGGTAAATGCCCCGGTAACTTTCGCGCAGCGTCTGCTCCGTATGGGGCAGCAGCCCCCGGATACTCACGTCGAACAGTTGGGCAAAATAGCCGGGTACGACATCTATCGCATCGCCAAATCGGTGCAGCAACACGGGTTCTTCGTGCAGCAACCGCTCGAAAAACATCTCCACGAGCATGTCCTGAAACGCCAAAAACTTGTTCCAGAGGTCTTTTACTATCACCTTTTCGGGAGCCGTCAGCGGGGGCAGGCTACTGAATGCCTCCGCAACGACTTCATCAACGGGGCCATTCAGGCTATCAACCGCGCCGACGCGGAAAGATGAGCCTGCATACGGGCAGGCGACTTCCGGTTGAGGGAATGGGGTTGTGTCATTGTGCCGGGTCGGGCTGGGGCAACTGTCGGCCGAATCGACTGACAACTGCACCTGTAGGTGCGGCCGGAGTACTTCGCCCCCATCCCGGAGCGGCAGGTCGACAACGACACTGCTTTGCCCGTTCAGGTGTGTTTGTGGTTGCAGGGTAGCCTGGCCGACGTCCTGCCAGGAGGGGGTATCGGTGCGACGGGACTGCAACGAAAAAACGATAAAGCCCGGCCCCTGATGGCGCACCCCGACGGCCCATTGCGGCTGGCGTTGCGCCGGTAGCGTATAATCCAGCAACACCGTACCGGCTTGGCTGTGCGACCGGATAAAGCCACGGAATTCATAGTCATCGTCGGGGTAATCCAGGGCAGATATCCCGGTAATTCGGACAGCAGGGGGCTGGCGAAGCATACGCCCGTTGTCCAGGTTGGTGATGGGTACAGTCACGATGTTTTGAGTTAGGGGAACGATGGGAAATGACCGGCCAAACGTGCAGGTAGTAAAACGTTTGGCTTACTGATTTGGAATAGTGATTGAGCAGCCAAAAGGCAATCACTGAGTACACCAATACTTCATTTAAGTGGCAAACTCATTCACACTATGATCTAAATTCCCCCAGGACAAAAGTAGTAGATTTTCGATCAGTCACAACAGACGACTACAGCGTAACGCTATATCCATTAGACGTGCTAAACGCATGTTGCTATTCCTTTTTCTCAGAATAGATAACTTCAGGGTGCATAATAGATGGTTTTATGTCATTTACCTAACAAACGGCCGCATTTATCGCTGCGTTCATTAAACTAACCGTGACTAAATCGATTTTATGCCACCTGTTCATAACGTCAATTCATCCGTATTCATTCATCGGGACAGTCTGATAATCTGTTGATACACACAGGTGTTTCGACAGATGGCTATTCTTTGTTAAACGGACTTGCAAAATTAGATACTTACTAAAACGACTTATTATAATTATACATTTTACTCTAATTTATAATTATTTTACTATTTTCTACAATCATTTAGGGATTTTCTGCACTTTGTTGACTATACATAAAATTAGCCTAAACCGCATCTCGGATGAACTACTCAATAGTCCCGGACGAGCAGTTGTTACGCTTACTCATCGAGGACAATGCTGATGCTTTTGAGGAACTCTACAACCGTTACTGGTATAAACTCTTCGGTGTGGCCTACCATAAAATTGGGATGCGGGAGGAAGCCGAAGAGCTGGTTCACGACGTGTTTGAAAGCCTCTGGCACAAACGGCAGCAACTGGTAGTGACACACCTTGGTGCCTATCTGGTAGTGGCCATCAAACACCTGTCAACGAATTATATCAAGTCGCAGATTAACCATCGCCGGTTTCAGGAATACTTGATTTTCAACCAGATACAGCAATCCTTCGCGACGGAAGAATTGGTCAACTTTTCGGATCTGTCAGCCGCGCTGAAGGAAGTGATGAAAAAACTACCCGAACGAAGCAGCGAAATTTTCAAGCTGAGCCGGTTCGAGAATCAGTCCGTCAGAGACATCGCCAACCGGCTGAACCTGTCCGAAAAAGCCGTCGAATACCACATCACAAAATCGGTTAAGCTGCTCAAAGAGAACCTCAGAGCGTACCACAGCTATAATTGAAGGGGTTTACAGTTCGTCGCTCTTCCAGAAGAGCGACGAATTACATCAAACCGGCCCGATCATGTCGCAATATGATTTTGATGAACTGTTGCAGAAGTACTTAGCCGGCACCTGTGATCCGGTGGAGGAAAAGCTGATTCTGGATTGGTATCAGACCATGATTACGCAGAACGCGGTGCCGGTTGATGCCCGCGAGAAAGAAGCTATCCGGCAACGGGTCTGGCAAAAACTCGCGGGCAGCACCGTTGGCCCGCCGAAGCACCGGTTACGAACCGCTTCGTATGCGTTTGCTGCCGGTGTCGCCCTTCTTTTACTGGTGGTTCTGTGGCGGAAAGACGACCTGACTGACCGAAAGGCTCCGCTGGCAACACGGGTACCGGCTGAAGGCAGCATCGAAATCAGGAACAGCAGCCGCAGCCCGCAGGTCATCACCTTGGAAGATGGCACGGTTATTACGCTGAAACCAGCGGGTACCCTTAGCTATCCGTCGCATTTCGGCCAACAGAACCGGACGGTGTACCTGAAAGGCGACGCTTTTTTCCGGGTGAAAAAGGACCCGGCCAAACCCTTTATCGTACACACCGGCGACCTGATTACGGAAGTACTCGGCACCAGTTTTACCATCAAATCCCACGAAGGAGCCAAAGATATTGAAGTATCGGTGCTTACCGGTCGGGTATCGGTGTACCGGGCCGCCGACCGGGCCATAAGGAACCGGCAAGAAGTAATCCTGAAACCCAACGAACAAATCACGTACACGACGCACAGCAACCAGTTGATTCCCCGACTCGTGGAGCAGCCCGTTGAGGTAACGCCCCGGAGCCAGCCGATCAGTCTGGTTTTCGACGCTACGCCCCTGCCCGATGTGCTGGCCCGGTTACAGATGGTGTATGGGATCGACATTTTTTTAGAGAGTGATGCATTAAATACGTGTATGCTCAACGCCGACCTGAGCGATCTGACGCTGTTCAGCCAACTCGAACTGATCTGTAAATCCATGGATGCGGCCTACGAGGTGCGGGGCACCAGCATCTTCATTAAAAGTCAGGGCAATGGTTGCCCGTGAATGTGCCCGCCGATGACCGGGGCAGCCCAACGATAGTCGTGCCATCGGCGTACCTGCCGACAGAAACCGTAAATGATCCCTATTTATACCCAACCCCTCCTACCTATGAACAAATTTTCCGTAAGAACGCATCTGCTCGATGCCCTGCAGACGGCACTGCTGCCGCTGCTTATTATTCTTTGTCTTGGCACCCGACCTGTGTGCGCGGCCGACGGTCAGGAAATCCTGAACCGGCCTATTTCGCTCACGCTCGAATCGGTAGACGTAAAACGGGCACTGACCCAGATCGAGAAGTTAGCCAATGTACGGTTCGTGTACAGCGGCCAGACGATTCAGACCAGCCGCAAGGTGTCACTCTCGGCCGTTAACCGCAAACTGTCGTCGGTACTCGATGAAGTACTGACTCCGCTGGGCATTGCCTACGAAGAAGTCAGTGCGCGGATCGTACTCCGGAAAATTGAGACTGAAACGGGGAGCAATCGCCCAAACGCCGTAGCCCCCACCCTCCTGCCACCCGTTACCGGGCGCGTTTCTGACGGAAAGGGGGCACCGATTCCGGGCGTGACGATTCTGGTCAAAAACAGCCAGCTCGGCACCACCACCGATGCCGCTGGCCGGTTCACGATCACTACTCCCGACAATGCCGTGCTCGTCTTTAGTGCCATCGGCTTCGACGGGCAGGAGATAACGGTAGGTAATCAGACCCAGTTCGATATTACGCTCCGGGAGGCATCACAGGCCCTGAACGAAGTGGTAGTTACGGCCCTGGGTATCAAAAAAGAAGCCAAACGGCTGGGGTATGCGACGGCTACGGTAGCGCCCGAACAGATTACGACCAACCGCACCGTAAACTTCATCAACGCCTTGCAGGGCAAAATTGCGGGCGTCAACATTTCCAGTCTTGGTACGGGGGCGGCCGGTACGAGTAAAATCCGGATTCGGGGCCAGTCGTCATTTTCGGGGCAGAACAGCCCGCTCATCGTGGTAAACGGGGTCCCGATTGATAACACCAACTTCGGGCAGAACACGGGCAATACCGGGGGTGACAATTCCATTCAGAACCGGGATGCCAATTACTCCGACGGGGGCGACGGTTTGTCGAGCATCAACCCCGACGACATCGAGGGCATGACCGTACTGAAGGGCGGTACGGCAGCCGCGCTTTATGGCTCGCGGGCTAAAGACGGAGCTATTTTGATTACGACCAAAACCAAAGGCAGCGGACAGGGCATCGGCGTGACGTACAACTCGAATTTCACGTCCGACCACCCGCTGGACTACACCGATTATCAGTACGAATACGGGCAGGGTGAATACGGCGTCCGGCCCACGGCGCCCAACCCCACATCGGGCGTGTGGAGTTTCGGCGAGAAATTTGCCGGGCAAACGCAGGTGCTGTTCGGCGGAGTGTCCGTACCCTACGCGCCGGTACGCAACCGGATCAACACGTTTTACCGGGATGGCTCGACCTGGACAAATTCGATCTCGCTGTCGTCGGGTAACGACAAGGGCGGCTTCAACCTGTCGGTATCGAACCTCGATAACAAGGGCATCACCCGCAACAATACGTTCAGCCGCAAGACCATCAACCTCGGTTTCAGCTACAACCTGTCGCCCAAACTGACCATTACGGGGACGATGAATTACTCGAACGAGCTGAACAAAAACCCGCCCCAGATTGCCCAGCAGGACAACAGTACGCCCACGGTGATTTACACGCTGGCCAACTCCCTGCCATTAGATGTGCTGGAAGCCAACCAGATCAACCCGGCGACCGGTAACGAGTTTATCTACTCGCGGTTTATGAACCGGACGAACCCGTACTTCGTGCTGAACAATAAGTTCGAGAACATCCGCCGGGATCGTCTGTTTGGCAACCTGACCGCCCGCTACAACCTTACCGACTGGTTCTACGCACAGATACGGGTGGGGCAGGATTTCTGGGCGCGGGATCAGGACTATAACTTCCCGACGGGTCAGGCGTCGCTGGCGGCCGCCCCGGCTGGTTTTGTGAACGGTCGCTACGTGCAGGAGGCCCGCCGGTTCCGCGAACTGAATACCGACTTTCTGATCGGGGCCAACCGTAAATTCGGCGTGTTCGGCATCGACCTGACCGTGGGCGGCAATCAGCTTTACCGTCGGAGCGATGTCAACAGCGTGGGCGTAACGGACTTTATCGTGCGGGGACTGTACGTGCCGCAGAATGGCCGCGTGAAAGACCCGACCTATGGCCTGAGCGAGCGGAAGGTTAACTCCCTGTATGGGGCCGTGGAGTTCGCGTTTAAAGATTTCCTGTACCTGAACGCGACAGTGCGTAACGACTGGTTTTCGACACTGGCCCCCGCTAACCGCAGCATCCTGTATCCCTCGCTGACGGGTAGTTTCGTGTTTTCGCAGGCATTCGGCAACCTACCCAACTGGCTGAACTTTGGTAAACTGCGGGCCGCTTACGCCGAGGTGGGCAGCGATGGCGACGTGCCGCCGTACTCCAATAACCTGTTCTACGCCGTGAATGCCAACCTGTTTCCCAACCCCGCCGGGCAGGGGCAGCCGGTGGGCTACATTACGGCCAACATCGTTCCGAACGCGACGCTGAAGCCCAGCCGGACCGCCGAAGCCGAAGCCGGGCTGGAACTGAAACTGTTCAACAACCGCGTGGGGCTGGACCTGGCCGTGTACAGCAAAGTAACGAGCGATCAGATCGTGTCGGCGCAGTCGTCGGACGCATCGGGCTACACCAGTACGTTCATCAACAGCGGAAAAAGCCGCAACCAGGGCGTCGAAATCCTGCTGAATTTATCACCCGTCCGGTCGAAAGCTTTCTCGTGGGACATTACGCTGAACGGCTCGTATAACAAAACCAAACTGCTCCGGCTACTCACCGACGACGACGGTACGCCGGAAAAGGATTATAACAAAGACGGCCGGGCCGAACAGATCGTGGTGGGCAACGGCATCTACGTGGGCGACCTGCGGCAGGTGGTGGGGCAGGAACTGGGGCAGTTGTACACCTACGGCTACCAGCGCAACGCGTCGGGGCAGCTTATTAACGGGGGCGACGGACTGCCGCTCCGCACAAACGCGCCGATTTCGTTCGGCTCGGCGCTGCCCAAATACATCGGCGGTATCACCAACGCCTTTACTTACCGGGGCGTGACGCTGTCGTTTCTGATCGACTTTAAGCTGGGCGGTAAAATGATTTCGGGTACCAACCTGAACGCCTTCCGCCACGGGTTACAGAAAGAAACCCTGGTTGGGCGGGATGGTGTCGATCCCACCACCGGCAAGCTCGACAACAAACTGGTTGGCCCCGGCGTGAACGAGAAAGGCGAACCCAACGCCGTCCGGGCCTTCGTGCAGGACTATTACTCGGTGGGCCGCTCGAAAAGTCTCGGGGAGCAGGTCGTTTACAACGCCGGTTTCTGGAAACTCCGGCAGGTCAGTCTGAGCTACGATTTCACCCGGTTCCTCCCCAAAAGCCTGTTTATCAAGGGTATCCGGCTGAGTGCCGTCGCCAACAACGTGATCATTATCAAAAAGTGGGTACCCAACATCGACCCGGAGCAGTTCGGCTTCAGTTCGGATAACTTAGTGGGTCTCGAATCGACGGGTTTACCCACCAGCCGCAGCCTTGGTTTTAACCTGAACGTCAAATTCTAAACGGCTCATCGCCCCACGACCCGACAACTATGAAAAAAACGTCTCTCCTCCTCAGTTTGTTAGCCCTGCTCCTCTCGGTGAGCAGTTGCGACAAGGGGTTCGATCAGCTCAATATCAACCCCACGGCGGCTGTCGCCCTGAACCCTGTTTTTACGTTTAACAACGCCATGATCAGCACGTCGTTTCCCGCGTCCACGCTGGTCTTTGAGCACCCTATTGTCCAGCAGATGTTTTCGCCCAATTCAGGCGTGTTGGCCGGGGGTAATTTCAACATCGACAATCGGGGACCCACCGGACCCAATGCCGCCATCTGGCAGGGCTACTACCAGAATGTAGTTCGCTACTTAGTGGACGTACTGGCGCAAACCAAAACCGACACCAAACGTGCTAACCTCTACAACATGGCCCGTATCTGGAAAGCCTACGTGTTTATGGTACTGACCGACACCTACGGCGACGTGCCCTATTCGCAGGCCGGACAGGGTTATTTAGGCAGCAATGTAACCCCGAAGTATGACACGCAGGAAAGCATTTACACCGATCTGATTAAGGAACTGACCGAAGCAACGGCAGCCCTCAGCACGACGAACCCGACCGAAGCCGGCGAGATTACGTACGGGGGCGACCTGGCCAAATGGAGAAAAGCCGGGTACTCGATTCTGCTGCGGGTGGGTATGCGCCTGTCGAAAGTAAATCCCGGCCTGGCGCAGTCGACGGTGCAGAAAGCGGTAGCCGGTGGGGTAATGCAGGCCAACACCGACAACATGGTCATTCGGAATGATGCCAACTACAAAAACCCGGTTGGCAATACCCTGACCTCGACCGAAGCCGCCAATTACTACCTCACCGGTACGTTTGTGAATTACCTCAAAGCCACCGGCGACCCACGTTTAACGGCCATCGCGGTACGCTACGTCGGGGCGAAAAGCGGGCCGGAACAAATCGCAGACCGCGCCAAACGCGACAGTACCATGCAGATCGGGATGCCGCTGGGCTACGACAATGGCACCATTCCCGCCCGCGCCAAAACCGATGGCCTGGCAAGCTTTTACGACTACTCCCAGTTGGACCGTATGCGCCTGGGCCGGTTCGATGCACCCACGTTTCTGGTAACCTACGCCCAGACGCAGCTATTATTGGCCGAAGCAGCCCAACGCGGCTGGACAACGGGCAGCGCGGCCGACTTTTACACCGCGGGGGTAACGGCCCACATGCAGCAATTGGGCACCGCCGATGCCAATTCGGCCGTACCCGCAGCCGCGATTACTACGTATCTGCAACTGAATCCGTACGTGACGGGGCGGGGTCTGGAGTTGATTAATACGCAGTACTGGGTCGCGTCGTTTCTGAACGGGCCGGAAGTATTTGCCAATTTCCGGCGCAGCGGCTTTCCGAAACTCACCCCTAACCCGTATCCGGGCAAGGAGATCAAAGGCAGCTTCATCAACCGGCTGAGTTACCCCGACTCCGAGATTTCGGTAAATACGGCTAACCTTGGCGAAGCAACGGCCCGGCAGGGTGCCGACAATCTGGACACCCGCGTCTGGTGGGATAAGCAGTAACACGTACCCCAGACGCCTACGTCTGGTTTCCGGCAGTATCCAAGAAAACCAGACGTAGGCGTCTGGGGCACATCATCCATGAAAAAACTACACGCCCCTGCTCTGCTTGCGTCCGGTATACTCCTAACCATTGCCGCAGGTATGGCACTAACCGACCGGGGCGCATCGGCAGGCTGGCTCGTCATCGGCGGATTGCTGCTGCTGGCGTTCGGCGTCCGGCGTTTCCCGGCCTATGCGGGTTTATCGTTCACCGTGCTGATTTCGGTGGCAGTTTCAGTGGCGATGTACCACCCGGAATGGCTGCAAACGTGGGGCGGTTTCGAGTTGAAAAAACTCATTATCCCGCTGCTCCAGATCATCATGTTCGGCATGGGGTCGCAGTCGAGTCTGGAGGACTTTGCGGGTATTCTGAAAAACCCGAAGGGTGTGCTGATTGGCGTGGGCAGTCATTACCTCATCATGCCAGCCATTGGCTACGGGCTGGCCACGCTGCTGCCCCTGCCGCCAACCGTGGCGATGGGCATTGTGCTGGTGGGCTGCTGTCCCAGCGGCCTGGCCTCGAACGTGATGGCGTTCATTGCCAAAGCCAACGTGCCGCTGTCGATTACCGTTACGGCGTTCTCAACCCTGCTGTCGCCGTTCGTAACGCCCGCGTTGCTGAAACTGCTGGCCGGTCAGTTCGTACCCGTCGATTTCTGGAAGATGGTGATGGAGATTCTCAACATCACGATTCTGCCCATCGTGGCCGGCCTGATGTTCAACGCCTTCGTCTACGGCAACCAGACGCGCCGGAGCATTGGCATTCAATTAGTTGTTTACCTGTCCATTATTCTGCTGAAAAACTACCTCGGTTTCCGCACCGGCGGCAGCGACATGGTCGGCGGCTCGCTCTGGAATGCGTTCTGGTTTCTGGGGCTGCCTGTTCTGGGCGGCTGGCTGTTTAAACAGGTAGCCAATGGTCGGCGCGACATTCTCGACCGGATTCTGGCCCTGTTGTCCATGATCGGCATCACCGTGATCGTGACGGTGATTACGGCGGCCGGACAGAAAAGTCTGCTCGATGTGGGGCTGATTCTGCTGCTCGCCTGTTTCCTGCACAACACGCTCGGCTATTTGCTGGGTTACTGGACCTGCCGCGCCGTGGGCCTAAACGAGCAGTCGTGCCGGTCGGTAGCGTTTGAAGTCGGGATGCAGAACGCGGGTATGGCTTCCGGGCTGGCCCTGCAACTGGGTCAGTTGGCCACGACGGGCCTCGCCCCCGCCATTTTTGGTCCGCTCATGAACACGTCCGGGTCGATGCTGGCGAACTGGTGGCGCAACCGCCCCGCTGGGGAGGAGCAAAACGAAACACCCGTGGCCTTAGTCAATGTGCCGGGTGTGATGGATTCGTAAATGGACCCCCCTGAAAGCCCAGTTAATCCTTATGCCTTACTCCTAAACCTATTTATAACCATATGAAAAGAACCGTATTATTCGCTGTCCCCTTCATCCTGCTGCTCACGCCGGTTCGTGCGCAGCAGATTGCCGCCACCAAAGACGCCATCGCGGCCTATTCGCAGGAATGGACCGGCGAACGCTACCCGGACGGACGGCCCAAAGTATCCGACGATCTGGTCAGACGCCTGAAGGACGTTTCCATCGAAGAGGCCTGGGGCGTGATGAAAAACGAAGGCTACAACAACCAGTTCGAGGCCGGATGGCAGGTCATTCACCCCGATAAAGTGCTGGCCGGACGGGTGGTTACGGCGCAGTACATGCCGTCGCGGCCCGACATGGAAAAGCCCATCAAAGAGAAAGGCAAAGCCGAAAAACGCTCCGGGGCGCCCAACTCCTGGCCCATCGACGTGTTGCAGGAGAACGATGTGTACGTGGCGGATGGCTTCGGCAAGATCATCGACGGCACACTCATTGGCGACAACCTCGGTAACTCGATCTACGCCAAATCCAAAACCGGGGTGGTGTTCGATGCCGGGGTGCGCGACCTCGAAGGTCTCGAAGAAATCGAAGGTTTTGTCGGGTTCGTACGGGGTGTCGATCCCTCGTACATCAAAGAAATGCTGATGACGGGTATCAATTATCCCATCCGCATCGGCCGCACCACGGTACTGCCCGGCGATTTGATACTGGGCAAGAAAGAGGGCGTGATTTTTATTCCGGCGCACCTCGCCGAAAAAGTCATCACCAGTTCGGAGTGGGTATCGCTACAGGATGATTTCGGGCATCAGATGCTCCGCGAAGGCAAATACACCCCCGGCGAAATCGACATGAAATGGAGTCCCGCAATTGTCACTACGTTTCGGGCGTGGATGAAAGCCCACCCCGACAAAGTAAAAATGTCCCCCGCTGAAATCGAAAAACGAATCGCCACTTTATAGCACCGCGCCAACGGGCTATCCATCCCCTTACTCCCATGAAAAACATCCTCGACCGTTTTAAGTACACGGCTCCCAACGCCCCCGCTCCCAGCCCGCTGGAGCAGACGGCCCGCCAAAATCAGGCGGCAGACCGTCGTGACTTCCTCAAAAAATCCGCCCTCGGTGGCCTCTCCCTCGGTATGCTGTTCGACCACGACGCGCAGGCCGAAACGGAGTTCATCAGCCAGAAGGTCAACCGATCGTCCAAACCATCCGACCTGAAAATCACCGATCTGCGCGTGGCCGTGCTGGCGGGGGTTCCCTTCACCAGTCCCATCATCCGCATCGACACCAACCAGGGCATTGTTGGCTACGGTGAAGTGCGCGACGGGGCCTCGGCCAAATACGCCCTGTTTTTGAAAAGCCGGTTGCTGGGCAAAAACCCCTGCAACGTCGAGCAGCTTTTTAAACTCATCAAGGATTTCGGGCAGCACGGCCGGGCCGCCGGTGGGGTTTGTGGCGTCGAAATGGCCTTGTGGGACCTGGCCGGGAAAGCATACGGGGTGCCCGTTTACCAGATGCTGGGCGGCAAATACCGCGACGAAATCCGCATGTACGCCGATACCCCCGAAGTGTCTGACCCAACCGAGTTTGCCAAAAAAATGAAGGCCGAACGAATCGACAAAGGTTTTACCTTCCTGAAAATGGATTTCGGCATCGAACTCCTCGCCGACACGCCCGGTACGCTCGTGGGTGCGGGCGTGTGGGATGTGAAGCGGCAGTTTGGCAATGCACCCGCCGGGCCTAAGAAAGTGGGCAGCTACAGCATGACCAAACACCCGTTTACGCGCGTTCAGGTGACCGACAAGGGTCTGGATATGATGGCCAACTACGCCGAAACCGTTCGGAATGCCATTGGCTACGATGTGCCCTTGGCCGCCGACCATTTCGGGCATTTCGACGTCAATACGGCCATTCGGCTGGGTAAACGGGTCGAGAAGTATCAGTTGGCCTGGCTCGAAGACCTCGTGCCCTGGTTTTATACCGACCAATGGCGGCAGATTTCGGACGCCATCGAAACCCCCACGCTGACGGGTGAGGACATCTATTTAAAAGAAGAATTTATCAAACTCATCGACGCGCGGGCCGTGGACATGATTCACCCCGATTTGGCCTCGTCGGGCGGTATTCTGGAAACGAAAAAGATCGGGGACTACGCCGAAGAACGGGGCATTCCGATGGCCATGCACTTTGCCGGTTCGCCCATTTCAATGATGGCAAACGTACACTGCGCGGCTGCGACCCAGAATTTTGTGGCCCTCGAACACCACGGCATCGACGTTCCTTTCTGGGAAGATTTGGTAACGGGTATCGAAAAGCCAATTGTGAATCAGGGCTTTGTACGCGTACCGGATAAGCCGGGCTTAGGCGTCGAACTGAACGAAGCGGTTTGTAAACAGCACCTGCTGAAAGGCGAACTGTACTTTGCGCCCAGCGACGACTGGAACAAAGTGGAGTCGTGGGACCGGACGTGGAGTTGAGCACGGCTGGCCACGCAACTAAGTGGTTTGTA
>JBBQLG010000148.1:0-14647 GCA_038327655.1 Cytophagales bacterium
CAACATTTTTTCATTCTCTTTTAAATTACCCTTTGTCTGTCGGCAAATTATTTTGGCGGGGGGGGGGGGGGGTAGCCGGACTAATTCATCTTCGACAAAGGCTCCCAGTGTCCGATACTTTTGGTACAGAATTTCATAAACCGCCACTTGGGCCGGGCGGGGGGTATACGTGGCGTCGAGCCCTTGCCCCATGGCTTTTTGGGCGGCTTCCAGTGTCGGATGCACACCAGCCGCCACGGCCGCGCACATGGCCGCACCCAGCGCACAGGCCTGATCGGACTGGGCTACCTGAATGGGTTTGTTCAAGACATCGGCTAAGGTCTGCATTACAAACGGCGACTTTTTGGCTACCCCGCCGATGGCAATAACGTTTAGGATCGGAACGCCTTCCTGAATAAACCGGTCAACGATGCTGCGTGAGCCAAAAGCGGTGGCCTCCACGAGTGCTTTGAACACACGGGCCGCATCGGTACCCAGGTTCAGCCCCGTAATAGCGGCTTTGAGCGTGTGGTTCGCATCGGGCGTTCGGCGGCCATTGATCCAGTCGAGGGCAATTAAATCAGTGGCGGTGACGGGCAACTGCATGGCCTGCTGCGAGAGATAAGGAATGAGTTGGGCGGTCATGGTATCGGCGGCCGTATCACCCAACAGGTCGCGTACCGGCCCCGTCAGCAATTGGGCAAACCAGGCGTAGAGGTCACCGAAAGCCGACTGTCCGGCCTCCATCCCAATCATCCCCGGTGCAACTGACCCATCGACTTGCCCGCAAATGCCCCGGATGAGCCGGTGGCCAATTTCGTCGGTAGGAGCCATCAGAATGTCGCAGGTGGAGGTGCCAATGACCCGCACGAACGTGTACGGCTCGATTTCGGCGCCCACCGCCCCCATGTGCGCATCGAAGGCACCCACGCCCACGACGACTTCCGTTGACAGGCCCAATCGGTCAGCCCACTCCGCCGAGAGTTGGCCCATCGGCTGATCGGCGGTGTAGGTGTCGGTGAAAAGCCGCTCGCGCAGCCCGGCCAGCAACGGATCAAGCCGGGTGAAGAATTCATCGGTGGGCAGTCCGTCGAACTCGCTGTGCCAGAGTGCTTTGTGTCCGGCTGCGCAGCGCGACCGGTGGAGGGTCAGCGGGTTGGTATTACCCGTCAGCACCGCCGATATCCAGTCGCAGTGTTCGATCCACGAAAAAGCGTGCCGGCGGACGGTTTCGTCAACCCGGAGGGTATGCAGGATTTTTGCCCAAAACCACTCCGACGAATAAATGCCGCCTACGTATTTAGTGTAATCTATATCCCAGTGATGGGCTACCTGATTGATTTCGTCGGCTTCGGCATTGGCGGTATGGTCTTTCCAGAGAATAAACATCCCATTGGGATTTTCGGCACAGTCGGGCCGCAGGGCCAGCGGCAGTCCGGTTTCATCGACGGCGCAGGGCGTAGAGCCGGTTGTATCGACCGAAATACCCGCCACCTGCTGGCCAGTCCCGGCGGGCGCGTTGGCCAAGGCGCCCCGAATGCTGGCTTCGAGTCCTTCCAGGTAGTCGAGCGGATGCTGCCGAAACTGCGACCGGGCCGGATCACAATACAACCCCTGCTTCCAGCGGCTGTACGGATGGACATGCGTTCCGACAGATTCGCCGGTTCGGGTATCGACCACTACCGCCCGCACGGAGTCGGTACCGAAATCAACCCCAATGACGTATTGATTTTTCATGGTAACGCTACTTTTTTCAAGGAAAGGAACTGGACAGCATGCTGCCCGTTTAGGTGCGGTCTTACCCATCGGACGTCATCACCGACTACCATTGTCCGCAACCGGTTTCAAATCGGCCAGTTCCGGCATAAAGGCGAGGTTGCCGTCTACGTAGGACTGGTATTTTTGGGTGTTCAGCTTGTAGAGCTGGCCTTTTTTGGTGACGGAGGAGTTGTCTTTCTCGCCCGTTCCCAAGAGCAAATCGGTGGCCATGACTTTACGGCTAAAGTTGCGCCGGTCGAGTTTTGTGGCGTAAATGGCCTCATAAAGCCGCTGCAACTGTGGGATAGTAAACTTGCCGGGCAGCAGTTCAAAGCCGATCGGGTGCAGAGCCGCTTTGTAACGCAATCGTTGCAGGGCCATTGCCACCATGTGGTCGTGATCAAAAATAAGGTTCGGCTTATCGGCCAAACTGATCCACGAGGCATTGTGAGCCTGAATCGTTGTTGAGTCCTGATCGTCAATATTGACCAATGAGTAGTAGACGACCGATATAGTACGTTCTACGGGGTCCCGTTTTACCGTGCCAAACGTATTAAGTTGCTCTAAGTAGTTAGAGTTCAGGCCCGTGAGGTTATGTAAAATACGTCTGGCGGCCACCTCCAGGTCTTCGGTTTCGTTCAGGAAGCCGCCCATGAGCGACCACTCGCCAAATGCCGGTTCAAAATTCCGTTTAATCAGTAGCAGCTTTAATACCTCGCCATCAAAGCCGAAGATAATGCAGTCGATGGCTACCAGGATGCGGGTGGTATGCTGATAGATCGCTGGCATACGGTTGGCGAATTGAAAAGTGGCCTTTAAAAGAGAATGTGTATTATTGACACAATAGTATACTTTTAAAATTATCTTTCCTAATCACGCGTCCTTGTCAGCACGGGATCACCGGGGGGTACCCCCGTTTTAAGACACCGCTATCGGGGTCGTCGTACAAACTGCTCAGAACCGGGGATACGTGCGCGAATCGGTGATTTTTTCAGCACGGCAGGTTGCTGCGACTTACTGGATTTTTTGATGAGGTGAGCCACCAAACTGACCCACCTCATCAAAAAAATTACGTCAACTTCATGTTGACAGGATCCCAGTGAATGATGTTTTTGCTGAAAAAACTGGCGTTACACGATAGTGCAGGAGCGGCCGCCCTGAAGCCAAACACCGCATCTTCCACCACGGGTTTACCCGTTCTGACGGCATCGAAGAAATTGGTGAAATGGTCTAAATGATCATCGTAACCAGCGGGGGCTTTGAACACGATATCCTCTTTGACTGGCCTTTTCCGTTGGTCGACGGTCCATTTGGCATCATAATCCTTCTGCATCTCTTCCTGCACACTTTTTGAAAACGTGAACAGGGAATCATACCCGCCAAATCCGGGGGCTTCGGGCATCTGACTGTGTTTGACCGTAATATTATTGCCAATCACATCAATAACACCTTCCGAACCAACCAACCGGATAACCTCCTGACCACCCGTACCACTGATAAAATTCACCTGTAGAGTCAACTGAAACGCAGCGTGTTCGGGGCTGTCGGGATATTGCATCACGCCCGACATCACATCCGGCAGATTACGCCCATCTTTCCAATAGCTGAACTGCCCGGTACTGTAAATGCTCCTGGGGCCTTTTGAGTTGGTTATAAAGTGCGTGCCACTCAGCAGGTGGATAAATAAGTCGCCCGCTACACCCGTACCCACTTCTTTAAAGGCCCGCCACCAAAAAAACTTTTTGGCATCAAAGGGCATTTTGCCCGTAACGGCAATAAACCGTTCCCAATCGGTCGTCATGGCGTCCGCATCGTTAGGAATCGTGTATTCCCAGGCACCAATAGAACTTTGCCGGTCATAGACGGCATTCACCATGTTGAGTTTACCGATTTCACCAGCCGCCAATAACTCTTTTGCTTTGGCATACCCGATGCTGCTCACCCGTTGGCTGCCCACCTGCAACACCTTACCCGCTTTTTTGGCGGCCGCCATCACCGGGTAGCCCTGGCTGATTTGATAGACCATCGGTTTTTCACAATACACGTGCTTGCCTTTTGCCAGCGCGTCCAGGATGATACGGGCGTGCCAGACATCGGTGGTAGCAATGATTACAGCGTCGATGTCTTTTCGGTCCAGAAGTTCCTGATAGTTTCGGGTGGTGTATAACTCATTGCCAAATTTCTCTTTGGCGTTTTCAATTCTCCCCGTGTACAAATCGCAAATGCCGGCCAGTTCAACATTCGGCACTTTGAGAGCCGTAGCCAGGTCAAAATGGCCTTGAACACCGTAGCCAATAACCCCCAAACGAATGGTATCGTTGGACGAGACTGGTTTTTCATAATGTAGTATGCGTTCTTCTGCTTTTGCCTGAGCGGCAAGAGACGACAACGGCGAGGACGCTGCCACCAGACTGGTAGCACCAATCTGGTGTAAAAAATGCCTTCTGGATGTTGAATTGTCTTTTTTCATGTAAAACACGGGATAGGACCGATGATTAGTTGACTAAATAGCTGACGAATGTGGTTTTTACCTGTTGGAACTTCATCAAGGTACATTGATCGTGCCTTGGCGACCATAAACACAGGGGTGAGTTGTGTACGTTGCCAGCCGAAAGTGGACAAATGCGATTGAAAAGAGCTGCCAGGGTTTTAGCCGCTGTGGACTCGCTGAAAAATATGGTTTTTCCGGCGTTTAAGCAGTGACAAACGCTTGATTTTTTACCACCGGGCCAAAATATGATCCTGACGGCCCCAGTACGCATCTGCTGATCTGACGTTATCCAATGATTCATAAAAGCGTTGATGGTTGCCATAGTCCGCCGACTCTGCTAAGCGGGTATTGAGTTCATCGGGGCTATAACCGTGTTCCAATAACAGAACGTTTTTTCCCGGACCGATGGTACCGCTCGATTTTACGTTGGGTTATCCTTACCCCTTTGATGAACCCGTCCGGACCGGAGTTCAACTGGAATTCGCTGTTTCACCCCGTTTGCGCAGCTGACTGATCATCTGTCTAACAGGGGCAGCGCTGGTGAAAACCAGATGTGGCGCATTGGCGTGGTGTACCGGCTGGGCGGGCGGGTATAAACGCGTTGAGAGAAATAACTGCCAAGCTATTCCGGCGTGAATTATTTTCATGCGGTTCCAACCGGCGCACCTTTTGCGGAATCTTATCAGAAACAAACCTCAACGCAACACAATGAAACAGATAATCTGGATGGTCATGCTGATGACCGGCAGTACAGTGGTCTACGGGCAACGCACCGAGTTCTCCGGGCAGGCAGGCAGCGGATTATTTTCGTTCCGGGGACCGGGGGCCGTGAGCGAAACAAGAATTTATGGCAATGACACTCCGCCTTTATTTGTTCTTGGTAATCCCTACGGCCGTCGTAGTGGGTTTTCGTACAGCGTTGCGGGGCAGATTCAGCACATCACCAGAAGTGGATTTATATATGGTGTTCAGGCGGGGTATGAGTCGCTGACAAGCCGGGTAGGCATTACAACAATTACGTATGCGGAAATTTTTCCCATTATTCCACAACCTACCGCCGGGTGGGCTACCCTGCGAAATCAGTATGTGAATGTGCAGCCCTTTGTCGGAAAGCGATTCGGCAACCAGCACGTCAGTCTCGATGTAACAGCGGGAGCGGATCTGGCCGGGGGTCTATCCAGCCACGAACAAAGCGAAAGCCAGGGAACAATGGGCTATCACACAACTGATATGGACCGCCCTCACCCCTCTGTCGATCTTCGCCCGCGTGTAAACCTGACAGGGTATTACCGGGCGTTTGGTCTGAGTCTGGGCTACTCACACGGCCTGACAAAGTACACCATTGACCCGTATAGTGATAACCGGATTTACGGCCGGATGTGGCGCGTCGGCGTGGTGTACCGGCTGGGTGGGCGGGCATAAAAGCCAAACCAGTTGACGCCCGATACGCAGAAAGCCCCCTGATTCAGGAGGCTTTCTGTGCAATAGACCGGATGAACTGAACTTACCATCTCCGGTCGTCGCGGTCACGGCGGTCGTGGTCGTAGCGGTCACCGTAGCGACGGTCGCCATCACGGCGTTCGTAGCGGCCATACGGGTTGTTATTGCGGGACGGCACCCGGTTCACATACGACCGTGACGTACAACCGGCAGCCATCAGGGCTACCGTAGCGAGCATTATGAGGGTCTTTTTCATGGTTTTGCTGATTTATTGCTTACGGGGATTGGATACCCTTCCGCCCGGAAAGATTAACAGCGGGTCATTAATGATCAGTTAAAAACGTGGTCTCGTATTATTGGCAAACCAGTGCTATTCTCAACGATTGGCCATTCCCTCAAATCCACGACACTACCTGATTCCCGACGAACTCAATCCAGACCCGTTGCCGTTACCAAACCATGAAAGCCATTCTCTTCTCCGAATACGGCCCGGCCAGCGTGCTGCACCTCGCCGAAATGCCTGCCCCTACGCCCAAAGCCAATGAGGTGCTGATCGAAGTAAAAGCGTTTTCCATTAACCCGCTCGACTGGAAAGTCCGGGCCGGGTACATGGCCGCCGTCTTTGGCGACAAATTCCCCATGCTCATCGGCAGCGATCTGGCCGGTGTGGTTCGTGAAGTAGGCAAGGATGTCAGCAACTACCAGCCGGGCAACGAGGTCTATGGCATGGTGAACCTATTTGGGGGGCAACCGGGCAGCTACGCCGAATACATTGCCCTGCCCGCGAATCAGATCTCGGCCAAACCGACTACCCTGAATTTTGCGGAAGCGGCTGCGGTACCGAGTTGTGGCCTGACCGCCTTGCAGGGAATGCTGAATCAGGCGGCCCTGGTAGCGGGCGAAACCGTGCTGATTAACGGGGCCAGCGGGGGCGTTGGCGTATTTGCCGTGCAGATCGCCAAAATTCTGGGGGCTACGGTGACGGCCGTGTGTGGCCCGACAAATGTAGACCTGGTACGTGGCCTCGGTGCCGACACGGTGCTGGACTACACAAAAACCGATGTGCTGGCCGAAGGGGGTCAATTCGATCTGGTGTTCGATGCGGTGGGTAAATGGCCCTTCCCCGATGCCAAAAAGTTGCTTACCGAAGACGGACGGTTTCTAACCACCGACCCCTCGCCCGACAACACCGCACTCGCTGAAACCGAGGAACAGTTGCTCCTCGTAAACGTCTCGCCCAATCGCCACGACCTCACCCTGCTGGCCCTGTGGATCAATGGCAGGCAACTAAAACCGGTGATCGACTCGACGTTTGCGATGGCGGACATTCAGGCGGCTCACCAACGCAGCGAAAGCGGCAAAGCAGCCGGAAAAATCGTGGTTACGGTGTAACGAACGGGTCATTTACAGGCATTGGCTGTTTCTTTCCATAATTATACTTTCTCTTCGTTTTTGCCTGTAAACAGCCGAAACGTGTACCTTTGAGGCCCGATAAACTCAACTCTTTATGCGTTTCGTTTACAGTTTTCTCTTTTTCATCAGCACCATTTCGGTTGCGTTGGCGCAGGTTATCACTACGCAGCCCGCGTTTCCCACTGCCGATCAGCCCGTTACGCTCACCTTCGATCTGACGCAGGCCAAAGACAGTCGCGCCAAAGCGTTGCTCGGCAAAACCAGCGATGTCTACCTCTGGTCGGGTGCCGGTTCGACCGAAACCGGCCCGGCTTTCGAGTTTCAGCCCAGCGGGCAGACCGATTTCAGCAAACCCTTCACGCCCGGCACGCTGAAATCGCTTGGCAACGACAAGTGGCAGATTACCCTGACTCCCCGCACGTATTATGGCGTTCCGGCCAATACACCCATTCGCCGACTCGGCATCGTACTTAAAAGTGGCGATGGCAAGGCGCAGACGGAGGATCTGTTCGTCCGTATTTACGATAACAAACTAAGCATTACCCGGCTCACCCCGGCCGCGAAAGATTTCTACGTCGACGCCAATGCCACCATTCCGGTGCGGGCCGCCGTATCCGCCAAAGCAACCCTGACCCTGACACGGGATGCGCAGCTACTTACCACCGTCAGCAACGCCGATTCGCTGAGTTATATACTCACCGCCGACGCGCAGGCCGGGCTGAAACGCCGGGTAATTATTCAGGCGCAGACCGCTACCGAAACAGCCGCCGATACCTTTTACTACACCGTTAGTCCGCAGCCCACCATTGCCGAACTACCCGCCGGTCTGAAAGATGGCATCAATTACCTGCCCAATTCGCGGGTGGTGTTGTCGCTGTACGCCCCGCTGAAAAAATTCACCTACGCCATCGGCGAGTTCAACAACTGGCAGATTACGGACGGCTACCTGATGAACCGCACGCCCGACGGCACCCGCTACTGGCTCGAACTGCCTACCGTGGCGGCCGGTCAGGAAGTGGCGTTTCAGTACCTGGTCGATGGCACGATCGCCGTAGCCGACCCCTACGCCGATAAAATTCTGGACCGCAACAACGACCAGTATATCCCGACCTACACCTACCCCGGCCTGAAACCTTTCCCGGCCAAAGCCATCGGCAACATCGCGTCGGTTTTCCAGACCGACCAGACCCCCTACGCCTGGAAAACGGCAAATTTCACGCGGCCCGATGCCAAAAACATGGTCGTGTACGAACTGCTGGTGCGCGATTTTACGGATAAACGCAACTACAAAACCCTGACCGATACACTGACCTACCTGAAACGATTAGGCATCAACACCATCGAACTGATGCCGGTGATGGAGTTTTCGGGCAACGATTCGTGGGGCTATAACCCCATTTTTTACCTCGCACCCGACAAAGCCTACGGCACCAAAAACGACCTGAAAGCTTTTATCGACAAGGCCCACGAAATGGGCATGGCCGTGGTGCTGGACATGGTGCTGAATCAGGCCGATTACGAGTTTCCGTACGTCCGGCTTTACTTCGATGGGGATCGACCGGCCGCGAACAGTCCGTTTTTCAACCCGCAGGCCACCCACCCGTACAGCGTATTTTTCGACTTCAACCACGAGAGTCCCGATACCAAAAATCTCGTCGACCGCATCACGCAGTACTGGTTGCAGGAATACAAAATGGACGGATACCGGTTTGACCTGTCGAAGGGATTCACGCAAAAAAACAGCGGCAACGACGTGGCGGCCTGGGGTAAATACGATGCCAGCCGCGTGGCCATCTGGAAGCGCATCTACGACAAAATCCGTACCTACGACCCCACCGCCTACGTGATTCTGGAACACTTCGCCGACAACAGCGAAGAGACCGAATTAGCCAACTACGGCATGTTATTCTGGGGCAACAGCAACTACGACTACCGCCAGGCCGCCAAAGGAACCGCGGGCGACCCGTCGTACATCTCCTACAAACAGCGCGGCTGGAAAAACCCCAACGTGGTGGGGTATCTGGAAAGCCACGACGAAGAACGCCTGGTGTACGACGTAGTCACGAATGGCAGCGTCAACGGCAGCTATTCGACCCGTAACCTCGCCACGGCCCTGGAACGGGCCAAACTGGCGGCTGCATTTTTCCTGCCCGTGCCCGGTCCCAAACTCATCTGGCAATTTGGCGAACTGGGCTACGACATCAACATTGACCAGAACGGCCGCACCGGGGCAAAACCCGTCAAGTGGGACTATGCGCAGGACCCCGGTCGGCTCCGGCTGTTCAACGTATACCAGGAACTGATTAAACTGAAAAAGACGCAGCCCGTTTTCCAGACGACCGATTTTACGCTCGACTTTTCGGGCTTAGTGAAACGAATGACCCTGAATTCAACCGCCATGACCCTGTACAGCGTCGGTAATTTCGACACCAAGCCAAGTACGCAGGCCGCCAATTTTCCGCTCGGCGGCACCTGGTACGACTATTTCACGGGGCAGGCGATAAACGTGACGGACCCCAACGCCCCCACGACGCTGTTGCCGGGCGAATTCCACCTCTATACCACCACCAAATTGCCCACCCCCGAAGCCGGACTGGTGCCGTGGACCGCAGCCACCGCTGTCGTTACGGGCGTAGAGGAGCCGGGTGCGGATGGGTTGACCATATCGCCCAACCCAACGGCCGATGTAGCTACCGTTACCCTCACCAATGCCTGGCGGGGTGATGTTTCGCTGACCCTAACCAATGGAGCCGGTCAACCGGTACGGACGCAAACGACGACAAAAACCAGTGTATCGTGGCGGCAAACGCTTTCGCTTCAGCACCTGCCCACCGGCGTATATTACCTTACCGTTCAGCAGGGCGAACAACGCATTGTGCGGAAAGTGCTGAAGGGATTTTAAGGCGTGACGTGGTGCCGAGTTCAGCGGGAGTGGTGGAGTGGTGTCGGGTTTAAGAACTCGACACCACTCCATTTTCCTCTGTTTTCTCCGTGTTTACCTCCTCTTCCTCTGTGTTTGTTAAAACCCCAGCGATAATTGCGCGGGCGGACAGTACTGTCGTTCGTGGTTCAGCAGCCAGCGTTTAACGGACAGGCCACCGCCAAACCCGACCAGATCGCCATTGGATTCGACTACACGGTGACAGGGCACAATGATGCCGATGGGATTCGCGCCGTTGGTAGTGCCCACGGCGCGGATGGCTTTTGCGTTGCCCAGCCGCCGGGCCTGTTCGCCGTAGGTGATGGTTTGACCGTAGGGAATCCGTGCCAGTTCCTGCCAGACGGACAGCCGAAAATCCGATCCTTCGAGCCGGTAGGGTACCGAGAAGGTCTGCCGGGTGCCCGCAAAGTACTCGGTTAGTTCGTGGAGGCACTGCTGCAAAACGGGTGGTATTGTATCGGATACAGGCTGGGTTGGTGCCCGTTTTTTGGTGTCCGAGAAGAAAACACCCAGCACAGCGGCATCGTCAGCCTGGATTTCGAGCGGCCCCACGGGCGACAGGTAATAGGTACTATATCGCATCGGTTTTCGGCAACAATCTACTCAATCAATAGGTTGTATTGACAGCAGCATCGGGTGCGCCGATGGCTGACTGAACTTACTCAACAAACCTATGAAAATTGCCGTAGAAAAAGGCCAGGACAAAGCATTCCTGCCCGACGGTCGCCATGTGGTGACGATTACCCACATTGATGAAGGCACGAGCGAATACAAAGGGGTTCCGTTTTTCGCGGCCCGCTTTGAAAATGAGGCCGGGTACGTTACCCAGCGGTTTTATTTATCGGCGGGTGGTATGCCGATCATTATGGCGCTGTGCGAAGCTGTCGGCATTGAACCAAAAGCAGGTCAGGACATCGACACGAAGCAACTGTTGAACAAAGAAGTGTCTATCGAAGTAGGCGATTACACGTACCACAATCCCGAAGACGGCAACGAACGGACGTTAAAGCAGGCGTCTGATTTTCAGCAGTCAATCGGCTAATTAAAACCAAATTTGTGTCTGATTATGACTAAAAAGCAGCTTTATAGCTGCTTTTTTATTGACTGAGTGGTGTCCCGTTCAGACAGGTTAACAATTTAGTAATAGGACAGAGTGTTGATTCACTGTAGTTTTGCGGCCAAAACTAACCAAATCTATGCATCAACAACTACGCGCAACGGGCCGAATCTGGCTCTTATTGGCAGCCATTTTTCTCGCTCAGGGTGCCTGGGCGCAGGTATCGTTCACGCCGGGAAGCCTGACCTACACACAGGATTTCAACACGCTGCCCACATCGGGGGTAGTCGCTTTTTCCAATAACACTACCATACCCAGCTTATATGCGTCGGTTAGTACTACGTCAACGGCACCCGCATCTATCTCCGCCGGTAACGGCTCTTCCAATGCGGGATCCGTTTTTAGCTTCGGGACGGGTACCGCTACTGACAGAAGTCTGGGGGCTGTTATCTCTGGAGGTGCCTTTTTCGGAAGCCCGGCTTCGGGCGCAGTGGGCCTTCGCTACGGTTTCGTGTTTCAGAACAACACGGGTAACACCATCACCTCTCTCGTAGTTAGCTACACTGGTGAGCAATGGCGAAACGGAGGGAACGCATCGGCACAGCCCTTAACGGTTGACTACGCAACAGGTACAAGCCTTTCCACATCGGCAGGAACGTACACATCTGTTCCCGGCCTGACCTTTACCAGTCCCATTAACACCACTACTGCTTCCGCACTTGACGGCAATGCGGCTGCCAACCGAGTAGCACTTTCAACAACGATTACTTTTGCAACTCCGCTTGACAATGGGCAACAGGTTCTGCTTCGGTGGACGGATTTGAATGACACAGGAAACGACCACGGTTTAGGGATCGACGATTTGACGGTTGTCGCGGTTCTGCCAAGTACGGTGGCCACCCTCATCGCTAACCCAACGTCACTAACCGGTTTTGCGGCTACGCAGGGTTCTGTCTCTAACGCGCAGACATTTACAATAACTGGCGGCAACCTAAATCCAAGTTCCCTTACGGTTACTGCCCCACAAGGCTATGAAGTAAGTTTGGATGGCTCATCAAGTTATACCAACCAGTTTACGTTTAACAATCTGCCAAATACAATCAATGTAAAGGTGTATACCCGGCTATCAACCAGTGCAGCTACTGGACCAGTGAGCGGCACTGTTTTGATAACTGGCTCAAACAACACCTCAGCGGCAGTAACAGTAAGCGGCCAGGTAAATGCGGTCAATACGCCCGCCCTGACGGCTTCGCCAACCACTTTATCGGGCTTTAGCACACCACAGGGAACGGTTTCGGCCGAGCAGACCTACACCCTGACGGCCGCCAACCTGACAACCGGGGTTACAGTATCGGCACCGGCGGGTGTCGAAGTCAGTCAGACGTCGGGCAGCGGCTTCAGTTCGTCGCTTGTTCTGCCAATGGCGACGACGTCGGCGGTGGTTTACGTTCACCTGACGGGTGCCGGTGCGCCCGCTACGGTGAGTGGCACCATCACAAACGTATCGGGTAGCCTGACGGCGAACGTAACCATCAGCGGTACGGTCAGTTCGACGAATCCATACACGTCCATTGCTGTGGCGCGGGCTGGTATCAACAGTACGTTTACAGTCCAGGGACGCGTAACGGTAAGCGACCAATTGGGTGCCCGCCAGATTTATATTCAGGACGAAACGGGCGGCATTGCCGTTTATAGCGGCCCGTCCGGTCCGGATTTTAGTTCGCTGGTAAACATTGGTGATTTGGTGCAGGTACGCGGACCAGTGACGGTTTTCAACGGCTACCTCGAACTAACCGGCACGGGCAATTTTACGGTGGTCTCGGGAGCCGGTACGGTTGTGCCTGCACCCATCGCCATCACGCCGGACCAGTTGACCAACTATCAGGGTCAGTTGGTAAGCATCTCGAACAGCACGATTACGCCGGTTGCGGCAACGTTTACGGGTGGCACTAATTATACGATCACGGCGGGTGGTCAGTCGGCCACGCTGCGCATCAGTGCCAACTCGCCCTTAGCAGGAGCCGGTCAGCCCGCCAATCCGGTGAGCGTAACGGGCATTGCTGACCGCTTTGTCTCAAAAGCGACCACAACAGGAACCGACGGAATGCAGATTCAGCCCCGTATTCTGGCGGATATTCCCGGCTCGACGGCGGCTACGGACCTGACCTGCACCATTGGCAGCAGCACCACGCTGACCCGCGACCAGACGCTTGATATTGCCGCCTGGAATTTTGAGTTCTTCGGGGCCGATGCCGGTACGATCAGTTGCCCCGGCGGAACGACCTTAGTATACAACAACTTTGGCCCCACAGACGAAGCCAAGCAACAGGCCAACGCCACAACGGTATTAACCAAACTGAATGCCGATATTATTTCGGCCGAGGAAATCAGCGATATCAACCGGTTCGATGCCGCCGTAAAAGCCATTCCGGGCAGTTACAGCTACATCTGTTCGAATCGGTTCTCGTATTATTTTCAGAATGAGTGTGACCAGACGCCCTCAGGCAATCCGCCTACGGTTTTCGGGCCAACGCGTCTGGCGCAGAAGGTATGTGTGATTTACAACACCGCGACCGTTACGCCGGTATTGGCCGAGACGAAAGCGTTGCTGGATGGAAAATACAACTACCCAAGTTCGAGCGGCTGGGCATCGGGCCGGTTGCCGTTCCTGTTCGTGGCCAACGTAACCATCGGGGGTGTTACGCAGAAGATTCACGTAGTCGCGCTGCACGCCAAATCGGGAAGTGCCCCCGCCGACTATAACCGCCGGAAGCAGGATGTTATTGACCTGAAAGCGGAACTGGACGCTAATTACGCCGATGCCAAGATCATCATCCTGGGCGATTACAACGATTTGCTCAACGGCTCCATCAACACCGGTCAGCCCTCGTCGTATCAGCCCTTCGTTACGGATGCGACCAACTACTCGGCCGTTACGCTGCCACTCGAAAATCAGGGTTGTTCGACGTTTAACTCGTCGGCCAGCTTTATCGACCACATGATTGTTTCGAGCGAACTGGCCAAAGGGTATGTGAGCAATTCGACCTACGTACTGCAACCGTTCAGCATTCCGAACTACGGCAATACGACATCGGACCACAACCCAATCGTGTCGCGGTATGATTTAACGCAGTTTGTTACCGCACCTACGGCTCTGTCACTGACGGCTTCGGCTAACCCAACGAACATCCTGACCACGGGGACGACAACGCTGTCGGCTACCGTTTCGGGCGGCACGTCTGTTTACAGCTATAGTTTCAGTGGACCGGGTACGATCACGCCAAGTGGCAATACGGCATCGGTCTCGAACGTGCCCGCCGGGGTGCAGACCTTTACCGTGACAGCAGTCGATTCTACCACGCCAACCAGCCAAACCATCTCGACTACGGTTAGTGTAACGGTAACAACCGCCCCCACGGCACCAGTGGCTCCTATGCTGCCTAACCAGATGGCCACTCAGGGAACGCCATTTAGCTATGTCGTGCCCGCTTTCTCCGGTACTGCTCCCATCACTTACACCGCCAGCGGACTACCCGACGGGCTGAGTTTTGACGCCAGCACCCGCACT
>JBBQLG010000149.1:0-14604 GCA_038327655.1 Cytophagales bacterium
GCCTTTCTTGTCTTCCATTTCTTTTTGTTTTTGGTGTGTGTTTGGGGGGGGCCCTTTGCTTTTTTTTTTTTTCTGGTCCCTCAAACTCCCCCCGCCCGCCCCCGACCGTCACAAACCATGAACTTAATAATGCCTTTCCCAACGCCCGACTCATGCGAGTTGGGCGTTGCCGTTTATGGATATATTTCGCCGATGGTCAATTCAATTGACTATTTTTTCAACAGCAGGAACTTATCCATAAATATGGATGGTTAGGCATTAAAATTCGATGAAAATGATTTTACTATTCATTTCATTGATTCATTCCACCTGTTATGAAACACACGTCTACTGCCTCTTACAGCGGTACAACTCCGAAAAATGACACATATAATCAGTTGACAATCAACATAATAAAACTGATTGGTATTTGTGTGTTAATGTTGTTCTCCGTTACGCAATCCGTTCTGGCGCAAAAAGTAACCATCCGGGGTAAGGTTCTCGATGCCAAAACAAACGAAGCTGTTCTGTTTGCCAACGTGCAAATTGTCGGTACGACTACTGGTACGCAGACCGACCTGAACGGGGCCTACGCACTGGACGTGAAGCCGGGCGAAATCACGCTTAAATTTTCGTACGTCGGCTACACACCCGAAACCCGGACACTCACTACCGACAGTACTAAACGGATTTGGCCGCTCAATATTCGGCTCAAACCGCAGGCCAACAGCCTGGATGAAGTAACGGTGCGGGGCAAGAAAGATCGCTACCGCAACCGCGATAATCCGGCGGTGGCTCTGATCGAAAAAGTAATCGTCAACAAGAGCCGCAACCGACGCGAATCGTTCGACTTTTACCAGTATAACAAGTACGAAAAGATCGAATTTGACCTGAGCAACGTCTCCGATAAATTCAGAAGTCGGCGGTCGCTCAAGAAATTCGACTTCGTGTTCAACTACCTCGATACCTCGCAGGTAACGGGCAAGGTAAACCTGCCGATGTACCTGAAAGAGTCGGCCTATAATGTGTTCTACCGGAAGTCGCCGGAGAAAAAACGGGAGGTGTTGCAGGGCGAACGCACCACCGGTATTGGTGGCTATGTGGACGGAAACGGCATTAAATCCTACCTCGAAACGCTGTATCAGGACGTCAATATCTACGATGGGCAGATCCTGTTACTAGCGCAGCAGTTTCTCGGCCCGACCTCGCCGTTGGCTCCGCAATTTTACAAGTACGTTATTGTGGATACGACCGAAATCAAGGGCGTGAAGTGCGTGAATCTGGGCTTTTCCCCCCGCAATAAAACCGACCTGCTGTTTCAGGGCACGATGGCCATTGCGCTCGATTCGAGTTACGCCATTCGGAAGGTAGAGATGGGGTTTGCCAAGGACATCAACATCAATTACGTCACCGATTTACGGATTGCGCAGGAGTACGATGCCGTGGACAATCAGGAGGGGTTGATGCTCACCAAAGATGAATTAGCCATCGAATTCAACCTCCTCAAGAAAGACAATGGGATGGGGCTATTCGGGCAGCGGAGCGTTTCCTACAACGACTACCGAATCAATAAACCCATTGATAATCAGTTGTTGACGGGCCTGGCCAACGACGAAGTAAAGGAAGCCCTCAACCGCGACGAAGCCTACTGGGCGCAGGCCCGGCACCGGCCGTTGTCGGCCAAAGAGCAGGGGATTTACACGATGGTCGACAGCATCAAAAACGTACCCCTATTTCGGAAAGTGGTCAACACCGCCCTTTTTCTGGCGGAAGGCTACAAGCCCATCGGCGGGTTCGAGATCGGGCCGGTCAACACATTCTATAGCTTTAACCCGGTCGAAGGATTGCGGCTGCGGGCCGGTGGCCGGACAACGGCGGGGTTCAGCGAGCGACTGGCTTTGGAAGGGTACGGAGCCTACGGCTTTCGCGACAAACAGGTAAAATATTACGGCTCAGCGTCGTGGTCATTGACGGATCACAACGTATACACTTATCCCGTGAAGCGGTTTCGCGCCAGCTACCAGCACGAAATCCGGATTCCGGGGCAGGAGTTGCAGTTTATTCAGGAGAGCAATTTTCTGCTGTCGTTCAAGCGGGGGCAGAACAACCGGTTTACGTATAATTCGGTCTGGAACATCGACTACCTCAACGAGTCGAAAAACGGGTTGGCGCTGAGCGTCAGTGTGCGCGGGTTGCAGCAGGCACCGGCCGGTATTCTACAGTTCGATGCTTACTCGCCGGAGGGTAATCTGACCCCGATAAAGAGCATCAATACCACCGAACTCACGGTCGGTTTACGCTATGCACCACACGAACAGTTTTATCAGGGCAAAACCTACCGGGTGCCGATTGTGAATAAATACCCGGTTTTTCAGGTCCGTTACACCACGGGAATTAAAGACCTGCTGGGCGGAGATTATAACTTTCACCGCGTGACGGGCTACGCCAACAAACGCTTTTTTGTGGTGCCGATTGGCTTCACGGATGTGACCCTCGAAGGGGGGGCTACCTTCGGTAAAGTACCATTTCCGCTGCTGACCATACACCGCGCCAACCAGACGTATGCCTATCAGCCGGAGTCGTACAACATGATGAATTTTATGGAATTTATCAGCGATCATTACGCCACGGTATTTGTCGATCACCATTTCAACGGGGCTATTTTTAACCGGTTGCCGCTGATTAAAAAGCTGAAACTTCGCGAGATAATCACCTTTAAAAGTCTCTGGGGTGGTATTAGTGCCGACAATACACCGACAATGCAGAACGGGTTACTGCGGTTGCCAATCGATCCGGTAACGGGTTTGCCTATCTCTTACGCCCTGGGAAAAACCCCCTATATGGAGGCCAGTGTGGGGATTGCCAACATCTTTAAGGTGCTGCGAATCGACTTTGTGAAGCGGCTGTCGTACCTCGAAAATCCTAATGTGCCGAAGGGTATTGGCATTCGGTTTCGGATGAAATTCGATTTTTAACGTACTTTGCGATCATGAGGAAAAAAATCCTGTTTATTACCGGCTCGCTGAACCAGACATCGCAGATGCATCAGATCGGTCAGCAGTTGGCCAACGAGTATGATTGCTGGTTCAGTCAGATGTATGCCGACTCGCCGACGATCAACTTCGTTATTCGGCAGGGCCTGCTCGATCATACGGTACTGGCCGGTAAATTCCGGGAGCGGTCGGAGCAATACCTCCGCGAGCACAACCTGCCTACCGACTACCGGGGCGAAAAACACCGCTACGATCTGGTTGTGCTCTGTTCGGATATGTTATTGCCCGCCAACATCCGCGCCACCAAAACCATCTGGGTGCAGGAGGGTATGGTGGATGAACATACGCTGTTGAGTAAGCTTGTAAAAGCCCTCAAATTACCGCGTTACTGGAGCATTGGCACCTCGCTCAATGGCTCATCGAACCTCTGTGATGTGTATTGTGCGGCTTCGGAAGGCTATAAATCGTTTTTTACCGGGATGGGCACCGATGCCCATAAAATTCTGGTAACGGGTATCCCCAACTTTGATAATCTGGCGCAGTTTCGGCATAATGATTTTCCGCAACGGGGCTACATCATGGTGGCTACGTCGGACATCCGCGAGACGTTCCGTACGGAAAACCGGGTCGGTTTCATCAAAAAGTGCGTCGAGATTGCCGCAGGCCGACCATTACTGTTCAAATTTCACCCCAACGAAATCTGGGATCGGGCCGAGGCTGAAGTCCGCGAAAATACGCCCGAAGGCACGATGATTTACCAGTCGGGCAACACCAACGAGATGATTGCCAACTGCGACGAACTCATCACGCAATACTCCACGGTGGTGTACGTCGGTATTGCACTGGGTAAGAAAATCCACTCCTATTTCGATGCCGATACCTTGTATCAGCAGGCCCCGATTCAGAACGGCGGTACGTCGGCTCAGAATATAGCCGGCATCTGCCGGGCGTTCCTGTCGTTTACCGGCCAAAAAGAACAATTTGTTAAGTCCTTCCACTACCGGCCAACATCAGGCGTTTTGAATCCCCACGAAGTGTAACTTGCAATTTGTTTCGGCCAAAATCCGGTTTCAGTCGTTGCGTTTTTACGTTGCTTATTCCTCGGCGAAAACACGCAAACACAAAAAACGTACTGTCTTACTATGCCGCATACCCCTGCTATTCTGGTGGTCGTTCAGGCCCGTATGACGTCGAGCCGGTTACCGGGTAAGGTACTGATGCCCATTCTCGGCGAACCCTTGCTGGTGCGCATGGTCGAGCGGCTGCGGCTGGCCCAAACGCCGTTTCAGATCGTTGTCGCCACTTCGACCGACCCCGCCGATGATGTGCTCGCAATGCTTTGTCAGGAGCGCGGTATCGACTGTTTTCGGGGCGATTTAGCCGATTGTCTGGACCGGCATTATCAGGCGGCAGTGCAGTACAGAGCCGATGTAGTCGTGAAAATTCCGTCGGACTGTCCGCTCATCGACCCCCGCATCATCGACCAGGTGATGGGCGTTTACCTCGCCAATCCTGACCGATACGATTTCGTCAGTAACCTTCACCCGCCTACCTGGCCCGATGGTAATGATGTCGAGATTATGACGTTCGACTGC
This sequence comes from Cytophagales bacterium, assembly GCA_038327655.1. Classification (GTDB taxonomy): domain Bacteria; phylum Bacteroidota; class Bacteroidia; order Cytophagales; family Spirosomataceae; genus JBBQLG01. Next base: position 4,568 of record JBBQLG010000149.1, read on the forward strand.
CTGAAAGCAACTTGGCAGGAGGCAACCAAACCGCTCGAACGCGAACACACCACCCCCTACATCTGGGATACGCCGGGCCGGTTCCGGGTGAGTAATGTGGTTTGGTCGACGGGGCTGGACTATTCGATGTCGCACCGCTTCACGATTGATTACCGGGCAGACTATGACTTTATCAATGCGGTTTTTTTAGAACTATACCCGGAAAATCCCCGTTTTTCCTGCGAAGACATTGTAAATTTGCTGGAACGGAAGCCAGAACTCTACCAGATCAATGTCGACTTTGCGGGTGTGAACTGGTACCGCCATCATTTGAACGATCTTAAAACCGTCTCGGCCGACCAAACCAAACAGGTTGCCGGTAACGCATAAATTATGAATTCAGAAACCCTCGACCGTTTGCAGACCCGCGCCCTGCGCGTCCGCGAACACATCATCCGGCTCTCGACCGACGGCGGTTGTTTCGTCGGCGCGTCGCTCTCCGCAACCGACCTGATGGTCTATCTCTACGATGATTTCCTGAACGTCAATCAGGAAAACCTGAAAGACCCCAGCCGCGATTACCTGTTTCTGTCCAAAGGTCACGACGTGCCCGCCCTCTACGGCACCTTCGTCGAACTGGGCTGGCTGGACGCCGAACGGCTGAATAATCACCTCTCCACCGACGATTCGATTTACTGGCACCCGAACGTGAAAATTCCGGGTATCGAGTTCCATTCCGGTTCGCTGGGGCACCTGCCGTCGGTAGCCTTAGGCGTTGCGCTGGATTGTAAAATCACCGGTACGCCCAACAAAATCGTATGTATTCTGGGCGATGGTGAACTGAACGAAGGCTCGGTCTGGGAAGCGGTGTTGGTGGCGAACGCCTACAAACTTGACAACCTGCTGTTTCTGGTCGACCGGAATCATTTCCAGGCCAATATGCCGACGGAAGAACTGATTCCGCTGGAGCCGCTGGTCGATAAGTTTGCTGCATTCGGTGCCTCAGTGAAGCGCATCGACGGACACGATTTCGATGCCATCGACGGTGCCTTATCGCAATTTCCGTTCGAGACCGGCAAGCTGAACGTACTCATTGCCGACACGGTTCGGGGCAAGGGCCTACCGAGTATTGAAGCCCGCGCCGACCGCTGGTTCTGCAACTTTACCCACGACGAAGTAGCCGCCCTGTTGGACGAACTCCACGGCGAAGCCAACGCCACGCTGGAATCCGAAACGCTGGTAGTAAGATAAAAATAGTTTGTAGTTTGTGGTTTGTAGTTGCCTATCGGGGTAACTACAAACCACAAACTACAAACCACAAACTGGTTTGAAATGACTTACGAAGAACTTCTTACCCAGACTGCCCTCGACGACAATCGCTACGTGGTGATGACGGCCGAAAACCGGGCGCTGGTTCGCAATATGCCCAAAACGCTGGGTAACCGGTTTATTGACACCGGCATCACCGAGCAGTGCATGGTCGGCGCAGCTGCTGGTTTGGCCCTGCGCGGTCGGACGCCGGTGATTCACGCGCTGGCGTCGTTTCTGTCGATGCGGGCCTACGAATTTGTCCGTACCGACGTCGGCATCGGTAAGCTGCCCGTTAAGCTGAGCAGCTTCATCCCCGGCTTTCTCTCGGACGGTAACGGCCCGACGCACCAGGCCATTGAAGACATTTCCCTCATGCGCGGTATTCCCGGCATGACGGTTTTTGCTCCCGCCGATGAGCAGGATATGCTGGCGATGATGCCCAAAATCTGGGATTCGCCCGATCCGGCGTATGTACGCATCAACACGCGGCCCGGCACCTATCAGCACGCTGATTTTGAGATCGGTAGAGCCGAAGTTGTCGCCACGGGTACCGACGTAACGATTCTGGTGTACGGTATGCTGTTCGAGCAGACGTTGATTGCCGCCGATATCCTGCGCGAAGCTGGAAAATCGGTCGGTCTGGTCAACATGCGAACGCTGAAACCCGTCGATGAGCAGGCTATTTTAGCCGCTTGTGCCACATCGGGCGTCGTCGTGACGGTGGAGGATCATTTTCAGATTGGTGGTCTATATAGCATCGTGGCCGAAACACTATTGAAGAACCGGAAAACGGCCAACGTACTGCCGATTGCGCTGAACGATAAGTGGTTCAAACCCGCCCGGTTGCCGGAGGTGCTGCAATACGAAGGGTTTACCGGCAAGCAAATTGCCGAACGGATTCTGGGCCACGCCACCGATGCTGTTCAGCCGGAAATCGCGACAGAAGCGTTTGCGGAGTAACCTGTTTAGAAAGTTGATAAATGCCTGATTCATTGATTTTTGTCATCCTGAGGCACGAAGGATCTTAGCGATTAGGTAGCTAAGATCCTTCGTGCCTCAGGATGACAAAAATCAACGATTCAGATTAACCGAACCGAAACAACATGCCAAACGGTATCAAATTCAACGAAAACTATCCCGACATCACCGTGTCGGACGAGTACTACGAGCGGGCATTGAACGTACAGAAGCCCATCACCCAGACGCTGGCCAAAGGTCCCGGTCAGTTTACGAAAGGCGTAGCACCGAAGTATTTGCAGCGTGGTAGCGGCTCGCACGTGTGGGACGTCGACGGCAACGAATTCATCGACTTCAACTCGGCCATTGGCCCCATTTCGCTGGGCTACTGCTATCCGGCGGTGGACGAAGCCATCAAAAAACAACTCGAAAGCGGCATCACGTTTTCGCTTATGCACCCGCTGGAAGTTGAGCTGTCGGAACTGATTCATGAAGTGATTCCGAACGCCGAAGCGGTCAAGATCAGCAAAACCGGGGCCGACGTTTGTTCGGCGGCCGTGCGGGTGGCGCGGGCCTTTACGGGTCGTGACAAAGTGTTTTGCTGCGGCTATCACGGCTGGCACGACTGGTACATCGGCATCACGAGCCGCAACGCCGGTATTCCGGAGGCCATTCAGAACATGACGTATACGTTCGAATACAACGACATCGAGTCGATTAAAGCGGCTTTGGACGAAGACGTAGCCGCGCTGATTCTGGAGCCATTTATCTTTGAAGCCCCAAAACCCGGTTTCCTGCAGGAACTGGCCGAGGTATGCCGCGAAAATGGTACGCTGCTGATATTCGACGAAATGTGGACCGGTTTCCGCATCGCCATAGGTGGTGCACAGGAGTATTTCGACGTGAAACCCGACCTGGCGGTGTATTCCAAAGCCTGCGCCAACGGAATGCCGATTGCGTTGCTAACTGGCCGCGCCGATGTGATGGAGTTGTTCAACAGCGAGGTGTTCAGCTACACCACGTTCGGCGGAGAAGCCCTGTCGCTGGCGGCCTGCATCGCGACCATCAATGAACTGCGCGACAAAAACGTACCGGCTTATCTGGACGAAAAAGGTGCGCTCATGAAGGATGGTTACAATCAGATTGCGATGGAGTTCGGTCTCGACCACCTGACCAAATGCGTGGGGTACAACTGCCGCTCAATGGTTACGTTCATGCCCGAAGCTGGCAATGGACTGGAACTGAAAACGCTCGTGCAGCAGGAGATGATTAAGCGCGGGGTGCTGTGGGCGGGTTTTCACAACATGTGTTTCAGCCACTCCGACGACGACATTCAGTACACGCTGTCGGCGTATCGCGATGTGATGCCGATGCTGAAGGAAGCCATCGAAAGCAAAGAAGTAAAATCGCATCTGAAAGGTGACGTGCTGGAAGCGGTCTTCCGCAAAACCAGCAGCTACAACATCAAACCGGTAGTACTTAAATAGAATACCCCCAACCCCCTGAAGGGGGCTTCACTGGCTGCGATACTGGTATCTAAGTATGTAAAGCCCCCTTCAGGGGGTTGGGGGTTGTTTTAAAATATATGCTCGATAAATTTTCATTGACCGGCCGGGTGGCTGTTGTTACCGGTGCCCTGGGGCTGATTGGCCGCAAGCATTGTGAAGCCCTCGCCGAAGCCGGTGCCAACGTGGTCGTGGCTGATTTGAACGACGACGCGACTCAACAGTTTGCCGCTACATTGGGCGAGACCCACCTTGGCCTTGGCCTGAACGTGACGGATAAAACATCCGTCGAGCAGGCCCGCGACCGGATTCTGGCTAAGTACAGTCGCATCGACGTGCTGGTGAACAATGCGGCAATCAACGATATGTTCGAGAATCCGGCGATGGCGAAGGAGCTATCGGCGTTCGAGAATTACCCGGTCGAAGCATTTCGGGCCTCGCTCGATGTGAACGTGACGGGCGTGTTCTTATGCGCTCAGGTGTTCGGCACGGTGATGGCACAGGCGGGTAGCGGCAGCATCATCAATGTGGCCTCGACCTACGGATTAGTGGGTCCCGATCAGACCATTTACCGCAATGCCGCTGGTGAACAAACGTTCTTTAAATCGGCAGCTTACCCGGCTACGAAGGGTGCCGTTGTCAACTTTACCCGGTTTCTGGCGGCTTACTGGGGCAACAAAGGCGTTCGGGTGAATACGCTGACGCCGGGCGGGGTCGAGAATAGCCAGGATTCGTTTTTTGTCCAGAATTACACGGCTAAAACGCTGCTGGGCCGGATGGCCTCCGCCGATGATTATCAGGGTGCCCTGGTGTTTCTGGCCAGTGATGCGTCGGCCTATATGACCGGCGGAAATCTGGTGGTAGACGGTGGCTGGACGGCGATTTAACCATGAAGGAATTGGTCGTCGTGGCGGGTGCCAATGGGTCGGGAAAGACGACATTCGCGAAGCAACTGGTGATTGAAACGGGCTATGAATTTCTGAATGCCGACGAAATCGAGAAAACACTTGAACCGGCTGACTCAGCATCAACCAAAGTACAGGCCGGGCGATTATTTTTTGAGCACTTGACTAAACTGATTGAATCGGGGCAGTCCTTTATTTTGGAAAGTACCCTGTCGGGGAAATACCTGTTGAAGGTGATCGAAAATGCGCAGCAGCGAGGATACGTTTTCAACCTGTTTTACGTATTTCTCGAAAGCCCGGCCGTGTGCATCGAACGCATAAAAAACAGGGTAAAATTAGGCGGTCATTTCGTGCCGGATGAGGATGTCAGACGCCGGTATTATCGGAGCAAACTGAATTTTTGGGGTATATACAAGAATCTGGCCGACGATTGGTCATTGTTCAGTAATCCATCGTCGGGCGATAATCAGTTAGTCGCTGTAGGATTCAAAGACAATTACTTGGTAGAAAGCGAAGAACTTTTCAATCAATTCTTAACCGATATATCCGAATGAGAGTAGCGAAACTGGATAAGATTGAGCCCTATCAAACGGCATCCCTATACCGAAGATTATTCAATAGAGGAATCAGGGAAGCGGCTGAGATAAACCGTAAGAACGGATTGCCGAACGTAATCAGCCTGAACGGGCGGATTTTTTACCAGTTGCCCAATGGCGATATTGTCGATAAAAATCCGCTGGATGAACCTCCGCTCTAAAACCACAAACTACTTTGACCAACGAACTACTCGAAAAAGCAAGGCGCATTAAACTGCTGCTCACCGACTGCGACGGCGTGCTGACCGACGGGGGCGTTTACTACGGCGAAACCGGCGAAGTGCTCAAGAAATTCAACATCCGCGACGGTATGGGCGTCGAACGGCTGCGCAATCTGGCGGGCGTCGATACCGGCATTGTCACGGGCGAACGGTCACCGTCGGTAGTGAAACGAGCCGAGAAACTGAAGATTGACGAGTTGCATTTGGGCGTAAAAGACAAATTATCCCTGTTGACGGAAATTTTAGAGCGTCGGCAGTTGTTGGCCGAAGAAGTTGCTTTTATCGGCGACGATGTCAACGATTTGGCGATCCTGAAAGCGGTCGGCCTATCATGTTGTCCGGCCGACGCGACGGTTTGGAATAAAAAGGCTGCCGCTTATTGCTGCGAAACCAACGGGGGCGCGGGCTGTTTCCGCGAAGTAGCTGAACTGATTATTGACGCAAAGACCATAACAAATCACCAACCAAACGAAACGCATTCGCTTGTATGAAAACCATCACGCTGAATACCGGCCGTAAAATCGGCACCGGCGAACCCAGTTACGTCATCGCCGAAATCGGCATCAACCACAACGGCTCACTCGACATTGCCAAACAACTCATCGACGAAGCGGTAACGGCCAAAGCCGACGCGGTAAAATTCCAGAAGCGGACGCCCGAAATCTGCGTACCCAAAGATCAGTGGGAAATCATGCGTGACACGCCCTGGGGCCGCATGAGTTACATCGACTACAAGCGTAAAACGGAGTTTGGCGTGACCGAATATTCGGCTATCGACCAGTATTGCAAAGAACGCGGCATCGACTGGTTTGTATCGGTGTGGGACGTGGATTCCGTGGATTTCATGGAGCATTTTGATACCAGCATTTACAAACTGGCCTCGGCGTCGCTGACTGACTTTCCGCTGATCGAAAAAATCCTGCAAACGGGTCGCCCACTGATGCTCTCGACGGGTATGTCGACCATGAGTGAGATCGAAAAAGCGGTGGATCTGGTCTACGGTTTTGATCCGAACTACCCGCTGCTGATTGCGCATTCGACTTCGGCGTATCCCTGCAAAGTGGAAGAGCTGAACCTGCGCATGATTCCAACGTTGCAGGCCAAATACCCCGACGCACCCATTGGTTATTCGGGCCACGAAACGGGGCTGACGACGACCGTTGCGGCCAGTGTGCTGGGCGCAACGTTCGTGGAGCGGCACTTTACGCTCGACCGGGCCATGTGGGGTTCCGACCACGCAGCTTCGGTGGAACCACAGGGTTTTCAGCGACTGGTACGCGATATCCGCGATGTGGAGAAGGCGATGGGCGATGGCGTCAAAAAAGTGTATGAATCAGAACTTGGGCCAATGAAACGCCTGCGGGTAAACATTACCAACGAACAGGCGGTATAGATTAGACTTTAGTTTGTAGCGGTTAGTGGTTAGTAGCCAACCAGAGGAACCTACTAATCACTAACCGCTATTTACCAACCACTACTTTACAATGCCACAGCAACAGTTGTTGACCATTACGTCGATTATCCTGGCCGTTTGGGTGGCCATTATGATGCTTTGGGAGCGAATTGCGCCGTACCGCAAGGGTCTGCCCGTGTTTCGGGACGGGTTTTGGGTCGATCTGGTCTGGTACACGATCATTCAGAGTTATATCCTGAAAATCGTGATCTTCGATTACGTCGTGGCCCCAATCCAGCACAGTTTCAACTGGTCGGATGTGCAGTTTGTGCGCTATTGGCCGGTATGGGTGCAGGTGGTGTTTTTTGTGCTGACGCACGACTTTTACATCTATCTGTTTCACCGGTTGCAGCACGCCAACAAATACCTCTGGCGGACCCACGAAGCCCACCACTCCGATAAGCAGGTCGATTTTCTGTCGGGTTCCCGGTCGCACGCGCTGGAGATTCTGATTAACCAGACCATCGAGTTTGCACCCATCATCCTGCTTGGGGCCGATCCGGCCGTTATTCCGATCAAGGCGCTGCTCGATGCTGTATTTGGCCTGTTTATTCACGCCAACATCCGGGTGAAATTGGGTTCTCCGCTCAAATACATCATCAACTCGCCGACATTGCACCTGTGGCATCATGCCAATTACCAGGAAGTGTTTCACGCGAATTTCAGCACGAAATTTTCATTCTGGGACTATATGTTCGGTACCGTTTACGATCCGGGCCATGCGCCGGGGGATAAGCCGGAGAACTGGGGCCTGTATTATGACTTCCCAAAGGACTATTTCGCGCAGCACGTTTTTTCGTTCAAACGGTTCGATGAGCGGGCGTTGTTAAAACATAAATGGTTCCGAACGTATTATTACCTGAGACCGAATTTGCTGAACTGGTCCGAGCAGACGCTGCAACGCGTTGGCCACAGTTTAAAAACGGTCAAACAGTATTTTTTCTAACTCACTCACTGCCCGAACATTGTTTTATTGGCTATACTTATTGCTGGCCGCCATGTGCGAAACGATGTGGACATATTCACTCAAGGCACTGACGTTCAGCTCGTTGAAAGAATTACGCTGGCATAACTTTTACAAAGCAGAGTCGGGTTTGCCGATTCTGTTACCGTTTCTGGGTTATATCGGTTTCGGTGTCGCTAACATCTATTTTTTCTCCACAGCGATCAAAAAAATCCCCACCCCAACGGCTTTTGCGGTTTGGACGGCCTCATCGCTGATTCTGATCAAGCTGTCGGACGTATTTTATTACAAAGCCAATTGGTCATTCACAGAGGTATTTTTCCTGATGCTGATTGTCGCGGGGATTATCGGCCTTAAGTTCTACGGCACCGCCTGATCCGATTCGCCCGCTGGCAGGCCATCCATTTCATCTTTCAACCCGACGCCCGACAAGCGCCGGGTTTTTATTTCGGTGAGCAGGTATAGCAACTTCTGCACGGCGAAGTCGTAGGGCATTCCCTCCGGCCGGATGTTTGATACGCAGTTCCGCGAGGCATCCGTCAGGCCGGGTTTGGGCCGAAAGGTGAGGTAAGCCCCGAGGCTGTCCGGCGACGACAAACCGGGCCGTTCGCCAATGAGCATCACCACCAGTTCGGCACCGAGGGCATGAGCTACTTCGTCGGCTACGGCCACCCGGCCCTGCTCTACTATTGTGATCGGTGCCAGCGACCAGCCCATTTTTTTCACTTCGGCGACCAACCGGGAGACAATCGGCACGGCGTGGCGGTTGATCGCTGCCGCTGAAAGTCCGTCGGCGATAACGATCGACAAGTCAAACGCCGATTCTTTTATGGGTGAATGCGCCGGGAAGTTTCCTGATACGGATAGCTGTCGGCCCAGGTCGGGGCGTTGCAGGTAGTCGCGCCGGTCGGTTGCCCGGCTGTGAAGAGTCAGTACGCCGGGATGAATGGCGTTCAGGTCAGCTACTAACCGGGGTAAGTTGAGGGTGGAGAAGACTGCGTCGCGGGCACGGGCGTGGTCGAGCTGAAAGTCGAGCAGAGCACGGGTGGGCAGGCTGTGACCGGTGCGGCCCTGCGCAATGCGGGCGGCTGTGTGGCTGCGCAGAAACGCCCACGGATCGGGAGAGACATCGTCGAGATTCATAGCCAAAATTAGGCACAATGGTTTACTAAACAGCCTGATTTGGTGAAAGTACGTTCCGTTTCAAACCAACGGCGCGGCTGGTGAGTTTGCACAAGGATAGTTGTTATGGTTCGTTTACCATTTACATTGTAGTAAACTGACTCAACCACCGCTTAATCGTCCGTGAAAAGATTCCTCATCACACTCCTGTTTGTAGTCATCGCCGTTGTACTGCTGCTGACGGGATTTCTGGCCGTAGTAGCTACGACGCCCTGGGGACAGGAGTTTGTAACGGCGCAGGCTAACAAGTATTTAGCCTCGAAAATTAAGTCGCCGTTCGCCATCGGCCGCATCCGCTACAAACTGCCCGACTGGATCGAACTCGAAAACGTGTATTTCCAGACGCCCAAAGGTGATACGCTGGTATCGGGTGGTAAAGTACGGATCGACATGGATATGCTGGCGTTGCTACAAAGCAAGGTGTCCATCAATCAGGTCGAGATGGAACATATACGGCTCAACGTTAGCCGCACGTTACCGGACACAACCTTCAACTTCAACTATTTAATTAAGGCGTTTTCGAGCGCATCTCCGCAGGCGGCACCCGATACGGCGGCAACACCGTTGGCCATTAACCTGAAAACGGTGGCCCTGCGCGATGTCCGAATCAAGTACCACGACGACGTTACGGGAGCGGATGTAAACGCATACGTCGACAGCCTGCGGGGCGAAATGGACGCGCTCGATCTGGCCAAATCGAAGTACCACATTCGCAGCATCAATGCCGACGGACTGGCCGTGAAAGCGCGAGTTTATCAGGGTCTGCCAACGTCTCAAAAGCCAGCATCCAGTTCGGCTGATACCCTTGATCTGGGGCTTGGAGCCTGGAAACTAAACCGGGCTGCCTGGGATGTTCGGGTGGAGGAGGCCAACTTTGCCACGACCGGAAACGTCGGTGCACTGGCGATGGAAAGCGATCTGTTTTACCTGACCGGTCAGCGCGTGAATCTGAAATCGGTTGATC
>JBBQLG010000150.1:0-14560 GCA_038327655.1 Cytophagales bacterium
GATAATTTCGCCCGCGTTGTCGCGTACGACTTCGTCGCACTTGATAATGTACGCGCCTTTCAGTCGCACCATACCGCCCGGAAACAGCCGGAAAAACTTCTTCGGCGGGTTCTCGATAAAATCATCCTGCTCAATGTAAATCTCCCGCGAAAACGGCACGTCACGTTCGCCCGACTCATGGTCTTCGGGGTTGTTTTCGATATGCATGATTTCCTCCCGGCCTTCCTCGTAATTCGTGATGACGAGTTTCAGCGGTTTGTCGTCGATCACGGCCATGACGCGGTGGGTCGTTTTGTTCAGTTCCTCACGGATGCAGAATTCCAGCAGTCCCACGTCGATCAGGTTTTCGCGCCGGGCAATGCCGATGCGGTCGCAGAACTCGCGGATGCTGGCGGGCGTATAGCCGCGTCGGCGCAGGCCCGAAATGGTGGGCATCCGGGGATCATCCCAGCCGTTGACGTGTTTTTCCTCCACCAACTGTTTCAGTTTCCGCTTACTCATGACGGTATACGTCAGGTTGAGCCGGGCAAACTCAATCTGCCGGGATGGGAAAATGGCCAGCTCGTTGATGTACCAGTCATACACCGGCCGATGCACCACAAATTCGAGCGTACAAAGCGAATGCGTGATGTTTTCGATGGCGTCCGACTGACCGTGGGCAAAATCGTACAGCGGGTAGATGCACCATTTGTCGCCCGTGCGGTGGTGATGTACGTGCCGGATGCGGTACATGATCGGGTCGCGGAAGTGCATGTTCGGCGAGGCCATGTCCATTTTGGCCCGCAGCACCTTTTCGCCGTCGGCAAACTCAGCGGCCTTCATCCGGCGGAACAGGTCGCGGTTTTCATCGACGGTGCGGTCGCGGTAGGGGCTGTTGGTGCCGGGTTCGGTGGGTGTACCTTTCTGGGTCGCAATTTCCTCCGCCGTGGAGTCGTCTACGTAGGCTAATCCCTTCTGAATCAGCGTTTCGGCGAAGGCGTACAACTGGTCGAAATAATCCGATGCGTAGAATTCGTTTTCCCAGTCGAAACCCAGCCACCGCACGTCGGCCTTGATGGAATCGACGTATTCGGTGTCTTCCGTAACGGGGTTGGTGTCGTCGAAACGGAGGTTGGTCTGCCCGCCGTATTTATCCGCCAGCCCGAAGTTCAGGCAGATGGATTTGGCGTGGCCGATGTGCAGGTAACCGTTGGGTTCGGGCGGAAAGCGCGTGTGCACACGTCCCCCGTTTTTGCCACCGGCAATATCGTCTTCAACAATTTGTTCGATAAAATTGAGCGAGCGTTCGTCTCCGGCAGGGCGTTCCGGTTCCGACGAGTTGGGTGTCTCTGTCATGCGTATTTCAATGCGATTAGTAGCCCGAAATTACGGGGATTGGGCGGGTTCGGCAAGTGTAGGGTTGGCCGCTCCGAAAACATTGCCCATTATTTCGACATGTTGGTGAACAAAACGGTAAGTAATACCGGTTCTTAAGTGGTTCACCGCGTTGACTATCTCCGTTGGTATTAAGCGGCATACGCGTGGGTGAAAACGGCTCAACAATGTTATGAAAACGGTTTTTACGATACTGCTCATCAGCGCGTACTGCGCTTTGCCGGGTTATGGTCAGGCCCAAAATCGTCCGCCAGAGGATCATTTGTCGCAACAGGCTTACCTGAACGATTGTGTACAATATGCGCTGGAGCATCAGCCCCTCGTCCGGCAGTCGCTCATCGACCAGGAAATTGCGGACCGCACCGTTCGGAGTTCACAGGCCGGCTGGCTGCCTCAGGTCGGGGCGAACTATAACCTACAGCACTACCTCAAACAGCCGGTCACGCTTTTCCCCGACCCCACTACCGGCGAGAACGTGCCGCGGGTAATCGGGGCCAAAAACACCTCGACTGTATCGCTGTCGGTCACGCAAAACATCTTTAGCCGTGACCTGCTGCTGGCCAACCGGACTGCCGATACGTACCGGGCGCAGGCCAGCCAAACCACCACCCGCAACAAAATCGATGTGGTCGTTAATGTCAGCAAGGCGTTTTACGATATCATTCTGACGCAGCGGCAAGTCGATATTCTGACCGAAGACATCACCCGATTGCAGCGCAGTTTGCAGGATGCCACCAATCAGTACAAGGGGGGCATTGTCGATAAAACCGACCCGCAGCGGGCACAAATCGCGCTCAACAATTCCCGCGCCCAGCAGAAACAATACCACGATCTGGTGGGTGCCAAATATCAGACTCTCAAGCAGTTGATGGGCTATCCGGCCAATATACAACTGACCGTAACGTACGATACGCTGCAATTAGCCAGCGAGGTTACGCTGGATACGCTGCTGCTGGTGAACCCGCGCAACCGCATCGAGTATCAACTGCTGCAAACGCAGGGGCAACTGCTCGATGCCAATGTACGCTACAACCGCTGGGCGTATCTGCCAACCGTAGCGGCTTTCGGTAATTACAACCTCCTGTACCAGAACAATGCGTTCGCGCAGCTTTTCAACCAGAATTTTCCGAACTCATTGGTGGGTTTATCGGTGGGGTTACCCATTTTTCAGGGGGGGCGACGCATTCAGCAATTGAAGATTGCGGAGTTGCAGGTCAGGCGGTTAGACTGGGACGTAGCCGCCCTGACCAGCAGTGTCGATGCCGAGTATGCCAACGCGCTGGCGAACTATAAGGGTAATCTGGCTACCTACCAGGCCCTGCGCGAAAACGAGCAGTTAGCCGGGGATGTGTACCGGATCGTAAACCTGCAATACCGCTCCGGCATCAAAACTTATTTGGACGTAACCATTGCGGAGGCCGACTTACGCACGGCCCGCTTAAATGTATTCAACGCTCTCTACTCGGTCCTGACCAGCAAGTTAGATGTACAGCGTGCCTTGGGAGTCATTCAATTCTAACTGAATAGAACACTGATTTCTATGATTTTTATGATTTGAAAATGATCTTCAAGAATCATAACGATCCGTGTTCCATGGTTCTATACTCAATTATGAAAAATCTTATAATCATCGCTGGCACCCTTACGCTTCTTACGGCCTGTGGCGGTAAGAAAGACGACGCGCAAAAGCAGCAGGCCCCACCCCCAACGGCGGTGACGATCTACACCGTGCAGCGGGGTAGTGCCACGTACTACGATGAATTACCGGCTACGGTAACAGCCCTCCGTCAGGTGGATATTCAGCCGCAGGTATCGGGCAACATTACCGGTATTTTCTTTCAGGATGGCCAGCGCGTTCGGAAAGGGCAGAAACTGTACACCATTGATCCGCAACAGTACCGCGCCAGCTACGACCAGGCGGTGGCGCAACTAAATGTGCAGAAAGCCAACCTGAACCGCGCCCAGAAAGATGCCGACCGCTATAATACCCTGGCGCAGCAGGACGCCGTGGCGCGGCAATTGGTCGACAATGCCATCGCCACGCTGGAAACGGCGAAAATGCAGGTCGAAGCGGCTAAAGCGAACATTACGCAGGTAGCGACCAACCTGAAATACGCCACCATTTATGCTCCCTTGGATGGCACCATCGGCATTTCGCAGGTGCGCCTGGGAGCGGCCGTGGCGCCCGGTGCGGTGGCACTCAACACCATCTCGGCCGATAATCCGATTGCGGCTGATATCCTGGTCGACCAGGCCGACATTGCCCGATTCGAGCAGTTGCAGGCCAGTAAATCAGCCATGCGTGATTCCACTTTTTTGCTGGTGTTGCCCGATGGAAGCCGGTACAAGTACCCCGGTTCGGTCAAAATCATCGACCGCGCCGTTGACCCGCAGTCGGGTACGCTGCGGGTGCGGATTGCGTTTCCGAACCCGAACACGGAACTGAAACCGGGCCTGACAGCGAACGTACGGATCAAGAATAACAGCGGTCAGTCGAAGTTGCTGATTCCCTACAAAGCGGTGCAGGAGCAGATGAGCGAGTATTTTGTGTATGTGCTGGGCGATAGCAGCAAGGTGACGCAGAAGAAAGTAGTGCTGGGGGCACACGTGAACGATAAGGTAATTGTGAACAGCGGCCTGAACGAGAACGAGAAAATCGTGACGACGGGTTTGCAGAAAATTAAGGATGGCGCGCGGGTCAAAGTCGTACCGGTAGCCGACTCGGCGAAGAGTCAGCAGCCCCGGACAGCGTCTGTCAATTAAATAGTTTGTGGTTTGTCGTTCGTAGTTGGCGAAAACGGCAGACCACAAGCCACAAACCGTTCTTCTTATGTTTGCTAATACATTCATCAACCGGCCCGTCACGGCCATCGTCATCTCGATCGTCATCGTGGTGCTGGGAGTACTGTCGATTCTGAACTTAGCCATCAGCCAGTACCCGGACATTACGCCCCCGGTGGTGCAGGTGACGGCCAACTATACCGGTGCCGATGCGCAGACCGTGGAGCAGACCGTAGCGACGCCCATCGAAACGCAGATCAACGGAACGCCGGGCATGAGTTACCTGCAAAGCAACGCCACCAGCGATGGCCGGTTGAGTACCAACGTTACCTTCGACATTGGTACCGATGTGAACATTGCGGCCCTCGACGTGCAGAACCGCGTGGGCATTGCCCAGCCGCAGCTCCCCGCCGACGTAACGCGCTTAGGCGTGGTGGTGCGGAAACGGAATCCAAGTCTGTTCATGCTGGTCGCTATCTTCTCGCCGAAGGGAACGCATACGGTGCCGTTCATGGACAACTACGCGAACATCTTTATCCGCGATGCCCTGTTGCGGGTGCCGGGGGTAGGTGATATCTTCAGCCGGGCCGACGATTTCAGTATGCGCATCTGGCTGCATCCCGACAAACTCGCGCAGTTGAATATGACCGCTGACGACGTACTGTCGGCTCTGACCGAACAGAATTTACAGGTAGCAGCCGGTTCGGTGGGGGCACCGCCACAACAGTCGGCGCAGGCGTTCGAGTACAACGTGTTCACCAATAGCCGCCTGAGCAAAGAAGAAGACTTTCGGAAGATCATCGTCAAAACCAATCCGGCCGACGGGTCATTGGTGTACCTCAAAGATGTGGCGCGGGTGCAGTTGGGCAAGTTTACCTACAACAACAACTCGTTTGTCGATGGCAAGCGGGCGTCGTACCTGCTGCTCTATCAGTTGCCGGGCAGTAACGCGCTGGCAACTGCCCAGGGTGTGTATGCTGCGATGGACAACCTGAAGAAATCCTTCCCGACCGATATCGACTATGTCGTGCCGTTCGAGTCGGTCTCGGTGGTGCAGGTGTCCATTGAAGAGGTGGTCTACACCCTGCTCGAAGCCCTCGGGCTGGTAATCGTGGTCGTGTTCCTGTTCCTGCAAAGTTGGCGGGCCACGGTAATTACGGTCGTAGCCATTCCTGTGTCGATTCTGGGCACGTTCGCCCTGTTTATTCCGCTTGGGTTTACCATCAATACCCTGACGATGTTTGGTTTTGTGCTGGCCATCGGTATCGTGGTTGATGATGCCATTGTGGTGGTAGAGGCCGTGCAGCGATACATCGACGAGGAGGGCCTATCGCCCAAAGAAGCCACGCAGCAGGCCATGCGCGACGTGTCGGGGCCGGTAATTGCCATCGCACTTATTTTGGCGGCCATCTTCGTGCCGGTTGGCTTTATTCCTGGTCTCGTTGGACGGTTGTACCAGCAGTTTGCCATTACCATTGCCGTTTCTGTGCTGATTTCGGCGTTTACGGCTCTGTCGCTCACCCCGGCTCTTTGTTCGCTGATCCTGCGGCCAATGGAAATCAACAAGGACGCCAAGGGCATTAACCACCTGTTTTACCGCTTCAACGAGTGGTTTGGCCGCGTTACCGAATCCTACTCCAATGGGGTGAAACGGGCCATCAACGCTACGCCATTGGTGCTGGTTCTGCTGGGCTGTTTGTACGTCGGTACGTATTTTCTGTTCAGTGCAAAGCCATCCGGCTTTATTCCTACCGAAGACGAAGGCCGTTTGTTCGTCACCTATGAAATCCCGGAAGCAGCCTCGACCACCCGCAGCCTGGAAGTGCTCAATACGATTATGAAGACGCTGAAAAAGCAGCCATTCACCGGGCATTTTGCTGCATTGGGTGGTCTGAACGCCATTACGTTCGCGTCGAAATCGAACAGTGGTACGGTGTTTCTTCAGCTAAAACCGTGGGACGAGCGCACCGACCGAAAATTACAGAGTGATTCGATTATTGCGACCCTGCAACGCGAATTTGCGAGCATTCAGGATGCCCGGGTGGTGGTGGTATCGCCCCCGGCCATTCCGGGGTTGGGGCAGACGGGCGGCTTTACGTTCGAGATCGAGCAGCGAGAAACAAATGACGACGTTACCGCTTTTCAGGGCGTGGTGGAAAACTTCCTGGCTGAATTGAACAAGCGGCCGGAGATTGGTCGGGCCTTCACTTATTTCACGGCCAAAACCCCCGCGTATCGGGTCGATGTGGACCGCGAAAAGTGTAAAAAACTTGGTCTGGATGTCAGCAACGTGTATTCGACCATGCAGACGTTTCTGGGCAGCCGCTACGTCAACGACTTCATTATCTACGGTCGAAAGTTCCGGGTAGTGGCGCAGGCCGACACGATGTACCGCAGCGACATCAAGAACCTGGGCCAGTATTATGTGCGGAATCAGGCCGGGCGTTTGATCCCAATGAGCAACGTCATTACGTCTACCGTAATCGAAAACGCGCCGTTGATTCAGCACTACAACCTGTTCCGTTCGGTCGAAATCAATGGCAGTCCTAAACCCGGTTACAGCAGTGGTCAGGCCAATGCTGCCCTGCTGGAAGTAGCCGCCAAAGTGCTGCCTGCGGGCTACAGCTACGATTTTTCGGGTCTGAGCCGCGAGGAATTGAAGTCAAGCGGGAGTACGATTTACATTTTTGCGCTCAGCATCGGCTTCGTGTTTCTGTTCTTAGCCGCGCTGTATGAAAGCTGGTCGGTGCCGTTTTCGGTATTGCTGTCGGTGCCCATCGGTGCTTTCGGTGCCATCACAACACTGTTGCTGTTCCCGGCCCTGACCAACAACGTGTACGCCCAGATTGGCCTGATTACGCTGATTGGTCTGGCGGCTAAAAACGCCATCCTGATCGTGGAATTTGCCAAAGAGCGCGTCGATAGCGGCATTGATCTCTTCGAAGCGACCATTGAAGCGGTCAAACTCCGGCTGCGCCCCATTATCATGACCTCGCTGGCCTTTATTCTGGGCGTTATTCCGCTGGCCATCGCCACGGGTGCTGGGGGCGTGGCCCGGTCCACCATCGGCCGGACGGTATTGGGTGGTATGTTCGCGGCTACGTCGCTGGCGATTTTCGTGGTGCCGGTGCTGTTCATCTTCATCTCGAAATTTGCCTACGGGAAAGACAAATTAGCCCAACTCAAAGCCGACCGTGAGAAACGCGAAGCCGACGAAAAAGCGAATCCAACGTCCGGTAACGGCCATCACCCAAGCGGTCAGAACGGTAACAGTCAGAACGGCAACGGACAGAGCAGCAATGGTCAGCCGAAAGTCTCCGGTAATGGCAACGGAAACGGCAGTGATGCCTCAATGCCCAAACCAGCGGGCGAAGGACAGCGCGCTTAAACGTCGGCTGTGTTTTAGTGAACGGTCAGTTGAAGCGATTCGACTGACCGTTTTTTTGCGGCCATACGGCTCGAAACAATTATTCCTGTCAGGCCCGTAAAAATAAATCATTCCCGTTTCCAACCGTTTGCCCGGTCCGTTGCCCTTTGGTCCGAAGCAGCCCAAAACCTCATGTTCCGCTTGGCAACACCGCCCGACATACCACCGCGCGACCCGGTCGAAAAGGACCTCGTTGACCGTTGCCGGGACAGCACGCAACCTGCTGACCGTCGGACCGCACAGCGGCTGCTGTACGAAGGCTACAAACGGGCCATGTTTACGACGGCTTTCCGCATTCTGAACGACCATGACCATGCCAATGATGCTTTGCAGGACGCCTTCGTGGAGGTGTTTAAAAGCCTCGATCAGTTTGTTTTCCGGTCGACGCTGGGGGCCTGGATCAAGACGATTGTGGTGCGGCAGGCACTGCGTAAACAGCAGCTCGAAGGGCGTTTTCTGACCCTTGACGAAACGCACGATCAGTCCGCGCCGTTTCGGGACACGATCACGGGGGCGGAACTGGACGCAGCCATCCGTACGCTGCCCGACGGAGCGCGCACGATTTTTTTGCTGGTCGAAGTAGAAGGGTACGCCCACAAAGAAGTAGCTCAGATGCTGGGCGTGTCGGAGGGGACCTCGAAATCGCAGGTGAGTTACGCCAAAAAACTATTGAGACAGCGCCTGTCATGAATGACCTATTCGCCCAACTCCCCGAATTCGATCCGCATCCTGATCTGTGGTCACGCATCGCAGCCGACCTCGACAGCGATGAAACGCTGGCCCGTGTAGTAGGTGAACTGCCTCAGTACGAACCGAACGCGGCTTTGTGGGAAGCGATCACGGATGATCTCACCGTTGTCCGGCCACTCCCGCAACAACCTGACGTTCGTGATTTTTCGGCCCGTATCCGGCCGTTGTGGGCGGGCCTGGCAGCCGCAGCCGTACTGGTGCTGGTGGGCACCTGGCTGGTGCTGCGGCCCGAAACGACCGAAACGGTTCGGATGGAATACGCGGTGGAACAAAGCGCTCAGCCATTGGAAGCGGACAGGGCGGGCGCATCGTCGGCCGCCGACGCACGCGCCGAAGAATTCATCAACCGGCAGTGCGCTGAACAGGAGGTGGTTTGTCAGCGGCCCGACGTACACGAGTTGCGGAGCCAGTTAATGAGCCTGACCGCCGAACAAACCCGCATTGAGCAGGAGCGGCTCACCTTCGGCGACGATCCCGTGCTGGTACGGGCGCAGGTGAAAATAGAGAATCAGCGGGCGGCACTCACGAAAGAACTGATTACACTCCTTCGCTCATGAAAACCTACTTTTCCCTACATACAGCGCAATGGAGGAAGGCACGGAGCAAACAGCGTTTCTTTTTGCACTCGCTGTTTCCTGCTCTGGTCGCTCTGTGTTTAACCGTCGTTTCATGGGCGCAGACGCCGGTACAGGTGGTGACGAAAGTAATTACCAAAGACCTGCCCTACGCCGACGGTCAGCGCATTCGGGTAAACGCGCAGAAAGCCGATGTGATCCTGACCGGCTGGAACCGCCCCACGATATCGATCAAACTCCGGCTCGTAGCGAAGCACCCTGAACGGAACGTAGCCGAACGCGAAGTGGCGTATCATCAGTATGCCTTACAGGTCGTTAACGGGCAAATCGAACTGTCGAACCGGTTCGAGGTGCCGAAGGGGAGCGGGAAACTACAGAGTCAGCTCAAGGCGATCTATGAAGTCAGTGTTCCCGAAAGAGCCCTGATTACCCTCGTCAATTCGTTCGGGGATGTGCGGCTGACGAACCTGTCGGGCGACGTAAATGTGAAGTTCGAATTCGGCAAACTGTCGCTCGATGATGTCGGTGGCAAACTGACGATCACATCGACGTACGGCGACATTGACGGCCGCAACATCGACGCGACTCTGGTCTGCAAAGCCGAAAAGGCCGATATTCTGCTCCGGGACCTCGGCGGGAAAGTAACCCTGCAAAGTCGCTATGGTAAGCTGACCCTGTTACCCGCTACTACACTCGCTGCCCTGACCGTGGAGGCCGCCCGTACCGAAATCATCATTAACCCCCTGCGCATCGACGCGTTTCAATACGATCTGCAAACGGCATTCGGTGAGTTGCGCGTACCGGCTGGCTACACGGAATTTCTGGGCAGTTACGGCAGCCGCAAAACCTTCGATTACCCGTCCTCCGGCAAGAAGCCGACCATCCGTATTCAGAACAGCTACAACTCAATTGTTATCCAACCCGGCTCCGCCATCGGAACTACTTCCCGCTAACCGCCATCATGAAAAAATGCTTTACGACTCTCGCCGGTAGCTTTTTATTCATTTGTACGCTGTCATGGCACTGGACTTGTGCCCAAACGGTAGACAGTGTACGGACCGAATTGACAACTGAACCGGCCGCTACGGTACCCACCGACACGTCGGAGCGGGCACAGCAGGAGAAAGTACGGTTGAAGGAATTGTTTCTACGGAGTCGTAAGGAAATAACGATATTTCAGTTTGGCTATAGCTACCCGAATTATTATCAGACATCCGCTTCGGATGGCCAGTTGAGACGACCAGCCGGCAACAACTTTTTGCTGGGCATAAACCATAAAATTTACCCAAATATTGGTCTTCGGGGGGACGTTACCTGGCGACCGGCTTGGGGAAGTATTAGCGGTTACCGGGTGAACGGCGCCATCTGGCGGGCGTCGCTGGCCATCGACTACTACCCCTTTATTAACAAACGGCTGCGAACCGGTAAAACAGCCAACAACTTTTATGCGAATCCTTACCTGACCATTGAAACCACGCGGCCACTAAACAACCAGACCGTTACCGATGATACCAACCACCAATACCTCGCTGTACCGTTTCAGCAAAGTATGGCCTTTACCGCAGGCGTTATGAGTAAGCGAACCCTGATTTACTTTTACAGCATTTCTGGCGGACTGGCTTATTGGTTTGGTCGGGCCGACGATGTCCAGCATCCGCTTCAGCCTACGGTCAGCTTCACGTACGGTTTGGCATTTTAGGAATCACCTCACGGCTTAAGCTCATCAATTCCTGTTGAACCCGGTTAAACTCTGCCTTATGCCCTACTTTTTATTGGTCTTGTTGCTACTGTCCAGTTACCTGAGGGCGCAAACCCGCAGTAGCATTCGTACTGAACCACCCACGGAACCGTCTCTTCGACCGGGCTTTTATAATTGGCTACGGCATCAACAGCCGCCGAAACCGTGTGGCATACTGTAATCTGGTAGTGGCCAAAACCGGGTATAGGCCCCTAACCGGATCAGACCGGTAAGTCGAAGAGCCAGAACCAGGCGATGGGGCTGGCGAAACGAAATCTGCGCCGGAAATGATTCTTTAGCTGACAGAACCGGCCCGATGCGCCCCGCTATAGGACTGTTTGTGGCTCAATGTATAATCTGAGCCGTCTCAATTTCTTAGTGAGTCGCAGCCCAACGGTCAGGCGGGTAAGTTTGCATCACGGTCCGACGATTCGGTCAACTGATGCTAACTGCTCCCGCCAATGCCTTATGTTCTCCCCTTGCTACGTTTGCTGAAACAACTTCTTCAGCCCGTACTGTTGCCTGCCTGGTGGCAGGACCTGCTCGTGCTGTTGCCACGCTTCGTATGTGGCTACCTGCTTACCTCCGACTTTGGAGCCGCCAAATTCGGTTTGCCCTGGTCACCCGCTGATAACAACCTCGGTCTGTTTGAAGTCGCCTTCTGGTTCCCCATCGATGTGGCTGCGTACGGCGGGCTGTTCGCGCAGTTTCCCGCTCTTTTCGCCTGGATGGGCGCCTTCAGCGAAGCCGTTGGCGGTATGTTTCTGATGCTGGGCCTGCTCACCCGCCCGTCGGCGTTCCTCATTCTCTGCACGATGCTGGTGGCCATCGTCTGCCAGCAGTGGCAGAACGGCGTTTGGAATACCCTGCCCGCTGCCGGTTTTATGTGGGTTGCCCTCTATAACCTGATGCTCGGCTCGGGGCGGTTCGGTCTCGATTTTCTCCTGTCAAAAAAACTCACTCAATGAAAACCAACCTGCTTATTTATTGCCTGCTGGCCGCGTTGCTGTCGGCCTGCGTTCAGCCGTCGTCTAAAAAAACGGTGGTGTATACCCTGCACCTGACCAAGCCAAAAGCGGACCTGAATGTGGGGGTTCGGGGTAAAGACAAACCACTGAGCTGGAAGTCTGACTTGGTTATGCAGCCCGTTGGGTCCGGCAATACCACCTACCGGGCCGTCGTCACCTACGTGACGGGTTATACATTCACCGAGATCAAGTTTGTTGTGGACGGCGGGTTTGAGTTGGCCGAGCAGCCCAACCGGCGCGTTGTGTTTAGCCCGACCGATACGACATTCTACGAGGCTACTTTCGAGCAGATGACTCCCATGAAATAAGCGTCCTGACCTCAGTCGCAGTAGTCACTAAGCCGTGGTTTTCTACTAACAAGGAATCGCATCAGGCCAACTTAGTCATCAATCCGAAGGCGGATGATTTATTATGGAGCCCCGAATTGCAAGAGAACAAAGTGAGTCATTTCGGCGGCTGGAACATCCGGTACGCCTACCCGCTCAAGGCGAAGATGGTTGATGTTTTCAGCCGGATGATGCAGGACAAAATTCCCTGGTGCGGGATTCAGTATATTTTTTAGGGGAGAAAACATAGATTAGCTAATCTGCCGTTGCCGGATATTTTCGCGGTCAATGACGGTCAGATAGCCTATAATATTGATGTCGGTTTTTAGCAGTTTTAGTACAATTTGAGTTGGTTCGTCGACATCACATTCTGGCAGCCGGAAGAAGATGACGCCTAATGGCCGATACCCGGATTTAAAAATCAGGGTGCCAAAATCACTATCGAATGTCAGAATGATGCGCTGTCCAGTTTGTGATAAAGTAATTACGTCGACGTCATCAATGCCGAATGCGATTAGGGCTATATGAATGATGTCGAAGCCATTGTCTAACAGGATTTGGTACGATGTCAGAGGGAAGTTTTCATCGGCCAGCCACCGGTGGTATCCAGATACGCTCACGACGCTTTGCGGAAGAGTGCCGGGTGAAGCAACAGGTTGTCTTTCAGGCACTCCTGCGCGAACGCATAAATAGCCTGGAGGGATACTTTGGTGAGACGCGGGTAGTTGTCCAACAACTGCTGTTCGGTCCAGCCACCTGCCAGCCGTCCCAGTAGAAACTCGACTGATAAACGGGTTCCTTTAATGGCGGGCTTGCCCATCAATATCTTCTCGTCCGATTGAATATAGTCCTGCCAGTGCATCGAATTGTCCTTTTTTCAAAAGTAACGAAGTTGAGGCTTCCATCCAATAAAGGTCTCTTTCACCAGCATTCGGTTGGCTTCCATAACCAATTCGACGGCTTCCTGTAGGTTAATGCGGGCTTCTTCCAGCGTATCAACCTGGATATTGGCACCGGGCAGTTCGTCAACGAAGCCGATGTAGCCTTTGGGGACTTTGAGATAAATAGTAGTCAGGTTCATAAAGGTTGAGTTCGATACTACCCGCGTTTAGTCAGGCGGTCAACTGAACGGATAACCCGTGTTCCTGCATCAGTCCGTCAAGTTCATCGACATATTGGGCCAACATTGCTGCGCTTTCATCAATCATGAGCAGGCTGGGCTGAGTGGCTTCACGGTACATTTTTAGCAGTTGCCGTTTAGATTCGATGCGCTCCAACAGGCGGATGTCCCGCTGTTCGTATTCTTCGGTGAGTAAGTGTCCCACATTGTTAGTAGAGTAGTAGCTGTAAATAACCTTTGGATTTCCAAGCCGGTCAAATGCAAAGTCTCTATGTTTATTCGCGCGGTTAAACTGGTAGATCCGGTATTAAGGTGTATAGCTGACACTACTCTATAAGCCCACGCTTAGCCATCCACGATTGTCTGTACTCTCTTGAATACAAATATTTAATATGTTTCTCTTCATCTTTAATACCAAATGTAGCTGCTAATAGCCATGAAGAAGCTAATGGATCATATTTACCATTATTGTCAAGTAATAAAGGCGCTTCACTATCCTTACTGTTAACCACAGTATGAGTACGCTTGGATTCTATTATTAGATTCTGAGTCTTTTCTATTTGCTCCTGCGCCTTGCGAATCTCCTCGTCTCGGTCAGTTATAAAATGGTTCACTAATCGTTCATAGGCTACATTTGCTTTTGCATTATCAATTTCTTGCAGGTGATCTTGAAGATCAATGTTCTCTTTCTTTAATCTCAATTCCGTGTTCTCACGCTCAAGCACTTTGATTCTTTCGTTAGCTTTTTGTGATTCATTATCGCAGGATATATTTGCTATGCATAACGCGATGAGGAAGAATAATTCACTTAGTTTTGCTGCTGAGTGATTAAATTTGAACATTGTATTCCTGTGATTGGTGAAACCGTGTGAAAAAAATAATCTATTTAACTTTCTTAAAAAGAATTCCTGTCTAAGTAATTCGGCAACTTTGAATATTGCCTTCTTGATAAATAATTGACCATCAATAGTGCAACTGGTAAATATTTAAAATTTAGTTCTGTCTAACTCAGTTTAAGGTTTTTTGTATGTGTAAGATTTAGTCTATGAATCATTCTATTATGACAATGAAATCATAGTTAATAGTATTTATTTATTAAAACATAATTTAATTTTTTAAAAAGTTTTATACGTCAAAATTATTCCTACTATTGTGATTATTATGTATAAAATAGCCCACCACTGATGAATAGCTTGGCTGAAATAACCTTGCTCATCATTGTATTTTTCGTCGTGGTATTTCTCTGCGGTACGTCTCAATAATCTTATAGGTTTGTAATTCTCTTTATCTTCGTTTGTTAAGACTTTGAATTCAATACGTCTCTTAAAATAATCTCTTTGCTCATCAAAATCTATATTTGGTATCAGTTCATCAATAGCGTCTCTATAATGCTTCCCAATCTTAATATGCATACGGGTTCTTTTGTAGAGAACTTTGCTGA
>JBBQLG010000151.1:0-14456 GCA_038327655.1 Cytophagales bacterium
CGCTTTCATCAGGCACTGGCCTATCAAACGCCAGAACAGGTACTAAAGGGAGCAAAAAGCAGCACAAACCAAGTGGGTAAAAACAATAACTAACAATTTCGTTATTCAAAAAAGTGGTCCGGTTTCAGGGGCGCAGCGTACCAGTATTGTTTAGTATTTATCCTCCAAGCTATGCCATGCGGCCTACTTAACTACCGACCCCACCATCCCGGAGTGGATGTTTAACCCGGCCGCGTTCAAAAACGCCCAACTCCTGCTGCGCAACCTCACCGGCGGGGTCGAGAAAGTTATCAAGTACTACAACGCGTACTGTGTTGGCCTGACCCAAACCTTCGACGGCACGGCCAACGCGGCCAACTTCCGCTGGCGGTTTGTCATTTCGCCCCAGGCCATTGCCGTGGGCGGCTTGTTTCACGATAATAACTGGCCCGCCCCCGAACCCATTGTGGATTGGGATTGGTCCCAGATGGATGCCGCCTGCCACCCCGAACGCGCCGTTAAAACAGTATCAACGGCTACTTCTATTCGGCCTATCAGCGGTAAGCCTGCGCAAATAGCAAGTGTAAAATCTATCGCAGTTCAGAGTGTTGGCTCAACTTGCCCTGACTCCGTCAGGATTCCACTACAAAATAATGTTGATAGGCTTTGTAAGAATGAGAAATCTGCTTGCAAGGGTACTGATGCTTGTCCCGTTTTGGAAGAAAAAATGGAAGTGCATACCGCTTGTATCAATGCCAGAACCGTAATTATGATGAAGTGCTATAAAGGTGGCGATGCTAACCATAAAGAGCAAATTCAGAATAGAATAAACGGGTTAGTTATATGCCAAGGTATATACTTTCCAAAGTGTGGGCCTAAAACTATACCGGTTCCTCAGCGAGTCCCTTCGTCTGTACCGCCAATTGCTCAACCTGATTCTGATTATCTGAAAAAGATGCAGGAACTAACGGGTTTGACTGGGGCGGCACTTATCATCTACCTAATTATTTCTGAGGGATCAAGGCTCTTCCCTCCTAGGAATCTTATTCCTATTCCATAAAAATACGTTAATACATTCACAACTATGAATAAAGAAGAATTAACAGCCGAGATTCGCAAGGCGTTCGCTAACGATACGTACCCAGACGATTTACATATAGTGTACGACAATTCAGGTACACACTCTGAATGTGAAGAAGTTAGAGAAGCATTCAAAGGTAAGTCATGGCAATCACTTGATGACAATTTTCTTGTCGACCAAAGAAGAAGCATATCATGTTTTAGCAGTGAAGGCCTTCACTGCTATCTGCCAGCGTTTTTGATCTTGGCTATTAACAAATTCGATGAGTCAGATGATCTACCTTTTAATCTTATTAGTAAGCTAACTCTGCCGACAGAAATGGACATAGCTATCATGGCTAATGCCATTAAGAGTACAAAGTTGGATGAGCAAATGCCTAATGTCAATTTTGAAGAGATTCTTCAAAATCAACTTCAATATGCAGATCAAGATGTTCACAATTTCATCGCAAATTTTAGTCTGTTTACGTCAGATCAGGGTATAGCAGTGAAGCATTATTTAGATTTTATGCAACGCGAACATAGCGAAGAGCTATCTCATCTCAAGCCTACCATAGCGATAGAACGTTATTGGTTTCAATTTGATTTATAATACTACAATGCCTATTGTGTCGGCCTGACCCAACGCTTCGACGGCACCGCCAACGCGGCCAACTTCCGCTGGCGGTTTGTCATTTCGCCCCAAGCCATTGCCTTGGGTGTCCTGTTCCACGATAATAACTGGCCCGCCCCCGAACCCATTGTGGATTGGGACTGGGCCGAGATGGATGCCGCCTGCCACCCCGAACGGGCCGTCAGCAAAGAGCCGGGTCTGTTCAGCGACATCACCCACGGGGTGCTCGATGTGGTGGGCATGATTCCGGTGGTGGGTGAGTTGGCCGACGGCGCCAACGCCCTGTTTTACTTAGCCGAGGGCAACAAGACCGATGCCGCCCTGAGTGCTGCGGCCATGATTCCCATTGCTGGCTGGGCGGCTACAGGGGCCAAAGTGGTGCGCAAGGGCCTGAAAATTGCCGGGAAAGCTAAGGCGATCAAAAAGATTACCAGCAAGGTCAACCGGGCCGCAACAGCACTCAAAGCGGCTGCCAAACGAGCCGAGAAAGTGGTAGCTAAAATTCCCTCACCCTCTGAGCTGGCAACGAAATGGCAAGGCGTTGGCGATTACCACGGAGTTGATAAATTTCGCGACATCGTCGTTAAGAAAGGTAAAGTCATTTATGCCGGTGAGCCGGGGGCATCTGGCTTTTTCTTTACCAAGAAAGCGTTAGATCAAGCAAAAAATTCCTCAGATAAACTTTGGCAAGGTTTACAAGTTAAAGCCCATAAGGAATTTGGTTACAGAACTAAAGTTGGCGTCTATGAAGCTACAGAGGATATTGCCGGAGCGTTCGGGACAGCGCGGGCCAACGCAAGGCACGGCTTAGGAGGACTGCAACAGGTTTATCTACCTGACATGACTAAAATGAAACGCGTTGGTGAGATAATTCTAAAGTAAAACAGAGCACACATGAAGCTATTAATTCAGAATGGAGATCTAATTTTTGATAACATTGAATTTTCTACATCAATGAACAAAAGTGATTTTTTGTCTTTGGAAACTGCTGGAGAAATTATACGTAGAGTTTCCAACGAGCAGTGGGAGAGCTATTCGTTTCTATATGCTTTAGAAGAGCAAAAACCCTACGCCTTACTTCTTTCGTTTTATGAAGGCTGTCTCAAAAATGTGAGTTTTGGTATAGGGCACCCTAACTCAACATGGGATGATGAAACACCGGAACGGATTGAGGAAGATTATCAACGACTCCGAACCATTCTGCATGATCTGTTTGGTGATTATAACGAGCAGCACACTTTTAGTTGGGGTAAAGTAGAACTATCGAGAGATTTCAAGAATGCTTATGCAGCGAGCATAGTAATTTTATATGGTGAATAACACAAACTAATTCTCTCTTAAAATGTGATATGAATAGTAGATTTTATTTCGCTCAATAATTGAAGCGAAGCACATGATTTCAAAAACGCCCAACTCCTGCTGCGCAACCTCACGGGCGGGGTCGAGAAGGTTATCAAGTACGACAATGCCCACTGCGTCGGACTAACCCAAAGTTTCGACGGCACACCAATGCCCGACGCGTCCACCCAAACGCCAGGACTTCTCCTCGGAGATCATCATGGTGAGCAGGCTGAACCAAACCGTAGGGGCGCACAACTGGCATGGCGCAAATAGGAGAAAACTGGTTCAAAGCCGGTCAACGGGGGTCTGATTTTGTTGCAATCAGACCCCGTTGACCGGCTTACTTAGCTGCTACTGCCGGGGGCTGGCTGGTGTTGAAAATGTCGCGGTGCAGTTTCCAGTCACCGTTTTCTTTTTTCCAGATCACCATGTACTTGCCCGCATCCAACTGAGCATCATTGGCTCCATAGAGCGTGTATCGGCCCGTTTCAACGACCACATTGCCCTGCTGTTCGGCTTCCATCGTTTCGAGTTTAGCCTTTTTTACCCCGGAGTCATTAACCCCTTTCCACATCATCCCAATCGCCTGCTTTCCGTTGACGACATCACTGTTGGGGGGAAATAGTTGCGCATCGGTGGTGTAGAAATCACCCATTGCGGTCGCTCCTTTCCCGTAGGCATCCGTGAACTTCTGGTTCATGGCCATAATGTCGGCTTTCCGGTCCTGCTGGGCGTACCCGGAAAGGCTTGTCAGCAGCAGCAGGGACAAAGCAAAAAAATGTTTTTTCATGAAAGTAAGGGTTTGTTTATCAGCACAATAGTAGAGAAGGTCGGCGGTTTACAGTCAATTTTTTTATTGAAAGGGGACTTACCCCACCGGTGAGTAAGTAATGGCCGGGGCATCTTTACAATTCAGGGAAACGATTTGATGCACTTAGCACGAAAATTGTAATTTCCTGACCGGTTCCCACATCGCTGGCACGGCCTGTAAATTGAGCCTGTTGCGCAGAAACGCTGGAAAGAGCCAAGTCAACCGTGTACCTTTGATATCCCGTGTCTATACATCAACTGCATATCTGCCGTAATTCATAAAATCATCATGCCATCCGAAGCGGAAAAGAAACGAATCAATGCCCGACCCGACAACAAGGGCTGGAAAAAATGGGGACCGTACCTGTCCGAACGGGCGTGGGGTACGGTGCGCGAAGATTATAGCCCCTACGGCGATGCCTGGAATTTTGTGACCCACGACATGGCCCGCTCCCGCGCCTACCGCTGGGGCGAAGACGGCATCGGCGGCATCTCAGACAACAAAGGCCACATCTGCTTCGCGCTGGCGTTCTGGAACCACCAGGACAATATTCTGAAAGAGCGGTTATTTGGTCTGTCCGGGCCGGAGGGCAATCACGGCGAAGATGTCAAGGAATTGTACTATTATTTAGACAGTACCCCGACGCATTCGTACCTGAAAATGCTGTACAAATACCCGCAGCAGGCCTTTCCGTACAACCGTCTGGTGGTCGAATCGGCCCGGCGAAACCGGCTCGATCCCGAATTTGAACTGGTCGACACCGGTATTTTCGATCAGGATAATTACTTCGACATCGAAATCGAATACGTCAAAGCCGACGAAAACGACATCTTAGTCAAAGTAACGGCGCACAACCGGTCGGCCAAAGCAGCCCCGCTGACGCTGCTGCCAACGATCTGGTTCCGGAATACGTGGTCGTGGGGTTACGAGCAGTACAACACGCGGCCCATGCTCAATGGCATCGCCAACAGCCTGATCGAGGTCAATCACAAGCAGTTGGGCAAGTATAAACTCTACTGCGAAGGGGCCGACGAGCTACTGTTCTGCGAAAACGAGACGAATACCGAACGGCTCTATGGTCGGCCCAACACGGGTCCGTACCCGAAAGATGCGATCAACAACGCCGTGGTGTCGGGCAAAAAAGGCTTTGTAAACCCCAATCAGATCGGCACCAAGGCCTCGGCCCGCTACAGCCGCGTGGTCGAGCCGGGGGGAAGCACCACCATCCGGCTGCGGTTTACCGAACAGGCCGTCATCAGCGAACCGGTGCGCCGGAGCGACGGAACGATTGCCCCTTTCGACGATTTTGATACGATCTGGGCGCAACGGCGGGAGGAGACGGAAGCCTTTTACGACGATCTGCAAAAGAACGTGACCGATCCCGAACTGCGTACGATTCAGCGGCAGGCCTACGCCGGGATGCTCTGGAACAAGCAGTTCTACTACTACAACGTGAACGAGTGGCTGAAGGGCGACCCAAAAATGCCGGTACCGTTTCAGGGCCGTGCCTACGCCCGCAACGACTCCTGGAAACACATGTACACGGCCAACATCCTGAGTATGCCCGACAAATGGGAGTACCCGTGGTTTGCGGCCTGGGACCTGGCGTTCCACACGCTGACCCTCGCCCGGCTCGACCCGCACTTTGCCAAAAGACAGTTGGCCGTCATCCTGCGCGAGTATTACATGCACCCCAACGGTCAGATTCCGGCCTACGAGTGGAATTTCTCGGACGTAAACCCGCCCGTTCATGCCTGGGCGACGTGGAAGGTGTACGAGATCGACCGGGACATGAACGGCACGGGCGACATCAATTTTCTCGAACGCGTTTTCCACAAACTGCTCCTGAACTTCACGTGGTGGGTGAACCGCAAGGACGTGTCGGGCAATAACATTTTCGGGGGTGGCTTCCTGGGTCTGGATAACATTGGGGTATTCGACCGTAGCCAGCCGCTGCCGATGGGCGGCCGCATCGAACAGGCCGACGGTACGGGCTGGATGGCGATGTACACGCTGAATATGCTGCGGATCGCCTGTGAGATTTCGCTCGTTCGCCCATCGTATCAGGACATGGCGAGTAAGTTTTTCGAGCACTTTCTCTACATAGCAGCCGCCATGAACAACCTCGGCAAGCAGGGCATCAGTCTCTGGGACGAGGTCGATCAGTTTTATTACGACGTGCTGCACACGCCCGACAACAACGCCCGGCTGCTGAAAATCCGGTCGATGGTAGGGCTGATTCCGCTGTTTGCCGTCGAAATCTTAGACGAGGATTTACTTTCCAAACTACCCGATTTCAAACGCCGGGTGGAGTGGATTCTGACCAACCGGCCTGATCTGGCCTCATTAGTGTCGCGCTGGAACGAGCCGGGTAAGGGCGAAACGCACCTGCTGAGTCTGCTGCGGGGTCACCGGATGAAGATGATTCTGAAACGGATGTTCGACGAAACCGAATTCCTGTCCGACTTCGGCATCCGGGCCTTATCCAAGTACCACGAACGCCGACCGTATGAATTTGCGCTGAACGGCGAGGTGTTTCAGGTGAAGTACAGCCCGGCCGAATCGACGACGAGTTTATTCGGCGGCAACTCCAACTGGCGCGGGCCGGTCTGGTTTCCGGTTAATTTTCTGCTGGTGGATTCGCTGCTGAAGTTCTACCAGTACTACGGTGACGATTTCGAGATCGAGTACCCGACCAATTCCGGGCAGGTGATGAGCATCAAGGAAGCCGCCGTACTAGTGGCCGACCGGCTCATCAACATCTTCCGGCGCGACTTAACGGGGCAGATTCCGGCGTTGGGCAGCAATCAGAAGTTTCAGACCGACCCGCACTTCAAAGACTTACACCAGTTCTACGAGTATTTCCACGGCGACAACGGCAGCGGTCTCGGGGCCAGTCACCAAACGGGCTGGACGGGGTTAGTGGCGGATTTGATCGAGTACGTGCATCAGTATCAACCCGCCGGGGTAACAGTCGGGAAACAGCCAAAATAGAGAGTCGTAATCATTGACGAAAAAAGCAGGATAAAAGGGGAAGGTATCAATGGTATGATACCTTCCCCTTTTATCCTGCTTCGTTGTTGCCGCTGTTTAATACGGGTACAAATCCAACGGTGCGTTTTTGTACATCATCCGTACGCTATCGAGTGCATAAGGCGAAGGCAAAAATTCACTGATCGTTATTGTACTATTGTTGTTTCCAGACGATATCGTGTATTTGATATAGCCCGCGCCACCATATTTAATGATAACCGTTCGTTTGTTCTCATCCACAAACAAGTGGGTGGTATCCCTGCGTGTTTCGTTCTCCCGACGCCGTAAGGTATCATTCCGATAAAAAGCGATGTAGGGACCTACGTTATCCCCCAAAACCGCTAACTGTTGGGTGTATCCAAGCGATTTAGGGGTTATTACCCGCGTTGGCGTTATCGTCTGCACCCACTGCCACTTACCCAGACTTGCTCCAGCCAACGCGTAAACTTCGATATTTTTACTACCCGGACAGCCCTGCAAGAAACAGGCTGAACTCAACATAATTAATAGCATTACGAAATACCGAATGAGCTTTTTCATACAAGTGAGTTTTGAGAAATGCGCCCAAGTGTAACGAATCCATGCTGCATAACAAAGGCACAAATCTGAACAGTTAGGGGTAGTTCGGTGGTTTAGGACGAGTAACAATTACTCAATTATGGAAACGCAAACTCCGGCTATACACCTTAATAACGCCCGGCATCGGTTCGAGATGACCACCGACGGCAAACTGTCTTTTGTTGAATTTCAGCAAGCCGACGACGAAACGTTGGCTCTCGTGCACACCGAAGTCCACCCCGATCTGGAAGGGCAGGGTATCGGCTCCAAATTAGTGAAAGGTGTGCTGGATTACATTCGGGCCAACAACCTGCACATGATGCCCTACTGCCCGTTCGTAGCCACCTACGTCAAACGTCACCCCGATTATCAGGATTTAGTCAGTCCGGGCTTTGATGCCAATCGGTTCTAAAAGGTCCCTGCCTCTCTTACCCCTTTTCCCGCAACTGCCGCGTGGTTTTCCGGCTGTTGTCGTGGCTCCAGCCGGGCGGACCGAACAGGTAGTTCAGGGCGTTTTTTAACGAACCCGCCCGGCGTATATCCTGCCCGATGGCGGTCCACTCGTGGAAGGCGATACGGACCGGATTGTGCGTGTTCAGGTTGGTGGTGAGGCCATACACGGGCCGCTCGGTTTCGGGTTCAAACGTGCCGAAGAGCCGGTCCCAGATGATGAGAATGCCCGCGTGGTTTTTGTCGAGGTAAACCAAATTGGTGGCGTGATGGACCCGATGATGCGCCGGGGTGTTGAAGATAAACTCAATCGGGGCGGGTAGTTTTTTGATGAATTCGGTGTGAATCCAGAACTGATAGAGTAAACTGATCGCCTGCATGGTCATGACGGCAACCGGCGAAAACCCAGCCAGCGGCAGCCAGATCCAGAACAGAAACGAACCGGTCAGGGTGCCGGTCCAGGTTTGGCGCAGGGCCGTGCCGAGGTTATACTTTTGCGACGAATGATGCACCACGTGCGACGCCCAGAAGTACCGGCTCGTGTGGCTGACGCGGTGAAACCAGTAGTAGCTGAAATCGTCGGCGAAGAACAGCAGCACCCACGCCCACCACTGGCTCATATCGACGGTAAACAGCCGGAACCGATAGACCAGCGAGTACGCGCCGAACACCAGCACCTTCCCCACCAGCCCGACAATGACGTTGCCAATACCCATGGCTAAGCTCCCCGCCGTGTCTTTCGCATCGTAGTAGTCCCGCTGCTCACGAGCCGTAACAAGCACTTCGGCCAGCAACAGGATAACAAAGCCGGGAATGGCATACTGAATAAGATCGCGCATACTTTATCGTCTGATTGTGCAAATTTACGCAAAAAGCCCGCACGATTTAACACCGTGCGGGCTTCGGACTAATAAGGTGGATGGACTATCCTAACGTGGCGTTCAGCGTGATGGTAATGTCCGGCGACAGGGCTTTCGAGATGATACACCCTTTTTTGGCACCTTCGGCAATCTCCATAAACTGCGTTTGACTGACGCCCGGCACCGAGCCTTTCAGGTTCAGTTCGACGGCCGTGACCGACAATGTGTCCGTGTCTAAGGTCAGTACGGCGTTTACTTCCAGCGAGTCGGCCGTAAAGCCAGCCTGCCCCAGCGTAGCACCAACGGCCATCGCGTAGCAACCTGCGTGGGCAGCCGCCAGTAATTCTTCGGGGTTCGTTCCGGCCGTGCCGTCTTCGCTGACCAGTCGGGTTTTAAACGAATAAGGGGTGTTATTAAGGACACCGCTCGTGGCCGACATGGTACCAGTTCCTTCCTGTAGGCTGCCTTTCCAGACGGCCGAAGCTCTGCGTTTTAACATGGTTTTTCAGTTTTTAGGGTGAGCTGGTTAACTCACAGATACCAACTCATCCCCTTCGCCTTTGGTTTCGTGTTCGTACCGGAATGGTCACGGTGGCTTTGTCGGTAAGTCATTACCGGCGAAATTTGGGGCATGATTGATCTACGAAGCGACACCGTTACCCGCCCGACGCCCGCCATGCGCGAAGCCATGTTTAACGCCCCCCTCGGCGACGACGTTTTGGGCGACGACCCCACCGTAAACGCCCTCGAAGCCAAAGCAGCCGCCCTCTTCGGCATGGAAGCGGCCCTATTCTGCGCGTCGGGCACGATGACCAACCAACTCGCCATCCGCACCCACACCCGCCCCGGCGACGACGTGATCTGCGATTACCTGTCCCACGTCTACCAATACGAAGGCGGGGGTATTTCGGTAAACGCGCTGGCTTCGGTGAGCCTGACCCATGGCGAACGCGGCAAACTCACCCCCAACCTCGTCCGGGATTACCTGTACAACCCTGCCGACGTGCATAAACCGCTCAGCCGGCTCGTTGTGCTCGAAAACACCATCAACAAAGGGGGCGGCTGCTACTACACCGTGCCCGAAATTGCGGCCATCAAGCAGGTCTGCGACGAGAACGGGTTAATCTTACACTTGGATGGTGCCCGACTGTTTAATGCCTTAGTCGAAACGGGCGAAAGCACCGAAGCGTACGGGCAGTTGTTCGATTCAATCAGTATTTGCCTGTCCAAAGGGCTGGGCTGCCCGGTGGGGTCGCTGCTGCTGGGCACCGCCGATATGATAAAGCAGGCCCGGCGGTACCGAAAATTGATGGGTGGCGGGTGGCGGCAGGCCGGTTTTCTGGCCGCTGCGGGCATCTACGCCCTCGACCACCACGTAAACCGGCTTAAAATGGACCATTCCCGCGCCCGCCGGATTGGGGCCATGCTGGAAAAACGGCCGGAAGTTGCGGAAATCTATCCCATCGACACGAACATCGTCATTTTCCGGCTTCCTGAAACAATACTGGCCTCCGACTATGTTGGTAGATTAGCGGTTCACGGCATCGGCGCGGTCACCTTCGGCAAATACCTGGTCCGTTTCGTGACGCACCTCGATTTTACCGACGAACAGTTAGCCGAACTGGAAGGGAAGTTGTCTCAACTATGATTCGTGTGATTGAGATGATTACACCGACTCAATGACGACGATTAATCCTTCCGCTATCAACCCCATCATTCGCCTGACTTAATCAGTGCAATCACCTTAATCCGACGAATCACAGTCAAGAATCACAGTTACTTATGCATATACAGACACGAAGCCTTCAGAAATCCGATTACCCCGACCTGAAAGAAGCCATGATCGAGGTCTACAGCGGCATTGGGGGCGACTACTGGGAAAAGAGCAAGATCACCAAACTGCTCAACATCTTTCCCGAAGGCCAGTTCTGCGTCGAAGTAGACGGCAAAGTAGTGGCCTGTGCGCTGGCCATTCGCATCAAACACGAAGACTTCGGCGACAACCACACCTATTACGAAATTACCGGCGGCTACAGCTTCAGCACCCACAACGACCACGGCGATTACCTCTACGGCATCGAAGTATTCGTGCACCCCGACTTCCGCGACCTGCGGCTCGGTCGGCGGCTCTACGACGCCCGCAAGGAACTCTGCGAATCGCTGAACCTGAAGGGCATTCTGGCCGGGGGCCGTATTCCGACGTACAACAAGTACTCGGACGAACTCACGCCCCGCGAGTACATCACGAAAGTGAAGCAAAAGGAAATTTACGACTCCACGCTGACGTTCCAGTTGTCCAACGACTTCCACGTCAAGAAGGTCCTGCGCGGGTATCTGCCCGGCGACAGCGAGTCGAAGGAGTTTGCGACGCTGCTGGAATGGATCAACATTTATTACGTCGATGAGAAAGACAAACGCCCGCACACCGACTCCATTATCCGGTTGGGTGTGGTGCAGTGGCAGATGCGGCACTTCCGCAACGTGCAGGCTTTTTTCGATCAGGTCGAGTTTTTCGTGAATGCCGTCAGCGATTACAAAGCGGATTTCCTCTTGCTGCCGGAGTTTTTCAACACGCCGTTGATGGCCGAATTCAACGACCTGCCCGAACCGGTTGCCATTCGTCGACTGGCGGGATACACGGAAGAGGTACGAATAAAACTGATCGAATTTGCGATTGCCTACAACGTAAACATCGTGGGTGGCAGCATGCCCTTAGTCGATGACGATGGCAAGCTATACAACGTGGCGTACCTGTGTCGGCGCGACGGGTCGTGGGAAGAATACCGCAAGATTCACATCACGCCCAACGAAGTGCGGCACTACGGCATGGTCGGTGGCAACGAGATCAGGACGTTCGACACCGACTGCGGTAAGATTGGTATTTCCATCTGCTACGACGTCGAGTTCCCCGAATTAGCCCGGATTCAGGCCGCACAGGGGATGCAGATTCTGTTTGTGCCCTTCCTGACCGATACGCAGAACGGCTACTCGCGGGTGCGGAACTGTGCGCAGGCACGTGCCATCGAGAACGAGTGTTACGTGGCCATTTCGGGTTGCGTGGGCAACCTGCCGAAGGTGAACAACATGGACATCAACTACGCGCAGTCGGGGGTCTTCACGCCGTCGGACTTCCAGTTTCCGACCAACGCGGTCAAAGCCGAAGCCACGCCCAACACCGAACTGATGATTATTGCCGACGTTGATTTGTCGCTGCTGAAAGAATTACACGAACACGGCTCGGTACAGACGCTGAAAGACCGCCGGACGGACCTCTACGACGTGAAGGTGAAGAAGTTAGCCAAGCGGGCCAGCGAGCGTAAAGACGATCCTGAAAACAGTCCGCTGGCTCCCGTGCCGGTAGTTGTGGTAGCGGATTAGAATGTATGGTTTCGGGTTTGGAAAGCAGTGGGACGGTTTCGTTGCGTTTGTCATGGCACCGGCCACCCGGCCTGAAGAATGAAGGATCTTAGCAGCCAAATCTCTAAGATGCTTCGTTCCTCAGCATGACAAACGCAATCGTCAAGTTCGACTCGAAATTCTAAAATAGATTAACATAAATAAGAGGGATCGATGACTCGGTCATCAATCCCTCTTTGCATTGGCACCCGACTTAGTTCACCCGGATCAGGTCGATCTTGAAAACAAGAATGGAATTGGCCGGAATGCCATTCTGCTCCTGTGCGCCATACGCCAGACTGGGCGGCAGGTAAAGCGTAATGCTGCCACCGGGCGCAATCAGCGGAATCCCTTCCTGCCAGCCTACGATCAGTTGATCCAGCCCAAAACTGATACCGGTCGAACTGTCGAACGTTTTTCCGCTGGTTAACTTCCCGGCGTACGCAACGGTAACATTGGAACATACCGTTGGCTTCGTACCCGAACCCGGCGACTGAATGGTGTAATAGAACCCACGCGCATCGGCCGTGGCAGCGAGTTTATTCGCGTCGATATACTGTTTCAGGACCGTAATCTCCTCCTCAGGTGCCTTTGTCGTGACCGCAGCCGCCGTGCAGGGGGTTCGTTCGGCGGGCTGGCAACCCGTTACGGTCAGGGCAGCGGCAAAAAACAACAATCCATACGTTTTTATCATAAGAAACCTGATTACAAATTAGTCAGACTGATTTGGTCGTAACAACCGGCAACGTACGCGAAACGATGTCTCTCTACAAATCCAGCCGCAATTGTCCGTCGTTCGGGGCATCGTTTGTCCGTAGGCTCGACAGCGATACACCGAGCAGCCGAATGCCTTTCGCCACCGGCAGCAGGGCAGACAGCAAGTCGATGGTCAGGCGTTCGAGGATGTCCTTTGTAGGAATACTCTCCAGGGTACTTTTACTGCGGGTGATCTGCTGAAAGTCGGCAAACTTCACTTTTAGCGTCACCGTGCGGCCCCGCGTACCGGTTCGTTCGCAGTAGGCCCACACATCGGCAAGCAACGGCTGTAAACTGTTTATCAACTCGGCTGGATCGGTCAAATCCTGCTCGAACGTCGTTTCGGAACCAACCGACTTTCGGACCCGGTTCGCCATAACGGGTCGGTGGTCGACGGCCCGCGCGATGGAGTAATAATGCTGCCCCACCTTCCCGAAATGCCGGATCAGAAAACTTTCGGTCTGCTGCCGTAAATCCAGGCCGGTAAAAATACCGAGTTGGTTCATCTTAGCCGCCGTCACCCGCCCGACGCCATGAAACTGACCCACGGTTAGTGCCTCCACAAACGCTATTCCCTGGGCAGGCTTGATGACGTACAGTCCGTCGGGTTTGCGGTAGTCGGAGGCTAATTTCGCCAGAAACTTGTTGTACGATACCCCCGCTGACGCTGTCAGGCCCGTTTCCTGCTTAATCTGCTCCTTGATGCGCTGCGCGATCTGCGTAGCCGGACGGTCAGGCGCAGTGGTGGCCGTCACATCCAGGTACGCTTCATCCAACGAGAGA
Source organism: Cytophagales bacterium (assembly GCA_038327655.1). Taxonomy (GTDB): domain Bacteria; phylum Bacteroidota; class Bacteroidia; order Cytophagales; family Spirosomataceae; genus JBBQLG01. The sequence continues at coordinate 13,661 of JBBQLG010000151.1, forward strand.
GGTTCAATCAGGTCCGTATAACCGGCAAAAATGGCTCGTATCTGGGTGGAAACAGCCTTGTACACATCAAAACGCGGTTTAACGAAGATCAGGTCGGGACACTGCCGGATGGCTACCGACGATGCCATCGCCGAACGCACCCCAAACTGCCGGGCCTCGTAGCTGGCAGCAGCCACCACGCCCCGCTGCCGGGAACCACCCACAGCCACGGGCTTTCCCCGCAGCAGCGGATTGTCGCGCTGCTCAACGGATGCGTAGAAAGCATCCATGTCGATGTGAATAATTTTCCGGTGCTGAGACGAATCCACTAAGACAAAGATACGGACGAACCGTACATTGCCTTACGTGCTTCGATCCACTTTCAACCCCCGCTCCACTGCCACACCAACGACAACACCCGCACTGTAGCTGAGCAAATCACTCCACACAAAACCAAAACCCAGCGCCAGGCCACCCAGCCGCGTGTGGCGCAGGGCGTCGATCCAGGGCGCGTGGTACAACTGACTGAACTCGATCCCGAACGAAAACAGCAGAGCCGCCAGCGCGACGGTCGTTGTGGACCAGCGGACAAATAACAGCCCAATTCCAAAAAAGACCATTAACGCCCAAAGCGCATCGCCCACATACGCCCGAACAAACGGCGAACCACCAAAGAACTGTCGCGATGCTAAGCCTGCTACGACGGCAGCGGCAGTCAACCCGGCATAAAGCAGTCGGTTGCGGTTAATCGGCATGGGTTCTTAGTAATGACCGCGAATGAGGCCTTTGATCTTTTGGTCGTAGAGGTCGCGTAATG
>JBBQLG010000152.1:0-14378 GCA_038327655.1 Cytophagales bacterium
AACCGGGGCGTGCTGATGGGCTTACCGGTCAGCTTCACCTCTACGCCCCGGCTGTTGATGAGTCCGGCGTTAATGAGCGCACTGGAATAGCCCGAAACGGGGTCGAGGGGAATGGCCAGAATCTGGTTGCGGCTGTTGTTACTGTAATACGCCACGTCTAGCCCGATGCGGTTTTTGTACAGCCGTATATCTAGCCCAAACTCGTAGCTCGACGTGATTTCGGGTTTCAGATCGGCGTTGAACAGCGTGGGCGAATTGGTGAAGCTGTTGCTGTAAATTTTGTCGTAATACCGGGCCGTCTGGTAGGGTCGGGTGTCGTTGCCCACCTGCGCCCACGACGCCCGGAACTTGGCAAATGACACGGCCTGGGGCAGCGTAAAGAGTTCGTTGAGCAAAAAACTGCTGCTGATAGACGGGTAGAAAAACGAGTTGTTAGCGTAGGGTAGCGTGCTCGACCAGTCGTTGCGGCCCGTGACGTCGATGAAGATTTTTTCGTCGAACGAAATCTGCCCGGCGGCATACAGGCTGTTGATGGCCTTGCGGGTTTTCTGCGGATCGGCCACGGCCTGGTCCAGGCTGTTGGAAATCTGGTACACGCCCGGTTGTGACAACTGATCGGCGTAGAGTCCGGCGAAATCGTACGTCTGCCGCATGGCGTTGCCTCCCGCCGAGGCCGTGATGTTGATCCGGGAGTTGATCGCGTCTTTGTAAGTCAGCAGAAAATCGGAGTTCGATTCGTAACTGAACACATTCTGCTCGCGGTACATGCCCCGCGGAAATTTGGTCATGCTGAAGGGCCGTTGCTGCGACCGAAACTCGAACGCCATGTCCAGTCCCGTCCGCACCAGCAAGTCCAGTTTGGGGCTGATGACGTAGGTGGCCGACACGTTACCGATGACCCCGTGGCGGTTCATTTTGTTCAGCATTTCATACAGATCGAGGTACGGATTGTCGGGACCGGGGTTGAACGGGCTGCGCTGCTGCACACCTTCCAGCCCCGGTTGCCAGTAGGGGCTGAACCACTCCGGGCGGATGCTGGGGGCGGTGCCGATCATGAGGAAATACATCATCGACTGGTTATTGTAGCCCGCCGCAGGCAGGTTATCACTCTTTTTGTTGGTGTAATTCACCTTGCCGATAATGCGCAGTTTGTCCGTCACCTGCTGGCTGACCGACAGCGCCGCGTTGATGCGTTCATAGCCATTATTTGGCAAAATCCACTTGTTTTTGAGCTGTGTCAGCGACAGCCGGGCCGAACCTTTATCGGTGCCGCCTTCGATGGAGACGCTGTTGGAATAGGTCAGGCCTGTCTGGAAAAACCGGAGATATAATCGCGGTTAGCCACCCAGGGGGTGCGCTCGGTGGGTTTGCCGGTCGGGTCACTTGGGTTGTACTGAAAGTACGACTGCCCGTTGAATTTTGGTCCCCAGGCCCGCCCAGCAGCCACGTTGGTGCTGGTGTTGGCTCCGTCGGCACTATCGAGGTACGAATAATAGACGTCGGTACGTCCCTCGCCGTAGGCAAACTGGTAGTCGGGGTAGCGGTTCACCTGATCCACGCTGACGTTGGAATTGATCGTGACGCCAAGGCCCCGGTCTTTACGAGCGCCCGATTTGGTGGTGATAATAAGCGCCCCACCGGCGGCGCGGCTGCCGTAGAGCGCGGTGGCTCCCGGCCCTTTCAACACCGTCACTTTCTCAATATCATCGGGATTCAAATCCGATACGCTGGAGCCGTAATCGACCGGGCTATCCTGCGAGAGGTGGGCGCTGTAGCCCGTGCCCGTAATCCGGCTGCTGACGGGTACTCCATCTACCACAATCAGCGCCTGATTGTTGTCGAGGTTCAGCGACGATTCGCCCCGGAGCGTGATGCGCGATGAACCCATCGGCCCCGATCCCGTACCCTGAATGTTGAGGCCCGCCACCGTGCCGCTGAGGGTGTTGACCCAGTTGTTGGACTTGGCGTCTTTGACAGCATTTTCATTGATCGTAGCCGCCGCGTAGCCCAGCGTTTTCTCTTCGCGCCGGATGCCCAGCGCCGTCACGACCACCTCGTTCAGGGTCTGGTTATCCTCTTTGAGCTGCACGTCAATGACTGACTTGCCCGCCACTGACACCTCTGCATTCAGGTAGCCAATAAAGCTAAATACCAGCGTTTCGGTGCCGACAAAGCCCTTCGTGGGCGTTAGGCTGTACCGCCCTTCGGCAGTGGTCAGCGTACCCACCGACGTACCCCTGATGACGACATTAACGCCAGGGATTGGCTGGTTCTTTTCGTCGCGAACGGTGCCATTGACGATAGTCGATTGGGCCAGTAAAAGCTGGCTGGACAGGAGGAATAAACCAAAAAGGAAGCTGGTTGAGGTAGATCGGTTGACGTACATACAAGGTTGAAGAAGTACGCACAAAACTACCCCGCCCGATAGGCCATTATTGCTTCAGCACGATTACCAAATAATTAATTATCAATACGTTAACCAGAAGTTTTAACTATAACAATACCGTAAAACAGGCGTAATAATTTGGACATACCGGCGGGTTTTATGGCTACGGATCGAGCGGGTCGTAGGGGTCCAGATGCAGGCTCTCCAGCGTGGGGTAAAACTCGACGTCATGGGGCGAGATGCGGTGCTTATCGCGGTAGGGAAGATAGCCCAGTTCGCGCTGATTGCGGACGTCAAAAGCGGCGTTGTCTACGTAATCGGTCTGGCTTTTGGTCGACACCATCACGCATTTTTTGTCGGTCGGCACGCCGTAGCGAATCAGCAGGCGGTTGGCGTTGCGGAAGTTGGTCGTGGTATGCCGGGCGTGCGGGTCGATGATAATGGCTGATTCGGGCAGGTTCCAGCATTGCATCAGGTAACGTTTCATCTCTACCGCCTCGGCATATGGCCCGCGAAACGGGTAGCAATAACCTCCGCTGACCACAATAAACGGTGCCCAGTTCGTCCGGTAGCGAGCCGCCACGATGTCGAGGCGCATTTTGTTGAGCGGACTGAGCGGCGTGGTGGTCAGTTCGGGACCGCTGCCGGGTACCATAATAGCAGCGTAGCGGTATTTTTTCCAGGCTGTTTTGGTACGGCCATCACCGCTGCCCGGTTGTCGCGCTGGGCCATCGGCTCATGGCGGGCGGGTTCGTCGCGGTCGTTGACGTCCATCAGTTGCCGGGCCACGGCCAGGGACGGTTGATAAGCTAACGTGAGACTGTCGGCGCGCTCTGACAATACGGCAAACATAAAATCTCCACCTCTCGCTTGGTTAGCCCGTAGCTGGCTTTAAACGTATCGGTGGGCGGCGAGGCAGGTGGGCTAGCCTGAGTTTCCATTTACTTCTTCACCTGCTCCAGCAGGCTCAACAGGCGGTCAGCGGCCACGGTTTTGGTCACATAGCCATCCACCAACAGCGCGTCGAAGCGGGCGATCTTCTGTTTCTCGGCATACATACTGATCACGACGATCCTGGCCCGATAGGGCAGTAGTGTCAACTGCGCTACCACGGCCAGGCCATCCAGGTAGGGCATAGTGACATCCACCAGCACCAGACCAGGGATATATAGGGTGGGCACAAGCTGCCTAAGCCAGACGGCTATCGTAAGCCTGCTCGATGAGGGTAAGGTCGGGCGATTCGCGCAACACTAAGCTGAGGCCATCGTTGAAGAGGCAGTGGTCGTCAATAAGAATCGTCCGGGTCAGCATCGTGGATGGGGGTTGTCAGCCGTACCATGGTCCTCATGGGGGCTGGGTCGAAGCGCACCCTGATGTTCGACAAGGCGGCCCGTTTATAGCTGTTTTCGATGCCAATGCCGCCGCTGGTCTTGCCTGGCAGCAGGGTAAAGCCAATGCCCGTGTCCTCCACGCTGACATCGACTCTAGTTTCGTCGCACAAAAACTGAACCGTAGCCTGCGCAGTGCATGGCGGATGATGTTGGTGAGCAGTTCCTGGAGAATGCTGTTGAGGGGTTGCTATTCGAGGGGCGAAAGCGGGTCGATCTGCTGTCTGAAACGATTTATTTCGATATTTTTTTGCTAATTCGGTTCGTACCGACGGGCTTATTTCCTATCCGCAATTCTTATTCCCTGCTGTATGCTCCCCTTTTTCAACTTGTGGTCGGTCACGATTTTGCTGGGGACCGCCCAGGGGCTATTCCTGAGTTGGACGTTCTTTTTCTCGCCCCAGGGCAGGCACCTCAGCAACCGCTTGCTGGGACTGCTGGTGCTGAGTTTAACCCTGCTAGTCGTTGAAATTTTGCTGAGCTACTCCGGCTACATCCAGTTTGTGCCCTTCTTCGTGGGCCTCACCGAGCCGTTGACCTTCGTGGTATCCCCCCTGTTCTACCTCTACGCCCATAGCCTTACCGAACCGGTGTTCCGCTGGCGTCCGCGCTATTTGTTGCTGTTGCTCCCCGCTGCCATGCACACCGTGTACCTGGTGCCCTTCTTTGCCCAGAGCGACGCCTGGAAACTGCGCACCGTGACCGAATCATTCCACCAGCCGCATCCGCTTGCCCCGGAAGCGCTGCACAACTTCTGGTGGTTCGGCACCTACACCCAATTCTACGCCGTCTTTTATCTGGTGCTTGGTAGCTATTTACTGCTCTACCTGGGGCTACAGCTGCGCCTGTTACTCGCCTACCGACGTCAGCAGGCTCCCCGCTCCACGACGCCCACCCTGGAATGGCTGAAATACCTGGTCCTGGGATTTGGATTGCTGACGCTCGTCTACCTGGGCGCTACCACCTATTTCCACGCCATCACAGGTGATGTCAACGACGCCGGTGATGTGTGGGTGGCCTCGCTGGTTTCTTTGCTCTTCTACGGCCTGAGCGGCCGGGCTATCCGGCAATCCACGCTGGTCGCCTGGTCGCTACCAGCCGAAGAGCCCCAAGCAGTGCCTGGCCCCACCCGCCGAAAATATGAGAAAACCGCCTTGAGTCCCCAGGCCGCCGCCGACATTCTGTTGCGTCTTCGCACCCTGATGATCACCGATAGTCCCTATTGCAATCCTGCCTTATCCCTGGCCGACCTGGCCACTCAACTGCACGTGCCGCCGCACCATCTTTCCCAGGTCATCAACGAGCAGTGCCAGCAAAACTTCTTCGATTTCATCAATGCCCATCGCATCGAAGCAGTGAAATGCCAACTCCACAACCCCGAAACAGCGCACCTGAAGCTGGAGGAAATCGGGTTCGCGGCTGGCTTTAACTCGAAATCAGCCTTTAACGCGGCTTTCAAAAAGTACACCCAAACCACGCCGTCACACTTCCGAAAACGTGTCTCGGTGCAGTGAGAACGCAGTAAAGATGGAGCCGTCGCGTCCAGATTTATAAGGTAGTACGCCGGGTTTGTAAGGTATGTCGGGGAGCAAAAAGGCAACCGGTAGGTTTGCCCATCGCTTCACCTACCCCCTCTTCGATCATGCGTTCCCTTGCTACCCGTTCCTCCACTGCCCGCCTACATTACCTTGACTGGCTGCGGGTGCTGGCCTTTGCCTTGCTGGTGCCTTACCATGCGGGGCTGGTGTTTGTCGATTGGGGCTTCCACATTCAAAATGCGGAACTCACTGACGCCCTTAAGCCGCCGATGTTGTTTCTGAACCAGTGGCGGCTGCCGCTGCTGTTTTTTGTGTCGGGCGTGGGCACCTGCTTTGCCCTGCGGCGGCGCACGGGCGGCGCGTTTGTGCGGGGGCGGCTACGGCGGTTACTCCTGCCGCTGGTAGCGGGTATTCTGCTCGTCATACCGCCGCAGGTATACCTGGAGCGCCAGCACCACGGCCTCCGCGACGGCTCATATGTGGCGTTTTATCCGCACTTCTTCGAGGCCGGCACCTTCACCTGGAATCACCTGTGGTTCATTGTGTATTTGCTCACGTATTCGCTGCTGCTACTGCCCGTGTTTCTGTGGTTGCGCCGATGTTACGCCCCGAATAATAGTCCAGACGAAGTTGCGGGGTTCTGGGCCGGGCCTTACCGGTTGCTGCTGCTGGTGCTGCCGCTGTTTGGCATCGAAGTATTGCTGCGCGGCCACTGGCCCGACACGCGCAACTTGGTGGCTGACTGGTACAACTTCGCCTTCTACTTAACTTGCCTACTTTACGGATTTGGCCTGGCCCTCGACGGCTCGGGCTGGGCTACCATGGAGGGCCACCGCTGGACCTACCTAGGGCTGGGCGTCGGTTCGTTTAGCCTCATTTATTGGGGCTGGCACGCACCGGGCACGGGTTTCCTGGAAACGTCGGCGGGCGGGGTGCTGGCGTTCAGCGTCGTCAAATGCCTCAACATTTGGAGCTGGATACTGTGCTTTATTGGGTTCGGTCGGCACTATTTGCAGCACAGCAACGCGTTTTTGCGCTATACCAATCAGGCCGTGTACCCTTTCTACATCTTGCACCAAACCGTGTTGCTACTGCTGGCCTATCACGTAGTGCGCTGGCCAGCCGGCATCGGCGTGAAGTACGCGGCCCTCGTGGTCGGCACGTTCGTCGGCACGGTGCTGCTGTACGAACTGGTGGTGCGGCGCGTGGCTTTCCTGCGCCTGCTTTTCGGCCTGGAACCAGTGGTTGCGCGAACCTAAGCGGGTCCATAACAGCGGGCATGTTGCGACTCTGTTCCACTAAATACGACAACCACGCGCGCGGATCGCTGCGAGTGTCTTAACCTGAAATCGCTCGATTGTGGGGGCCCCATTGAATATCCAGGACAACTGGAGTAGGCAAACTGGTGCTTACTAATTATCTTGTTTTGACCTCAGAAATAAGCTCATCAACCTATACTGGTACGTAGTAGTCCTTACTGAAATCTGGGCTGGAATGGATAATGCCTCCCTATGAGGCACTTGTTGAATTCACTGGTGATCTCCTAGCGAGAATCCCGTATAGAAAAATCCTGATTCACCCATCCATTCCCTGAGGTCAGTTTACGCATCTAATCAGCCAAAACAATGGGAAAGCCAACCACCAATTTGCCAATCGTCAATCTGCATGCCGCCGGTATCGATATCGGCTCCCGCGAGCATTGGGTAGCGGTGGACCAGAATAAAGAAAACGTCCAGTCCTTTGGCGTTTATACCCAGGATCACCAGTATCTCATCGACCATTTGAGGCAGCATGGCATTACATCGGTAGCCATGGAAAGCACCGGGAGTTATTGGCAAACCTTGTTCAATGCCTTACAGAAAGCTGGATTTGAAGTGCTCCTGGTGGGCGGTAGCCAGACTAAGAACGTGCAAGGCCGCAAAACAGACGTTATTGATTGTCTGTGGATTCAGCGGCTCCACTCATTGGGGTTGTTGTCGGGCAGTTTTTTGCTGAGCGATACGCTCCAAGAACTGCGTACTTACTACTACCATCGCCAGCACTTAATTGAGCAGCAGGCTACTTATACTCGCAAAATGCAGAAAGCGCTCCGGTTGATGAATATTCGCCTGGATGTAGCAATTCGCGACATCACCGGCAAATCCGGCCTAGCTATCATCGAAGCAATTCTGAGTGGCAACCGCGATCCGCACGAGTTGGCCTCCTTAGTGGACGTGCGTGTGAAGAAGTCTAAGGAGGAAATCGCCCAGTCTCTTCAGGGCTGGTGGCGAGAGGAACAATTATTTGAATTACAAGCAGCCCTACATTTTTATAAACTCTATCAAAAAGCGCTGCTGGAGTGTGATGGGATCATTGAACGGGCTTTACGTCGCTCTATGCCCAAGGAATCTGTTTCTAAATCAGCCGAACCCGTCCAGCCAGCAACTCGAAAGAAGACCAATAAGAACACGCCTGGCTTTGATGTTTCCCAGATTGCGCTGAGTTATTTTCAAACCGATTTATTTGCCATCCCCGGCGTTAGCCACAGTACGGTTCTATGCTTATTAACTACGCTAGGTAAGGACATCCATAAGTTTACCACCGCCAAAAGCTTCGCTAGTTGGCTGCGGCTAGTACCAAACAATAAAATCAGTGGCGGACGCACTATTAGTCATCGTACGCCCTCAGGCAAATCCCACATAGCTATCGCCTTACGACAGGCGGCTAACACGATTGGCAATCTGGCCAATCATGAGTTGAGTGGCTTCTTTAAACGAGTTGCCTATAAGAAAGGCCGAGTCGCTGCTATCACGGCCACCGCACGAAAGCTGGCGGTAATTATCTGGAACATGCTGACCAAAGAGGAGCCTTACAAGAAAGTTCAAATTAAAGATACGACCCAAAAAACCAAGGAAGCCGGCTTACGGCAAGTGCAACGGCGTTTGACAGCCTTAGATTTAAGTCAGGATGAGTTGATTAGGTTGTTTTCAAACAGCTCTATATCAACTACTTAATTGATTGTTGTATAGAAATAGGTTGTCAGTTTTCTAACCAAAATTCACACGGTTTTGGGGGTTTTGGTTAAAGTTTAAACCGGTTTTGGGCTAACTATTTTTTCAATGGACTGATTTGCTGCAACGAACGATCCTGATCCGAACGAAAACAGAAAGGCTCAACCCTAGAGGATTGAGCCTTCTTCAGTCATGCATCTGGCCAATTAGGCGGGCATCAGTACCGAATTGATGGCGTGAATAACACCATTGTCAGTATCCACATCGGCAATAATCACTTCGGCGCCGTTGACCATCACTTTACCATCCGTCAGGTGGATGGTAAGCGACTGTCCGTTGACCGTAGTGGCTGTCATGCCATCCGTCAAATCCGACGACATCACCTTCCCGGCTACCACGTGGTAGGTCAGGATACCCGTCAGCTTCTCTTTACTTTCGGGCTTCACCAGCGTATCGACCGTACCGGCGGGCAACGCAGCAAACGCGGCATCTATGGGGGCAAACACCGTAAATGGACCCGTGCCACTCAGCGTTTCGACCAGACCAGCGGCCTTTACGGCGGCAACAAGGGTGTTAAATGAGCCGTTTGAAACGTCAGTTTCGACAAAATTCAGGGGAGGTGATTTTGTTATACGGAAGGAATACATTGCGTTCAAGGCCTTTGTTCACTTTCGAGTAAGGTTTCATCATTTGTTCACAGTGATCACAGACCAGTGGTGACCAGCCTGTAATAATGGTATTGATTGAGTTTGACAGCCATTAAATCGGGTGATTTTTTCGGTACTATTTCACAAGTGCCGCCCGCAAAATTAGACAGGTCCGCCAGTAAGGTGCAGACACGGATAAAGAGAGGAACGGGTATTGAAGGCATTCTGCTAGAGAGATAAGAATACGATTTTGACGTTCCCAAATGGATCAATCTACGTGTGTTTTCGTTAACTTCAACAACCAATAAATCGTGTCCTACTATGGTCGCTTCGCAACGATTGTCTACTGCTCAACTGGCTCTTTTGGAGATATTTAGCTTCGAAATGAGCGATACCGAGGTGTTGGCTATGCGCCAAACGCTGATGCAACACTTCCGGCAACGACTTGAAGAAGAGGCTGACCAAGTAATACAGCAAAAAGGGCTGACCACCACCCAACTCGAAGACCAAATGAAGTTTGATAACCGCACTGAGCGGCTGGGCCAAATCAGAGGCCATCAGTGAAAGTCGTGATTGACACCAATGGCTTGCTTCAGTCGGTGCCCCGAAACGGCTCCTATCGCTGGCTCTATGATGCGTTTGCTGCCGGGCAGTTCACTTGGGTGGTTAGTAACGAAATTATCCTCGAATACGCTGAGATGACAGCCTACTTTTTCAGTCCTCTGGCGGCCGAGTTAGTCACATCGCTTTTACTGGCTGCTCCCAATCACGTTCGGCAGGAGCCTTATTTTCGATTCGGGCAGGTCAACGATGATCCCGACGATAACAAGTTTGTGGACTGTGCCATTGCTGCCGGTGCCGACTGGCTGGTATCCGACGACCGCCATATTTTAAATCTGCTCCGCGAAAAAGAGCGATTTCCTCCGGTCCAAATCTGTTCGTTTGCTGACTTTAAGCAAATTCTAAGTAGGTAAACTTTCAGGGAGCTAAGCGTACAAGCCGTCACAGTTGAGTCTGGACGTGGCTTTTCCGGGGCGTTCACTGTCCTGAAATAATTTCTCTTTAATATCTAACTAATTTATAGTTCACAAGGTATAGTAACTTTTTAGAGTTTCGTAAATCTTTGTTATTACCAAACAGAATCAAGGTTAGTTAGTCGATAGCTCATCGCCAGATTGCTGACATAAAATCGCCGGGCCAGCTCCGAAACTAGATCGAAATCTTCATTCCGGGTAATATTTGATCGGGAAATGTAGCCCGTACCCTCTCGAACCAAATCAAGTGGCATCAGTAAAGCAGCAGCAAAAGCGTTCGCTTCGCGCTCCTGAAAATCTTCGCCCTTCGACGAATTACTATCGCGGAATAGGGTGAAGTATTTTTCGGGCGTATCCACAAAAACGCCCTGACGCTGATGGTTCAGCATATAATGGCCTAACTCATGGGCAATAGTAAACCGTTGCCGTTTTCTACCGGTTTGAGTTGAATAGCCAATCTTGGCTTTGTCGCCGTCGCGCAGTAACACGCCCGAAACGTCGTCACCAAAATCATATTCCATTAGTTCGATCTCCAATCGAATCGCTACTTGCTGCACATCAATGCCGACATCATCAATTAAATGAATGAAGCTCGCCGGATAGCAGCCTATCTGATGGAGAAGAGTGGACGCTACTTCCTCAATTTGCTTTTGCCTTTTCTTATTCATGGTCCTGAGAAGTCTTCAGAAAATCGTCGAAAAAAAGCGTAAGCTTAGGTCTATCCTCGTCCTTAACATCCTTTAAACTGTCATCAACTAACGTTGCCGTGGCGGCAAACTCAGTTTCTACGGGCACGAGTGTTTCGAGATTTATAGAAAGCACCTTAGCAATCTGCAATACCAGGTGCAGAGGAGGATGCTGCCGACCCTGCTCAATGTTAACTACCGAAGTCCGGGTTAGGCTAATTTCATTAGCCAATTGCTCCTGGGTAAGTCCGCGCTGGTTTCGATACCGCTTCACATTCTTACCCAACAACTGGTAAAGATGCTGCTGTTGCTTCTCGTTCACGTGCCAAATGTATGTTGAATAAACTTTATAGTCAATTTAACAAACGTTTGTTAAATTGACTATAAAAAAAGGTTTTTATAGATGAACTGCCTTTAGTAGTCCTCAGTTGTCTTTATGGATCAATAAGCTTTTCAAAATGGCAAAGACAAATCAGCATGTTGTACCTCGCGGAGATGGTTGGGCCGTGCAAGGAGCCGGTAACAGCAGGGCAACTCGTATTACTAACACGCAACGTGAAGCTGTCAACGTAGCCCGTGAGATTGCGCGTAACCAGCAGACAGAATTGATCGTGCATGGCCAGGATGGTAAAATCAACTGGCGCGACTCCCACGGTAATGACTCGTTTCCACCGAAGGGGTAAGTGTATCTTACAGAGAGAGCCGGTCGAACGACCGGCTCTCTCTATTGCTAATTCGATCCCCCACACCAAATAAACCGGACTTAATGGCTAACACCGTAGACAAGGCCTTTGCCGAATTTCAAAAAGACGCCGTCAACCTTGACCCCACCAAAACCACAAACGCTTATAAGAGCCGTGACTGGCTATACGAACAGATTAACGCGTTGCCCGGTCGGTACAGTAATTTCCCGCTGCTCGCCCCTGCTTACCACCTGAATTACGGTTCCTTTGCCCGTAAAACCAAGATTCGGCCCCTAAATGACATCGACATGATGGTTGGCCTGCACGGGGAGGGAAGCACGTATATGGACTACGACGGCCGGATAGATATAACGGTTAATTCTAACGCTCAACGCCTCACCGATCTTTGCCACGACGATACCAACCTACTTAATTCTAAGAAGGTACTGAACAGGTTTAAGGCTGGCTTGGGTGAGGTGCCTCAATATAAATCGGCAGATATCAAGTACACCCAGCAGGCCGCCGTACTCAACCTGTCGTCGTATGAGTGGAGCTTCGACATAGTCCCCTGCTTCATGACCGCCGAAGACAACTGGGGACGTACCTACTACCTAATCCCCGATGGCAACGGCTACTGGATGAAGACCGACCCACGGATCGATAAGGAGCTGACTACATCGGCTAATCAACAACACGGTGGGTACGTACTGAATGTGCTGCGCTTATTAAAATTCTGGACTAAACGCCCCATCACGACGACGATTCCGTCGTACCTATTGGAAACGATAGTGCTGAAATACTACGAAACCAAGTATACGGTAACTACATCCTACCCTGACGTTGAAATCCCGGCCCTGCTCGACCACATTGCCTATGCGATCCGTTGGGATGTCGAAGATCCTAAAGGCATTCAGGGCAACATTAACCGGCTGGAGCAGGAGACCCGTAACCGCATCAGCGCGGTAGCTACCCGCTATGCCAAAACCGCTCGCGAAGCTCGGCAGCACGAAGACAAGGGTGACCAAGAAGCATCCATCGGATCTTGGCAAGAGGTGTTTGGTTCTTCTTTCCCTTCCTTCGACTAACTGAGCCGCCTTATGCCCCGTACCGTTGATGAAGGGTTTGATACCTTCCTGAAAAAGCTACAGCCGCTGACCAGCGAACACACCAAGGCCGTTTCGCATAAAGGCTCTGTGCGAAGTTGCCTGAAAAACAATTTCGATCAGTGCGCTCTGTTTGAAACGGGGTCGTTCGGAAACCGGACCGGCGTTCGCCACCACAGCGACACGGATTACTTCGCCGTGCTTAAGGCAGAGTACGTCCGCAAGAACTCGGCCAATGTGTTGCGCGATCTACGGGAAGCGTTAGAGAACACGTTTCCCCGGACACGGGGCATTCGGGTGAAGAGTCCGGCGGTAAGTGTTCCGTTTGGTGAATACGAGTCAGAATCGCTCGAAATAACGCCCTGTGTCTTTCACGGTATGATTCGTGGGTACCGGGCTTTCCGAATCCCCGACGGCAACGGCGGTTGGCTCCGATCCAGCCCCGACGCCCATAACCGGTATGTTTGCGAACACGATGAGCAAATGGGCGGTCGGCTAAAACCACTGATTCAACTGCTGAAAGCGTGGAAGTTTTATCAGAACGTACCCATTCGATCCTTTTACTTAGAATTATTCACCGCCAGGCAATTAGCCAAACGACACAAGCTCAACCTTCCGCTCGATTTGCACAAGCTGTTCATCGCGCTTTACGAACAGGAATTGGACGAGTTCAACGACCCGATGGGCATCACGCTCGGCCTCACGGCCTGTAACACGGACAACCAACGCGAAACGGCGATGTCAAAGTTAGCCACCGCCACAGGCCGCACCTTGAAAGCCATCGAGGCCGATCAACGAGGCCGAACAGATCTTGCTTTTGAGTACTGGCAGAAACTTTTCAACTACGAATTCCCCACATACCGATGACAAATCAGATACCGACGCGGCAGAATGAAGTTAAACAACTCCAACGACTGGCCGCCCAGCGCGAGCTATATTCCCGCGCAAAAAATTGGTGTGGCTGGCAGGTGATCGTCAATGTAGTAGTACCGTCGGGCTTCTCGTTGGCTGCTCTGGCGAACGACAACGCCGGAAAGTTAGGAGCCGTTTACGGCTTGCTTGCTTCCTTTGTCGATGTTTTTGGCTTAGAGACACGCATAAAGGATCTGCGCGAAAAAGGAGCGAAGGTGCAGGAACAGTATGATTGTGATTTGCTGGAGTTGGGGTGTTCTCCCTTGAAATCCGTCAATGACGTGACGACCGGCGAGATCGTCGAGTTGCACGATGCTCATTGCGCGGGCAATAAAAACGAGCTGAAGCTTCAAAATTGGCACTCAGGACTTATCGGAACCTTACCCCTGCCCGTCGCCCGGCTGGTAAGTCAGTATAACAACTGTGATTGGGGAAGGCGACTTCGCAAACGCTACCGGGTGTTTCTATCAGTTACGTACCTGTTGCTTGGCTTTTTTATTCTGTACATGAATCGGCCAGATAACCTTACGAATCTGAATGATCATACGCTAATCAATTTTATTCTTGTACTGGCGGCCTTGACCCCCCTCTTTACCTTCTATTTTAACCAAATGCAGGAGCAGAACGAAGCTACACAAAGCTTGGAGCGCATTCTGCAACATATTGAAGGCGTAATCTTAGACCCTCATCAACTTCGGAATGAACAGGGCTTGAACGAGCGCGCCCGGCATGTGCAGGATGAGATCTACGACAGTCGAAGTAAGAGCACGCAGGTACCCGATTTTTTCTATGAGTACTATCAGAAGCAAGATCAGGCCCTTATGGACCGGACTACCGAGCGACTGGTGGCCGACATTACGAAACTTATTCCTTAGAAGCTGTTTGAGTTAGGATTTTCTGAAACGAGAAAGCCGCCAATCGGGGTTTAAATTGCGTGCAACAATCATATTCCTCCGACCTGACGGCCTCTCAATGGCAAGGTATTGAAAAACTCATTTGTGTCAAACGCAA
>JBBQLG010000153.1:0-14195 GCA_038327655.1 Cytophagales bacterium
GAGCTTTGCCCGATTCAACGCCGGACTACCGCCCAACCGGGTATCGCCCATTCGAAAGTTCCTGCTGTTTTATCAGACCATCGGTTGCCCAACGGTAGTGGCTGACCCCAAGACCACCAAAATTCCACCCGCTGCCAATAAACTGGTGTTACAATTCATTCGCGAAGCTAAAAGTCTGCGCGGGGACCGATCCAAAGAAACCTACACCAAAGCCCTCAACGCCTTCTTCCTGTATGTCGAGCAACAACTTGCGCTGAGCCAACCTGCTTTCTTGGGTGGTTTGACCGTATCGGACTTCGTGCAGCAGCTTAAAGACAATCAGTATTCAGCCTTTACCATTAACCTCTACTTGTCAGTCATCAAGCAATTGGCCACCTGGTGCATCCGCCGACGCGAGGACCTGAAATTAAGAGACGACCAACTCAATGCACTGCGCGACATCGACGACGTACGGGGGCTGGCCATCGAACGCACTTTTTATAAGGACAGCCTCGAAGCCAACGAACGGCAGCAGGTTTTGGGGGATGTGGAGGCTACTGGGCGGCACCCCACTCGTGACAAAGCCATACTGGTCTTGCTGGGACTGGAGGGGTTACGGACGGTCGAAGTGACCCGTCTGAAGCTGGGCGATTTAGATTTTGACCGCCAGCAACTACAGGTGCTGGGCAAAGGAAAGAGTACGAAGAAGGCTATTAAATTTTTCGCGGCTTGCCGACAGGTGTTGCAGACCTACCTGGAAGAGACCGATCGCTGGCCCATTCCTACAGGCCGACGGGGGGAGTCACTCTTTGCGGAGTTGAAGACGCATCAAATACGGTATATTGTGGATAAGCAGCTCAAAAAGCATGGCTTGAAACGAGTGGGGATGTCAGCCCATAGTCTGCGACACACCGCTGGCCAGCTCCTTCTGGAGGAAGGCGTTAGTCTTGAACACGTGCAGCAGCACCTGCGCCACGAAACACTGGAGACGACTCAGTTTTATACTAAGAAAAAGACCCGCAAGACGTATTTTGAGCAGATGCCCGATTAACTAAGTGTAAAGCCATTTTATCTTTTTCATGGGGCGACGACAGGCTCACCCTAAAGTACGGAATTAGCCGTTTCACCCCAAGCTTTTTTATGCTCTCGTGTCATCCTGATGCTTTGACATGGCCTACAGTTCGTTGGTTTCAACCGGTTAATCTGACGTTGGTCCGTGCATCAACTTGGACAGCTACTATTCAGGTAGTCCTGTTCGACTCGGCAAACAGCGACTCCCAGTTTTTAAACGGCCGCAGTTCGTGGTAGGTCGCCTTCAGCATACCGGCCTTCATGAGCGGGAGTTGCAGAAGAGCCTGCTGTAGAGCCGGGATAGACTCGTACTCGAAGAGGTCAATTACCATCCCACTGGTCTCGCTCAGGTAGGTTTCACGCAACTGGCCGGATAAATACATTCTCCAGGCCATCCGCTCTTCGTCGGCAATGAGCGGGAGGGCCTCCGCTAACGAAACGCCTGCTTTTAAGGTGAAAATAGCTAGAATTTTCATAGAAACGTTTGTTGGTAAGTAGTGAAAAGAAAGCAGTGAGTCGGACACACCCGGCTTGTTGGCCGACATATGCCCGACCAACCACCGGGTTGCTTTAAGTTGGCCGCGCTGATTCCAAATTGGGTATAAATGAATGGTGGGCGGATCGCCAATCCCGTTACCGGGCGGCTTCGACTGCTGCCTGCTGAAACGCGCCGAGATTCTCCCGCACGAAATCGCCAAACCGGATGGGTTGGGTACCCGTAACGGTTTCCATATCGGTGGTGGCCGTAGCGACATAACCCAGTCGGGTGATCTCATCTAGTTCGACGTAGGCCGTTGCCAGCCAGGGCGACAGCCCCGCCCCCAGCAGCGCGTCATATGCCTCCTGCCGCGACTGGTCGATGTAGCGGATGGTGCGACCCGTCTGGCGGCTCAACTCAGCCGCCTGGTCGGCGTTAGACATCAGTTCACTGCCGGTGATGGTGTACGTTTTACCCGCATGACCCGGCTCGGTAATCGTTTTGACCACTACGGCGGCAATGTCGCGCACATCGACGAACGCATTTTTCCCGTCGCCCGCAGAGCCGTAGAAAGCCTTCTGCGTTGTAATCGTTTCCAGGTTAGCCATCAGGTTCTGGAAAAAGGATGCCGGCTGAACAATGCTGTAGGGAATACCCGATTGCCGGATAAGTTCTTCCACCTGACCGTGCAGTTTTCCCATCGTGATGGGTGCATCGGGGCTTGCTCCCCGCGCCGATGATCGGACGATGTGTTTAACGCCCGCCCGTTGAGCGGCTCCTATCAGGTTTTGCGCCAGTTCAACCATGTTCTCGACCAGCGGAGAGACAAAAAAGAAGACATCAACGCCCGCAAAAGCGGCCTCTAAGGTGTCGGGTTCAGCCGCGTTGGCTACCGCCAGTTGCAGCCCGTCGGCCACCGCCGTTGGTTTCCGCACCAGCAACCGAACCGTGTGTCCCTGGGCGGCCAGCGTGGCCGCAACGACATTGCCGATGTTTCCGTTTGATACTAAAATAGTCATGAGTTGGTTTATTTAGATGAAAAGCCGTAATGGTTCCAGTTGGCCAGCACCTGCTGCTGGATGGCTGCGGGCCAGCTACGCTTGAAATTCACGCGCCGGGGCAGGTTGTCCCCCCAATCGTCGGGTGCCAGGCAGTTATAAATCATCTTGGCGGTATGAAACGACATTTTCTCCCCTGCTTTCAGAAAGGCTACCAGCGGATTGGTGTTTTCGTTCTGGAACACGATGTGACCCGTATCGGGGCGGCAGCGGGTTGCAAACGCCCAAACTAATTCGCTCAGATTCGTTGGATCGACATCATCGTTGACCAGGATGAACTTCGGAATTCCCATGCCCGCTTTCGATTCGTAGAGTACGTTGCCTACCCGCTGAACCAGTTCATCGGAGCCGTATCCCAGCTTTTTGCGCCAGTCATTAGGCATTGTTATAACGCCCCAGTGGTTAGCACTCTCCAGCGGTATCCAGGCCGCCGTGACGGGAATGCCTGCCTCCCGCAATTCGGCCAGCACCTCACCCGCATTGGGAATCCCCCACGCCGTATGGTCTTCTTCGACGGGTTCTCCCGCAACCGCAAAGGGGAAGATCGGCTCGTTGCGAAAGGTCATGGCCGACACGTGATAGACGGGTTGGGATTTACCCTCTCCTCCCCAGGCATACCCGGCATATTCACCCATGGGTCCTTCGGTGGCGGTTTCGGTACTGGACAAATGCCCTTCGATAATAATCTCGGCAGTAGCAGGCACCAGCAGGTCAACGGTTTTAGCCGGTACCACCTCCAGCCCTTCACCGAAATAAGCCCCCAGAAAATCCCCTTCGTTTTCCCAGGCGGGCAGGGGCATCCCGCCCACGAACGGAATGGCCGGTTCGCCCCCCAACACCAGCGCGTAGGGCATATCCTGACCCAGGTCTTTCCAGAGTTTGTGGATCATGCCAATGTGCTGATTAGGGGCTACGATGCCCGTCATCCGGTTTCTATCAAGGAGCATAATCCGCGCAATCGACCAGTTGGTCCATTTCTTGTCTGGACTCTGCGCCACGATGATTCCCAGCGTGTTCAGGTATCGGCCTCCGTCGCCCTCGTGAATCAGAGGAACCGGCAGACGGAGCAAGTCAACGGCATCGCCCAGCAACACGTTTTCCTGGCAGGGGGCCGGACGGGTAATCACCGTCGGTGGAATGGGCGGACGCTTTCGGGCCGCAGCAATCGTTTCCACAATCTGGACACCATTGGTTTCGGCGGGCAAGCCCAAGGCCAGCGCAATCCGAGCCAGATACCGCCCTTTCTGATCCGAGATACCACCCAGCGCACTGGCCGCCCGAAACCCTTTTTCGATGCTCTTGATCGAATTGAAAAGCGGGACGGGTGCGCCTGTTTCGTAGCAGTATCGGGAAATCGCGCCCATTTCGAGCGACCAATCCACGTCGGTATCTATTTCCTGCACTTCGCCGATTTTAGCCAGCGCGTCGATAAATTCACGGAAGCTCTTCAGGTGGAATGAGGGACGTGCTTCGGGCTGGCCCCGATCAGCAGGGGCCGCATTCGGAGCGATGTCGATGGATGTTTCCATTAGTAAGTAGTTGGTTCGTGTGTGCCATTTGTGTTGTTAACCAGCGTAGTGAGGGGCGTTTCGCCCCAGCGTTTGAGAACGCCCGCATCCAGATCGAATAAATCCAGTACCCGGCCTACGGTATGATCGACCAGTTCACTAATTGTAGTCGCCCCCGTGTAGAAGGCAGGCACGGGGGGCGCAATAATTCCCCCGTACTCCGTCACGGCCAGCATACTCTTGAGGTGGCCCGCGTGCAGAGGGGTTTCCCGCGCCAACAGGACCAGGCGTCGTCGTTCTTTCAGCACCACATCGGCCGCGCGGGTCAGCAGGTTATCCGTTGTGCCAACGGCGATTTCGGATAGCGTTCGCACGGAGCAAGGGGCAATAATCATCCCCATCGTGCGAAAGGAGCCGCTCGAAATCGGGGCCGTAATGTCCGATGCCGAATAGCATACGTCAGCTAAGGCCCGGATTTCTTTGGCCGATAAAGCCGTTTCGTAGGCCCGGGTCATGTCGCCCGCTTTTGAGATAACCAGGTGCGTCTCTACGCCCAGTGAGCGCAGCATTTCCAGCAGCCGAATGCCGTAAATAATGCCAGTCGCCCCGCTGATGCCGACAATAAGACGGTTAGGAACGGCCGTTTGTTGACCGTTGATTGAGCCGCCTGCTACTCCGTTTGTTGATGAATGCATGAAGTCGGGTTGATAAGAACCGCCCGAACAGGCGTCCGGGCGGTTGTTTAGAGAAGACGTACCGTTTACTCTTTCAGGTTGGCCCAGATAGTTTTAACCTGGGTGTAGCTCTCGAACACTTCGATGCCATGTTCGCGGCCGTAACCCGACATTTTGTAGCCACCGAAAGGAGCCGACGGGTCATACTGGTGCCAGGTGTTGATCCAGACCATACCCGCCAGAATCTTTTCAGCCGCCCGCAGGGCCTTGGTGAGGTCGGTGGTCTGCACCCCCGAAGCCAACCCAAATGGCGTGTCATTGGCCAGTTTGATGGCTTCATCAAAATCCTTGAACGGAATCACCGACAGCACCGGCCCGAAAATCTCCTCACGGGCAATCCGGCTGTTGTTATCGGTCACAAACACCGTAGGCTCGACAAAATACCCCTTGCCATTGATCTGAGCGGTATTGCCGCCAACGACCAGTTTCGCTCCGTCTTCGTGACCGTACTGAATGTATTTAAGCACTTTTTCGTACTCGCCTTTGCCCGACATCGGCCCCATGTCGGTCGTTGGGTCGAATGGATCGCCGGTCTTAAGTTTTTTGACGCGGGCCACTAATTTTTCCACGAATGCATCCAGAACAGACGCTTCGACCAAGCAACGCGAACCCGCTACGCAGACCTCGCCCTTGTTCCAGAAAATCGCCAGTACCGCCATCTCGACGGCTTTGTCTAGGTCGGCATCGGCAAAGATGATATTGGGTGATTTACCCCCCAGTTCCATCGTCAGGTGCTTCATCGTATCGGCACCGCTCCGCATGATGCCCTGACCTACGGGCGTGGAGCCGGTGAAGGCAATCTTGTCGATCTTCGGATTCTTGGTCAGCGCATCACCAACCGCGCCACCCGGACCCGTTACTAAGTTGTAGACACCGGCGGGCAGACCGGCCTCGTCCATAATTTTGGCGAGGGTCACGGCCGTCAACGGCGTGAGCGACGCAGGCTTGTGAATGAACGTGTTGCCGGCTGCCAGCGCGGGGGCAATCTTGCTGACGGTCAGAATCAGCGGGAAGTTGTACGGGGTGATGGCGGCTACCACGCCCAGCGGCTCCCGGCGGGTGTAGGTCAGCAGGTGGTTATCTCCGCCGATGCCTTCGGTGTTTTTTACCGACCCGTCGAGCTTAGTGGTCCAGCCCGCAAAGTAGCGGAACATGTTGGCGATGTGGGGAATATCAACATAGGTAACGTCCCGGTAGAGTTTGCCCATGTCGGTTGATTCCCGAACGGCCAGTTCTTCGGCATATTTCTCAATCAGGTCGGCAATGCGGTGCATGTACTTTGCCCGCTCTTTGCCTTTCATCTTTCCCCAGGGGCCTTCTTCGTAGGCGACCCGGGCGGCTTCGGCGGCATCATCGGCATCCTGGGCAGTGCCCTGCGCCAGGGTGGTGATGACCTCTTCGGTGGTGGGGTTAACGGTCGTGAACCGCTGTCCGTCGCTGGATTCACGCCATTGACCGTTGATGTAAAGCTGGCCGGGGCCAATGGTAATTTTCTGGGCACTACCCGTAGCCGGTTTGTCCTGCGTCTGCGGGACGGGGGCGTGCGGGTGGAAATCAGCCTCGGCTGAGCCGTTGGTCGTTGTTGATGTTGGGGCAGCTACTGCTTCCATGGTCGTACTTGGATTTGTTTTGAAAAATGAATTATAGATCGAAACGGGTAATGCTGTCGAGGGAGCCGGTCGGGTCGGCCTGGTAATGGCCTGATCCTTTGAAAAAGGGTTGGGGCAGGCACATGAACGACCATCCGAAGCGTGCGCTGTCAGTGTTCGATACGCAGCCCCGTTCAGCCTGTGCGTAGGTTCACAGGGCTGTTCCGGGCTAACTAACAATGAACGGATACCCCTATACGTTTACTTTTTTAATCGCCCATGTTGAGTGTCAGATCGAGATTCGCTTCGAGGTCATTTAATAATGTCGCGCATTTTTGCTGAACCACCCCGTAGGCATCCTCGCCCAGTGCCAAACGCCGGGGCGGGTTCGACTGATGGGCGATGTGCAACACCGCCTGAGCCAGTTTCTTTGGATTTCCCCCCGCCCGCCGGGGCATCTGTGCCGACTCGAAAAAGCCCCGGACCCGCCCGGCAGAACCGGCGTAGTCGGCTAAGACAGCCGCCGAGAAGCGCATCGACTTGCCGCCCCAGTTGGTGCGAAAGCCTCCCGGCTCAATGATGGTGACGAAAAGTCCCAACGGAGCCACCTCCTCGTTGAGTGCTTCTGACAAACCCTCGACGGCGAACTTGGCCGCATTGTAGGCACCCAGCCCGCCCGACCCGCGAATACCGGCCACCGACGAGAAGTTGATAATATGGCCGCTGCGTTGCCGACGGAGGGTGGGCAGCACCGCCCGCGTTACGTTGAGCACACCGAAGACATCCGTATCGAAAATGCTTCGGAACTCGGCATCCGAGACTTCTTCGATAGCACCCACCAAGCCATACCCGGCATTATTGACCACCACGTCGAGCCGCCCGAAGCGTTGTACGGCCTGCTCAACGGCGGAATCAACCTGCCCGGCATTGGTTACGTCGAGGGACAGCACCAGCACCTGAGCCGGAAACTGGGTTGTCCAGGCCGTCAGGCTATCGGTTTGGCGGGCGGTGGCGACCACCTGGTCGCCCGCTGTGAGGGCAGCCAGGGCAATTTCGTAGCCGAAACCGGATGAACAACCGGTAATCAGCCAGGTACGGGTATGTTGCGTCGTTGACATGGACATGAATTCAATTATAGCTGGTTTACTGTCGACTAAGAATTGACTGCGCGACCGGCAGCGTCATAACTTTGCTGAAGAATGGTCCGCCGGGTTCCTGTAAACTGGCTCGTTGAAGTGAACCCAAATCGAGCGGCTCGAATCCGATTTCCCGGATCAATTGGGCCACCTGTTCCTTCGCCGTCGGATCGTCGCCCGCCATGGGCAGGACCGTCAGTGGCTCCTGAAAACTGAGCTTGGTCAGTAAGTCATACATCAGGCTATTGAATGCCTTTACCAGGCGAGTACCGGGCAGTCGCCGAACAATCTCCTGCGCCCCGTTTATGCTATCGGGTAGCTTAACGTCCACCGGGTTGTTGGTATCGATCAGAATTTTTCCACTTACGTCACCCATCTGAGTAATGGCCGTATCGAGAGCGGCAAAATGCACCGAAAGCACAACGACATCGCTCTGAGCAACAGCCTCTGCCGGGGTGCCTACCCGAACCGAATAGTCGTCGAATTCTTTAGCCAAAGCTTCCAACTTTTTGGGATCACGCGAGAAGCTGATAATAACCTGGTGGCCCGCCCGAGCCAGCAACCGGGCCACATTTGCCCCGATAAGACCAGTACCTACAATGCCAATTTTCATGTTTCTATTTGGTTTAGCATATGACGTGATTTTCATGAACGGATTTGGCATGCCTTAAGACAGCCAGCCGATTGTGGTTTCGCTTGCTGTTCTTTCAAGCACTGTGCCAGTTGAGAATTAATGGAAATGATTTTCCTTTAACTAACTGAATATCAATAACTTTTTATTAATTATTAAATTTTTTGTGAGTTTTTGAAGGTTCAAAAACTCCATTTTTAATGGAACCTCCACCCCACAACTCTATCAAAATGGAGATATTGGAGGTTGATGGATGAGTGCCTAACTTTGCTTAGTCTGAGCGTAGCTGACTCTTCGTACATTGCTAAAAATTCCTCTTATGCATACATCCTATATGTCTGCCTTACCGCCTTCGGAACAAGCTGTTTTGCTGTCCGTCAGTTTGGCAATTAACTCCATACGCGACAAAGTCGATTTGTTAAAAACAATCAATGACCAGATAATACCCCTGTTTGCGACTGACAACACGGGCCTCTTTATTATCAACGAGGCCGAAAATTACCACTACGATCTGACGGTACAACACCCCGAAATTGATAATTCAGCACCTAATGAAAAACTCAGTGAAAACTGGTCTGCTGCGCGAATTCTTCATCGAGGATCGGCCATAGCGGCCATCTATGATGAACTGAAGAAAAGTGATTCGCCCATCGTGTTTGATTTTGCTGATTTATTCAGCAACTACCCGCATCCGTTTGCTGAGGTCATACTCAACGCCGGTTTTCAGGAAACGATGGGTGCTTTACTTCGGGTAAGGGGAGAGCCATTCGGCATCTTGTTTTTTAACAGTAGACAGAAAGGCTTCTTTTCCGGGAAAGACTTTCCGCTGTTTCAGGCCGTAGCCGACCAGGTGGCGGTGGCTGTGTCCAACATCCTGGCCAACGAGGCCATTCTGGAACGCGAACGGGAGAAAACGGCCCTGTTGGCTATCAGTAAGGCTATCGCTACCATCCGCGATAAGAAAGACCTGCTTGAAGTCATCATCGATAAAATCAAGCCGCTGTTCGATTTTAATGATTGTGGCCTGTTCGTCTTTGATGCCGAAAGGCAGCACCTCGAAGACCTGACCGTCAGCTTACCCACCATCAGTCCCTCAGAAGCCAATCAATTACTGGCCGACTCGGATAGTGCAATTTTTCCCTATCCCGGATCGGTATTCGAGCCATTTTTTGAGCGATTACGGGCGGCAGGCGGACCGCTGATTCATGACTATCAGGCTGATAAATTACCCAACTGGGAAACGTATGTTCAGGCACCGATCCTTGATCAGGTTGGCTATGCCGAATCTATGTTTTGCCTGCTCAAAACGGGGGGCGAGGAGATCGGTGCTTTCGCGATTAATTCGCTGCAAAAGGGCCATTTTTGCCCCAAGCAGTTCCATCTGTTTCAGGCCATATCAGACCAGTTATCGGTGGCTGTGGCCAATATTCTGGCTAATGAGGAGATTCTGGAGCGTGAACGAGAGAAATCGCTTCAACTCGCTGTCACCACTGCCCTGACCAGTCAACTGGCCTGGACGGATAAGTTTCAGCGGGTGGCTGAAGAAATCGGCCTGTTTGTTCCCTGGGATATGGCCAGCTTTATTTTCCCTGATCGACCCGCCCTATCGATGCGCTGGCGTAAAGCCGACGATGGTTCACTTGAATTCATCTCTTACAAGCAAAAATGCCGCGAATTGCAGACGACTCCGCTCGAACTGCGGGCGTTATTCGATGCCATCAAACCTCTCTATGGCCAGCCAACTATCTATGCCGGTGAGGCTTTTGATCGTTTGCGGGAGCAGTACCCCGTCGTTGAGTTGACCTACCAGCACTGGCACATTCGCTCCCGGCTCGATTTGCCCATTCCGGTTCAGGGAACTACTCCGGTCATGCTTATCCTGACCAGTCGGCAGGTTCAGAGCTATACTGAGACCCATTTAGCCTTGCTCCAGCGGTTAGTTTCTCCGATGGCCCTGGCGTTAGAGAACAGTTTTTCGTTCGAGGAACTGGAGCAGCGTAACGCCGAAAAAAACCGGCAGTTGGCACTCAATCAGGTCCTTGTAGGTATAAAACAGAGTACGCCTTTGTATGCCGCCATTGCCAGAGAGCTCAACGAAGTAGCTCCCTTCGATACCATGAGTGTGCGGGTGATTCGCGATCAGGAACTGATTTGTTATGTGATACTCGACAAGAAAGAAGGCTATTTTACCGACACGTCAGAGAGAGTGCGGGCCGAATATTCTACCCTGGAAACGCTTGAAGTACAGGATGCCGCTAATCATCCGGGTCAGCCAACGATTTATGTCGGCGAGGATTTCGATCAACAGTGTACCCAACAGTCTCTGTACCAGATACGCCGGGACCGCTTTGGTTTTCGGTCCTCGCTGGTAATACCATTGCCCATGAAAGAAGCACCCCTGGCGGTACTGATTCTAAATAGCCAGACCCCCTACGCTTTCACTAATCAGGATTTGAACCAGCTACGCCCGCTGATCCCGCCGGTGGCCCTGGCAGTAGAAAATCTGCTGGCGTTTGAGGAGATAAAAACGCTCAAAAAACGGCTTGAACAGGAAAAAACCTACTTAGTCGAAGAGATCAAGACCACCCATAACTTCGAGGAAATCATCGGCACCAGCCCCCTGCTGGGGCAAGTATTCCGGCAGGTGAGCCAAGTGGCCCTTACGGATACGACCGTGCTGCTCACGGGCGAAAGCGGCACGGGCAAAGAACTCATTGCCCGTGCGCTGCACAACCGCTCCCCGCGTAAAGACAACGTGCTGGTCAAGATCAACTGTGCCGCCCTACCCGCCAGCCTGATCGAGTCCGAACTGTTCGGTCACGAAAAAGGAGCCTTCACCGGAGCCATAGAAAAGCGCGTCGGCAAATTTGAACTGGCCAATGGAGGCACCCTGTTTCTGGACGAGATTGGCGAGCTGCCACTGGAACTACAGACCAAACTGCTGCGGGTGTTGCAGGAAAAAGAATTTGAACGGCTCGGCTCCAACAAACTTCTGAAAACCGATGTGCGCGTAATTGCCGCCACGAATCGGAACTTGAGTCAGGAAGTAACCGAAGGACGATTCCGCCTGGACCTGTTCTACCGGCTAAGTGTGTTTCCCATTCATCTGCCCCCGCTCCGCGAACGCCGGGAGGACATTCCTATGCTTGCGACCTACTTTGCCGGTAAGTTCAGCAAGAAAATGGGCAAGTCGTACCGGGGCATCCAGGAACCCACCATGCAGGAACTGCTGGCTTACCAATGGCCGGGCAACATCCGGGAGTTAGAGAATATTATGGAACAGGCGGTCATCCTCAACGATGGTCAGCGGGGGTTGGAATGGGTACGCCCCTTGCTGTTTACCGGTACAAACCCGGTGAATAATACACATACCCCGACCTCGTTGCCGACGTTGAAAACCACCGAAGCGAGTCAGATCCACCACACATTTGACACTATCCAGCAAGAGCAACGTGCGCTCGAACGCGACCGCATTCTGGCTGTTCTTAGAGGGACCAACGGCCGGATTCGGGGTGAAGGGGGGGCTGCCCAGCAGTTGGGCCTTAAACCCACTACCCTCGAAGCCCGTATCAATCGGCTGGGCATCAAACACGACCACCGTAGTTTGAGATGGTCCTGAAAAGCCGGACCGTGTAGAGACTTAACTTTACATTGCCTGACAAACCCCGAATGAGCCGAAACAGGCCCATCATACTCAAAATCTATCCCGTAGACATGTTTCTGGGGTTCTTCTGTGGATAACTTAAAGATTTAGGACGGAACATCTATTTGTTCTTTTCTCAATGGTAGCTGCGACCTCATCCGGTCGGTTAGCCGGTACGGACATGGGTCCAGCGGCTTCGAGATACACTCAGTAATAGTGTTCCTTCATACCAATGGAACAAGCTCGTTACTGGCTTTTAACAACTCCCTTCTTCAGATTCCGGACCGTCCAGAGGGCGTCCAGCGATTGGGAAATCAGAATAGCGAATCGGTGAAAACGCGCTTAGTCCTCAGCATCGAAATCAGCTTCCCGCCCGTTCGCATCGTATTTGTCCGATACCTGAATCAGGCCCCAGTTCATCCCGTTGCCATCTCGGATGGGAGCCGCCATCCAGCCGCGCATGGGCGGGTGCTTACCGTTCTCAATGCCAAAGTCTTTCCAGGCCGGGTGCGCTTCCAACTCGGCCTGAGTGAATCGAACCAGCGCGTTATGATCCAGCAGCCAGGCGTGGGAACCATAGCCAACGGCAGGGGTATCGTAATCAGCCCAAGCGCGGTATTTCTCCGACAGGGAGAAGAACTTACGGACGTAGTGCCAGTCTTTGTGGATCACGATGGCGATGGCTGACTGGTGGGTGCCAATCAAATCGCGGACCAGTTCGACCCCATTGCTTAATATGTCGTTTGTGGCTACCGCAAATTCTTCGTCAATACCATCTGGATTGGGCATGAGTGGGTTGGGTGTGGCACCCGTCACCGCATTTTGGGCGTAAATATTAGCATACATTATGTTTCAGTTGACTTAAGTTTAACTAAACTCCCCATGGTTGTTGAATGCCACATTGGTATATGTGTTGCGTTTAATAACCCAAAAAGTAAACTCTAACGCAAGTTAGTCTTAAACGTATGGAATCATAGAGGTAGCTGACACAAAACCGCCTTTTTCGCCACGTGACAGGCTTAACAACCTTCATTTCAATTACTTACAAGAATTTATACCCTTTTAAAGACCGTTTACAGTAGGTAATAATTTTGCCGTTTAGGTATGTAGAAAAGAAGTAGTTTTATAAGGACAGTATTAGACACAAAAAAAGCCGCGTTCAGACCAAGTGGTGCAGCTTTTTCACAAGTCTTCAAGGTGATTATTTCAGGACATCTACCTGGCTAGTGTTTCTTAAAGAGTAGTTTGGCGGCTTTTTGTAGTTTTGGCGACAAACTCCGCTGAGATTATGCATCGTTTAACGCTTACGGCCACCGAACGAACCGAATTACTGGCTAAGGTCCAGAAAGGAAAAACTTCCGCTAAACTCCTCCAAAAAGCGCACGTACTCCTGGCCAGTGACGACGCGGTGGAACGCCAAAGCGAAACCCGAATTGCGACCCCCTACCACCTCTCTGTGCGTAGTGTGGAGCGGATTCGAAAGGATTTCTGCGAGCGGGGAATGGCCGTTTTCTTGCCCAAACCCCGGCAATCTCGGTCTGACAAGAAACTCACCGGAGCGGTCGAAGCACATACGATTGCCATTGCTTGTAGTGAACCACCTGCTGGTGAAAGTCGCTGGAAGTTACAGCCAATCGCCGACCGACTTGTTGAGTTAGGAGTCGTTGAGAGTCTATCCCACACGAGTGTGGCGACCGTACTAAAAAAAATGAATTGAAGCCCTGGCGGGTGAAGAGTTGGACGGTCGGCCGCAGCCGTCATACCGCCTAAGCAAAGTGCTGATTTTGTTTTTCATATGGAACAAGTGCTGGCCGTGTACGAACGTCCCTACGATGAACGGTTTCCGGTAGTTTGTCTGGATGAGTCGCCTAAACAACTCATTGAGATCGTCCAGTATCGGTCAGCCGACGGGACTCGTATGGAAGACTCGGAATATATCCGGCGGGGCGTGGGTGAGATTTACAGGGCGTTTGAACCTTTGGCCGGCCAACGTTATGTGGAAGTCAAAGACGACCACAAGGCCGTTACGTGGGTGGGCATAATTGCCGCTTTATTGGATGGCCCTTATGCCAACTGTGTAAAAATGACGCTGGTCGGCGACAACCTAAGTGCGCACAAACCGAGTGCTTTTTACACTGTTTTCTCTGCAGAGAAGGCCAGGGTGTATCTGGACCGGCTGGCGTTTATGTACACCCCTAAACACGGTAGCTGGCTGGATATGGCTGAAATCGAACTCTCGATTTTGCAACGAGACTGCTTCAATCGACACATTGCCACTAAAGCGTTGTTAGTAGCAGAAATCAGTGCGTGGCAAACCAAACGAAATGCCCAACAAGCGAAGGCCAACTGGCAGTTTACAGCAAAAGAT
>JBBQLG010000154.1:0-14071 GCA_038327655.1 Cytophagales bacterium
CGTTGAGCGAGGGCAGGCGGTCACCGGCAGAAAGACTGCCCCGTTCGATGTCCCGCACGATGGCGTTGACTACTTTAAGGTACTTGGGTAATTGATCCTGTTCATCAAATGCAATGTTGATTCTCATAGCTACGCGGTCTCAGGTTTTTTGTCCTTAGCCGGGGAGAAGCAGCCAGACTGCCAGCCATAGCAGTACAAACAGTAGCACTTGGGTAGCTGTCTCCAGCCACCGCAGCCGTCGGCGGTCTTTGCTGTTCATGCCTAGTGGTTTTTCCCCGACATAACGAAACAAAGGTCGGGTGCTCTTGCTCTTTTGGACTGGACTAATCCGTTAAAAAGTAGCATGAATCCGCCCAAATCCTTTTAAAACACCAAAAAGACCCGGATTTGGTCTTTTTGGTGTCGTTTTGGTTATGGCGAGAAGTAATCAATCAATAGCCCGCATTTTGAACCAAGTCCGGGTTCAGGTCGATCTCGCTTAGCGGGATGGGCTTGAGCAGGTTCTTCTCCGACCATGCCTGATTGGCCTCTGGCCGCCCAAAGTCGATGTCGGTTTTGATGTTGATTTTGCCTGCCCGGTGCCAGCGCACGAGGTCGTCGTAGCGGTGGCACTCGAGCACAAATTCGACCCGGCGTTCGTGCATGAGTGCTTTAAACAGCTCTGCTTCGGTGCCCACGGCTACGTCGGGCAGAATTTTGGCGGTAGCATCGGCCCGACGCCGAACCTGATTAATCAGGGCAGCGGCTCCCGGCAGGTCTTTGGCGGCACCCAGAATTTTGCACTCGGCCAGCATCAGCAGCACATCGGCATAGCGCAGTACGCGGTCGTTGTTCACGCTCAGGTTAGGCCGATAGTCAGATTTGTCGCCCAGCACATATTTGGCGGGCGATGAGCCGGTGGCCGACCAAAGTTTGCTGTAGATCCACTGGGGTAATTTATTTTTGGAGCCATCGGCGTTGTCGGCCGTCATGTAGGGGTCGCCATCGATGAAAATGGATGCTGCCCGGCGCGGGTCACCTTTTTCAAATTCGCGCTGAATGCCACCGGTCATCTGAATCCGGCCGTAGCCCTTTGCGTTGGAACCGGGTGCGCAGTCCTGATTAAGTCCGCAGGCCGTTCCGAAATAGATAAGTCGTCCGTTGCCTGCCGAAGCCACGCCCCCGCCCGAGCCGAAGTTGAAATCGGGTGGTAGCCAGGGGTTGCCGCCCCCTAAGCCCATTTGCACCTCAAATATCGACTCGGCATTGTTTTCGGTAGCGGTGCTGAAGTTATCCTGGTAGTCTTTCACCAATCTGTATTTTCCTGCCAGCCCTTGAAACTCGGCGGCGGCCTGAGCATACAGTTCGGGCTTGTTGTCCCACTGCGCCCGGTAGAGGAGGGCTTTGCCCAGCAGGGCCGATGCGGCTCCGCTGGTGGCCCGGCCTAGGTTGGCATCGTCGCGTTTGGCAGGCAGGTTGGTTTTGGCAATTTTCAGGTCCGAGATAACCGCATCCCAGAGTTCGCCCGGTTTGGAGTTGGGCGCGCGGGTTTCTTCCAGGGCACGCGGGGTTTTCTGGATCAGCGGGGGCGTGCCAAATTGAATGGCCAGAAAGAAGTTGTAGTAAGCCCGCAGAAACCGCGCTTCGCCCTCAAACGATTTTTTGAGCGAGTCATTCATCGAAGTAGCCGCTGGGAGTTTCTCCAGAATCACGTTCGACCGCTGAACACCTTTGTAGGTAGTTTCCCACAAGCTGCCCCAGGGACCCTCGGTGGGAAGCCAGTTGAAGATGTCAACATTATCGACGTTGTTGTTAGGTGCGGTCGCATCATCGTCGGGGATGAGGTTGCCCCGGAACCACCCGCCTGCGTCGTTCTGGTCGTAGGTGTAGTTCAGCAGGGCCGAGTAGGCCACCAGCACGGCACTTTTGAAGTCGTTTTCGGTCTGGTAAAAGGTTTGCTCATCGAGCGTACCCAACGGAGCCAGGTCCAGCTTTTTCTCGCAGCGGGTAAACAGGCCGCCCAGCAGGACCATCGTGAGGGCACTGATTATAAGTCGTTTTTTCATGGATTTTTTTATCTGTTAAATTGGTCAGAATGTCAGATTAGCACCCACCTGTACCGTAACAGGCTGTGGAATATTACCATTGTCGGTACCGGCATACAACTGGGATGTCGGGTCGCCGTAACTCACTACTTCTGGATCAAGGCCCTTGTATTTGGTGATGCGGAACAGGTTTGTAGCGGCCACATATACCCGAACGCCCTGGAACACTTTTATTTTATCGAGCAGGGGGCGGGGCAGCGAGTAGCCCAGCTGGATATTTTTGAAACGCAGGAAACTCGCATCTTCCACCCAGCGGTTCGAGAAACGGCCGTTCTGGTTCAGGTCGTTGGACGTAGCACGGGGGATCTCATTGCTGGTGCCCTCGCCCCGCCACCGGTTTTGGGTGCTGGCCAACTGATTGCGGGCTACCCCACCCAGAGATTCAGATCCCCGGCGAAACGAATTATAGACGCTGACACCGCTCACGCCCTGAAACAAAATGTTCAGATCGAAGCCTTTCCAGTTGGCGTTGACACCAAAGCCGTAGAAAAAATCAGGGATGGTTTTCCCCAGATAGGTCCGATCTTCGGTGTTAATCTGGCCGTCGGGTTGCCCGCTGAACTGCTGCCCGTCTGTTCCGGGTCCGTTGTTATCCTGAAAAATAATATCGCCAGGCACCGGCTTGTTTTTTCCGTTTGATATATCGGGTAAGGCCGCTTTCGCCTGCTCCTGATTCTGGTAGATACCCAGCGTTTTGTAGCCGTAGAAATAACCGATGGGATAGCCCACCGCCGTGCGGTAATCACCACTGGCAAACTCATTGACACCGGGGGCCAGGGCTACCAGCCGGTTGCGCACGGTGGTGAGGTTGCCAAAGAACTCGATGGTGGCCCCTTTGCCCATGTTGGCCCGGTAGCTTGCCTCCAGCTCGACGCCCCGGTTGTTCACCTGACCTAAGTTGACCGGGATGCTGTTAAAGCCCGATGAAGCGTTGACGGGCAGGTTATACAAGAAGTCTTTGGTATTGCGGTTGTAGTAGGTAGCCAGCAGATTTAGCTTGCCAAACAGGGTGATGTCAAAGCCCGCATCAACACTTTCGTTAGTTTCCCAGCGCAGGTTTCGGTTGGCCAAGCTAGGTATGCCGCTGCCTTTGAGAGCCGTTTGCCCGGTACCCAAACTGTACCAGGGTGCCTGATCTACCCGCGACACAAACGGGAAGTCGAAGCCAATTCGGTCGTTACCCAACTGGCCCCAGCTACCGCGCAGTTTCAGGTCGGTAATGAAAGGCAACTGATTTTTAAAGAAATTCTCGTTAGAGATGCGCCACGCAGCCGACACGGCCGGGAACAGTTTGGCGCGGTTTTCCACGGCAAAGTTCGACGACATGTCGTAGCGGGCCGTCAGGGTTACTAAGTACTTATCCTGATAGTCGTAGCTGGCCCGGCCAAAATAGGCAAAGTAAGCCCGTTGCGAGAGATAGGAGGACGCATTGTTATAGAGAAAACCACCTTTGCCATCTGGGTTACCCTGCCCATTCTGAACGCTCTGGTAGAAATTGGGATTGGTGCTGCTAAAGTTTTGGCCCGTGTAGGACAGGCCGTTGCCCCGGATTTGCTGATACTCCATGCCGGCAACGGCATTTATGGTGTGGCCGCCAAAGACCCCGTCGTAGTTGAGGGTGTTGGTGAAAACCTGCTGAATACCTTCGCTCCTCGACTCACCGTAGCTGTTCTGGTTACGCTCCAGACCCAGTTCAAGCGCACTGAAACCGGGTTCCCAGCTGGTGTTGCGCGAGGTGTTGAAATCCAGGGCTGCCACCGACCGGAATTTCAGCCCCCGGAGCAGTTCCACTTCCCCGTAGATATTGCCCAGCACCCGCAGGTTGCGGTCAGTGGCCTCGGTAATCTGGTTCATCCCCGGCGTGTTGCCAATGGTCAGCCCGGCCACGCCGAGGTTACCCGAATAGCCATAGCGGTTGTCAGGAACGGCTTTGTCGGTGTCTAAATAACTAAAGAAGGGGGGCATGCTGGCCGATGCTGCGTAGATAAAACCATTTCCGCCGGCGTTATTGCCGCGTTTGGTCTGGGTATAGGCCAGGGTGAATGCCTGACCAATTTTCAGCCGTTTGCCCACCCGGTGATCGCTGTTGATGCGGAACGAATAGCGGTCCAGGTCCCACTTTTTCACCATCGATTTCTGCTGAAACAAGCCCGACGACACAAAGTAGTTGGAGTTCTCGCTGCCGCCCGACATCGATAGGTTGTAGTTGGTGATGGGCGCATTCTTCTCCACCACTGCATCGCGCCACGCATCACGGTTGTCGCGGTCTAAGTATTTGCTGCCGGCCCGCAAATCTTTCGGTATTACCTGGTAGTTGTTGTCACCGGGTTTCAGCCCCGCCTGGGCGTTGGCATTATCGTAGCTTTCCTGTGCCAGTGCCACATACTGCGCCGTGCTGTTCATTTCATAGAACTTCGGAAAGTTCTGCACTCCCGTGTAAACGTCGAAGTTAACGCGGGGTTTGCCTGCTTTGCCACGCTTGGTCGTGATCAGAACAACACCGTTGGCCGCCCGAAGTCCATAAATGGACGACGAGGAAGCATCTTTCAGCACCGACATGCTCTCAATGTCGGCAGGGTTAATCTGGTTGCCCGTGCCGTCGCCAATGGGTACGCCATCGACCACAAACAGTGGCTGGTTGTTACCCACCGTGCTTACGCCCCGAATCCGGATGGACACCGGACCGCCGGGCGTGCCATCGACGTTGGTAATCTGCACCCCCGAAACCCGCCCCTGAATGGCGGCTTCGGCCGAGGCTACGGGGAGTCGCGTGATGTCTTTGGCCTGCACCGTGCCAATGGATTCGGTCAGTTTGCGAGTTGTTTTCTGTCCGTAGCCCACCACCACCACTTCATTGAGCGAGCGGTCGTCGGACTGAAGCGAAACGGGTACTGTACTCTTATTCCCAATGGCAACCTCCGTGGCCTTATACCCTACCGATGAGACAACTAAGGTAGTAGCCCCGGAGGGTACGTTCAGCCGAAACTCACCCTCCGAATCGGTGGTGGTGCCGTTGGTGGTTCCTTTAATCAGGACGTTGACCCCGGGGATACCAACTCCCCCCTGCGCGTCGGTAACGCGGCCTGTCAGGGTACGGGTTTGTGCGTACAATGTCCCATTCCAGGCCAGTAGCAGGGTCATTGCCAGCAGTAAACGGATTGGTACTAATCGAAATACGTAGCGATTCAACAGCATAATTTTTTTCGTTAAATAGTATTTTGGTCATAAATAACATAAAGCCAAAAAGACTATCTGGGTGGGTCTGGGTGGGTAGGCGTGGGTAGTATGTTCCCAAACGTGCTTCTTTCAGGGATATGGATCTCCATAATCCTGTAAAACCATGCGCTTCTGTACCATTGCTTTTGCCATCCTGCTTGTGCAGCTAACTGGGGCAGTGTGGGGCCAGGCCGTGCGTACGCAGATACGCCTGCCCGAAGACATGATGTTTACCGACCGGATGCCTAACAGCACCCGCACCGCGCCCAGGTGCTTTGCCGCCAGGCATTTCTATCGCTACGAATGGCCCGGTGCCACTCGGGTAGAAAGCCGCTCGTCCCACGCCTTTCCAGGGCAATTGCATGAAAGTATAAGTTAGCGTTTTTGGCCAAATCTTCTTTGGCAGTCTAATCCTCTGATGCTGACGTATAGGATCTAACTCGTCAGATTAAGGCTTATATTTTCTAACCATGCAATTTATTCCATTGATAATTTGGCAAAAATGGCAAAAAAGCCTTCATGCAATTGCCCTGACGCCTTTCTTGTTATCCCGAAATCTCCGGGCTATTATTACTTTCGCTAATGCACATCTATCTGCGTTACCTCTTTCTCCTGTTGGCAGGTGAGTCACTGGCCCAGCCTTACCCTCCTGTTCAGTTCGGGATGACTGCTACCCGTTTTGCCACCCGACTTCCCAAAACCGCGCAGTTGCTGACGAACGCAGAACCGGGTCAGATTCGTGTCCTCGTGTATGGTCAGTCTATCAGTAGGCAGGATTGGTGGCTGGAAGTCAGGGATTTTCTGAAACAGCGGTATCCGAAGGTAACGATCACCATGGTTAATCGGGCAATTGGCGGATTCAGTTCCGAACGCCTGAAGCAGATGGTCGAGAATGATGTGCTGTCGGTCTATCCCGACCTGATTCTTTTCCACGACTACGGCAACGAACCGGATTACGAGCAGATTATCCACAGCATCCGCAGCCGAACGACGGCGGAGGTGGCCATTCAGACCGACCACGTGGCGGTAGGTCAGAACGATGCCTGGCACGACCGGCACAGTTCCGTCTGGCTACCGGCCCTGTGCGATACCTATGGCCTGGCCCTGGTCGACGTCCGGACAGCATGGAAGGCGTATTTAGCTCAGCATCATTTAGCCGCTTCGGCTTTGCTGACCGATCCTGTTCACCTCAACGGGCACGGTAACTACCTGATGGCCGAGATTTTTAAACGATACCTTAACACGCTGCCTGTGACCGCCAGGACTACAAAATTAGAGTCGTCTGCCGGGGTAAGCATACTGAAACCGGTTCGGGACTTTAGCGTACGCAACCATACGCTGCGGCTGCGGGTAACGGGCAACCGTATTGACGTGCGCTGGAAGAATAGTGCAGCCCACCCGTCAGCCGTGATCCTTGAAATAGATGGACAGGCCCCTTCAGCAAGTGTAGGGTGCTTTTATCACACCCGCCCGGCACGCGAACCAGAAGGCTCCTTTCCAGCGCACATCGGCCAGCTGCTGACCCTTCGGCTGGCGGGGCAATTGCAGCCCGAAGACTGGACCCTAATCCTGACCGACGTAGACAGCCTCCGGCAGGAAGTGCGCTTCAGGCTGCACGGCTCAAGAACCGGCCCCGATGGCAGTGGCAACAGCGATAGCCTCTTTACGTCCGGGTCGGGCCGTATTGTAATCGAGCCGCAGTACTGGTTCCGCCGGAATAATCCCGGCGACTTCGGTCAGTTCACCTGGCTGAAACCGGGTGATACGCTGCAGTGGAAAGTGCTGCCGATGTGCCACGACACCCTCAGGTCGGCAGCGAGCCGCACGCAGACGCTCGTGCAGGGCATTGTTAATGGCGAACACGTGCTGACCCTTACCGGACAGGCACTAACTGATCTTCGGGAGATTCGGGTGTACCGACCGCCCCTGCCTGAGTGAGGCAATTTCGACTATCCTGGTCAACAGGCGGCAAGAGCCGGAGAAAAGCGGGGAGACTACTGCTCCACGAAAAAGGGAATGTTGGCCGTGGCCCAATGCCCATGATCGTCGTATGCGTATACAAACAGGCGGTACGCGCCTGTATCCATCGGTGCCCGAAACGAAACCCGGCGTTGCGCAGGCTGGTCGATCAAGCCCGGCAGTGCGGGAAGGGGGCTCTCGCCGTTGCCGCCGTAGGGGAAATTGGTACCTTCCGGCAACACTTCCCATTTATACCGTAGCGAGTCAGCCTCCGGGTCGCTCGCCCAGACCGTGGCTTCGTAAGTTCGGGTAGCCTGCAGATACACACCTTCAAACGCCGTTTTATGGCCAATTTTTACCGAATCGAGCCGAGGGCTCCGGTTTGTCGGCCAGCGGCCCGTCCAGGCGTGGTGCATCACATCGACGGCTTCCGTTTCCAGTCCATTCTTATCGAACATGCCAAACCAGGTGTGGGTCCGCTCCTGGTGCTGCCGCCACAAAAACACATATGACCCCACGCAACGGTCCGTGTCGGCGGCAATCGTGCCAGCGTAGCGGTCCCGGTATTTGTCCGCCTTCTGGCTACTGGTTTCTTCGATAGGGGCTTTCCAATGACTTTTCCGAACCTGCCAGAAGCCCGTTGGCCCCCACTCTGTTACTGCGTAGGGCTTTTGCCAGCCATATTGCCGGAGCCACCCCGGAATCTTATTCAGGTCGCCGTATTCGTTAATGCCCAGCAAATCCAGGTTTGGACACTCCGTCAGCAACACCTTGATTTTGTCGCGGTCGATGGAGCCAATGACTGTCATGACGGGGTGATTGGGGTCAATCCGATGAATTTCACAGGCCAGGGCATCGACGGCCTTCCAAACCCGATGGTTGTAGGTTTCTTTCACATTAGCCTGAATAAAGTCCAACTCATTACCCAAGGCCCACATCAGCACCGCCGGGTGTTCTTTCAAGTGCCGCACCTGCGCAAGCACGGCCTCGTGCTGCCGACGAACGGCCCCGGCATCGTCGTAGTTCATGCCGTCGCGTTCGGCCCGGACGGGTAGGTTAACCAGCGCTGTCAGACCAAACTGTTGCGCTTTGTCTAACGTCGGCCGGTTGGTGCCCGTTCGGATGGAGTTGCCACCGTACCGGCTGAGTTTATCTAAGTAGTCACTGCCTACGGCCCCTTTGCAAAAATAGGGGCTTCCGTCGACGAGCAGCCGATACGCCGAATTCTCCCGCACAAGCCGCACGTGCCGGGGGCCGGTGGCCTGGGCAATAATAGTCCCATTAACAGAACTAATAAGAATACCAATCCACAAAAATTTCATGCGAAGGCGAAGCGTTGGGGTTTATTGGGCCAAATAACGAAAAAGCTGATGGGTGCTGTACAGGTCTGTACTGGTAGGCGGTAAATGGTCAGCAAACACTACGGACTAAGTTCGGCATTGGGGACGGGAGCAGCTCTAAAACAGGTCAGACCCACACAGATTAGTGCTGATAAATGTGCTCATTTGGCCAACTTAATACTAAACCTGTGTTGTATTAAGTCAATTCGCTACCTGTATCACAGTTTGGGCGGGATGTTGCTGTGCATGGCACTCGTCGGCTGGAGTCGGCTCGTGCAGACGCAAACCCGCACCCTCACTGGACGCACTACCCACACTGCCGACAGAAAACTGCTGCCCGTCGTCAAAGTGCTGCTGAAAGGTACGGGGGAAATCTTCGACGCCGACGGCAACTTCCATCTGAGTGTGCCAACCGGCGGGGGGGGGGCGCTGGTCTTCTCGTCGGTAGCCTTTCAAGCCACTGAGATTAGCATCGGCAACAGCAACGTGCCGAACGTGACGCACCAAGCCGAAACCCGTTCGCTCAACGAAGTGGTGATGGGCTAAGGCCAAAAACAACCCATAAACTCACCAAATTCATCGGAACGGTGCAGGCCAAAGACATCACGCCGACATTGAAACTATTCCGGTACTGAAAGTTTTGCACCGCTTTTACGGTTTGTCCCAACTACCTCAGCAACGCCCGCCAGTATCCATCAGCAAAGACGTTGGCAAGGGGACCGTCGTGTATAAACCGTTCGAGAAATGAACAAACCACCAAACGTAATGCATCCATCTAATTGACCAGCAGAATAGCTTGAGCAGCACGAAGCCAAACCAACGACGGAAATTCCACTTTGCAGCCATAGCCTGCGTGCTGATTACCGTCTGTCTGTCAGCACACGGACAGGTACAGACCCCACCTGCCATCAGGCAACCTGACCGCTGGACACTTGCGCCGGAAGGGGCAATCCACTGGTCGGTGGCGACGGACGAGCGTTTACTCCACAGTGACCATATCGAAATGAGCGGGCGGAAAATTTCAGCCGTTATCCAATACGGCGCCGATGCCAACCGGCGGCTTACACTGAGTCGTGTAATGTACTGGCCCACGCTTCGTACCATTCCCGGCCCCGGCAAGCCGGATTGGGCCAAATACCAGTCTTGTCTCACACGTACCTACGCAGCCGACGTTGCCCCTTCGGTTATGGTCGAGGGAAAGGCACTCGAAACCGGTCCACTGAAACAAGTTGTGCTTGATGGTATCCTCACTGTTTATCACCAGCCCTATCAGGGGCTAACACTGATACGAACACTCTTTCCATCAACGAGCCGGGGGGCTTTTATCGAACGCTGGGAGTTGCGAAACACCTCATCCCGTTCCATTCAGGTAGCGGTGGCGGCACGGCAACAAACCGAACAAGTAACGGGGTTATATGGGGCTTACGTCATTGAGACCACGGTAACCGCCCAGCCCTGGACCACCCTGAAGCCCAGTCAGTCGTTGACAACAGGTATCGCCTTCTGTGCCCGGCTGCAAAGCGAACCAGCCGCAAGCCCGTCACTGACTGATGAGGAGACCTCCCGACGGACCTTTTTGCGAACCCTGAGTACGTCGTTGGTGCTGACCACGCCCGATTCGCTGCTGAATCGGGCCTTTGCCTTCGCCAAAATCCGCGCGTCAGAAAGCCTGTTCGACACCAAGATGGGCCTGGTTCATTCACCGGGTGGAGGGCGCTATTATGCAGGGGTCTGGACTAAAGACCAGGTTGAATACGCAGGGCCTTTCTTTCCGTTTCTGGGCTATGCACCCGCCAACGAAGCATCGCTGAATGCTTACCGGCTTTTCGCCTGGCTCATGAAACCCGACTACGGGCGTATTTGGGCCTCACTGCAAATGGAAGGCGATCTTCCGTGCTGTTCCAAAGATCGGGGCGATGCCGCTATGTACGCCTACGGAGCGGTCCGATTCAGCTTAGCCTCCGGAGACCCAGCCATAGCCGCCGAACTCTGGCCTGCCATCAACTGGGCCCTGGAGTACTGCCGACGGCATACCAATACCGAAGGGGTTGTGGAGTCGAAAACCCACGAGATGGAAGGGCGACTTCCTACCGGCACGGTTAACCTCTCTACGTCAGCCCTGACGTATGGCGCATTAAGATCAGCCGCGAACTTAGGGCGGGCACTTGGACGGGCCGATACCGCCCTGTTGTACGAACGCCGGGCGGATACGCTGCGTCAGGCCATTGAAACCTACTTCGGGGCCGATATTCAGGGATTTCACACGTATGGGTATTTCAACTGCGCCACTGGATTTGCCTGCCTTTGACCATAGGTATTCTGGACCGAAAAGAGGGTACGATACAGGCGTTGCTGACGCGGCTATGGACACCCGATGGACTGGCGGTCGAAGCCGGAGATCCGCAAATCTGGGATCGGGGAACCCTGTACGCGCTGCGCGAAATACTGATGGCAGGTGAAACGGAAACCGGTCTGGCTCACCTGCGTGCCTACACCCGGCAGCGATTGCTGGGCAACCACGTTCTTTACGCCGTAGAAGCCTCACCTGAAGGCGGTCAGGCGCACTTATCGGCGGAGAGCGCGTTGTATGGCCGCATCATTACCGAAGGGTTGTTTGGTATTCTGCCCACGGGGCTGCGCTCATTTACGTGTGTGCCCCGGGTGCCCGCTGCCTGGCCGGAGATGCGTCTGTCGGGTATGAAGGCGTTTGGCCGGGACTCTGACGTGCTCGTTACGCGCAGTCGCAACCATATTCGGCCAACAGTCAGCCAGCAAAACCACGTTGTTTTTGACCAGACCAAGCCATCGGGTACCGCATTTATGGTGCAGTGGTAACCATTCAAAAAAACAAAGCCTTCTCTCCCCCCGTATGTACGCGCAGTCATCTCACTCATTTTTCCTGCTTCTTTCGCTGGTGCTCACTTTGTTTCCCGCATTGGGGCAATCCGGCAATCCCAGCATTAACCCCGCTTTGCTCACCAAATCGTGGCGTGCCCACTGGATTGCTCCGCCCGGCGTGTCGCTGACCGACTATGGGGTGTACCATTTCCGCCGAAGCATCGACCTGCCCAGTGTACCGGGTTCGTTTGTGGTGCATGTCTCCGCCGATAACCGGTATCAGTTATTTGTGAATAGTGAGCTGGTGAGTCTTGGCCCGGCGCGGGGCGACGTGAATCACTGGAATTTTGAAACGGTGGACCTCGCCCCCTTTCTCAAACCCGGTGACAACGTGCTGGCTGCCGTGGTCTGGAACTTCGCGCAGCACGCGCCATTGGCCCAGATGACCAACCACACCGGCTTCATCATGCAGGGCAACACCGCTACTGAAGCGGCCGTAAATACAAACGATACGTGGCGGGTGTTAACCAATCTGGCTTATACGCCCATTGCGTGGGGGCCGGTGGCGAAGTTTGAAAACTGGTGGTATTTCGTGGTCGGCCCCACCGACGACGTGGACGCAGCCCGCTACCCCTGGGGCTGGGAGACAGTCGGTTATGACGACGAAGCGTGGGCGAAACCCCGTGTGTTACCGCCCGGCAAAACCGATGGTGTGGCGGGCGATGTGGCCTGGAATTTGGTTCCCCGCACTAT
Source organism: Cytophagales bacterium (assembly GCA_038327655.1). Classification (GTDB taxonomy): domain Bacteria; phylum Bacteroidota; class Bacteroidia; order Cytophagales; family Spirosomataceae; genus JBBQLG01. Next base: position 12,191 of record JBBQLG010000154.1, read on the forward strand.
ACCGCCCCTCGACAGTCGCTGGCAAACCTTCCGGGCGGTTCGACGGAAGTCGGGGCTGGCGGGGGACGTATCAACCGGCTTTCTAACCGGGAAAGGTGACCTGACCATTCCGGCCAGTACAACCGTTACGCTGCTGCTCGATCAGGGCGAACTGTCCACCGCCTACCCGCGCCTGACGGTGAGCGGGGGGCAGCAGAGTCTGGTGCAAATGAGCTACGCCGAAGCTCTGTTCGACTCGACCAATAAAAAAGGCAACCGCAACGATATTTTGGGCAAAAAGCTATTGGGCTATTATGATAAGTTCAGACCCGATGGGCAACCCAACCGGACGTTTATACCGCTCTGGTACCGAACCTTCCGCTACGTGCAGCTCGACGTGAAGACCGGCCCCGAGCCGCTGGTGATTCACCGGTTCGACAGCCGCTTTACGGGCTACCCGTTTACCGAACGCGCCCGGTTTTCGAGCAGCGACCCAACGCTGGCGGACATCTGGACCGTGGGCTGGCTAACGGCCCGGCTGTGCGCTAACGAAACCTACATGGACTGTCCTTACTACGAGCAGCTGCAGTACGTGGGCGATACCCGCATTCAGGCCCTGATTTCGCTCTACGCCACGGGTGACGACCGGCTGATGCGTAACGCCATCCGGCAGTTCAACAATTCGCGTATTCCCGAAGGCATCACACAAAGCCGCTACCCCAGCGAACTGATGCAGCTCACACCCACCTTTTCGCTGGCCTGGGTGCTGATGATTCATGACTACTGGATGCACCGCCCCGAAGAGTCGTTTGCGCGCCAGTTTCTGCCCGGCATCCGGGAAGTATTCGACTGGTACGAAACGCAATTTTCGGAACTTGGTCTGGTGAAGGCTCTGCCGTATTACGACTTCATCGACTCGAAATATCCTCGCGAAAAAATTGCTGCTCAGGGTGGCAGCAACGGCATGACGGTCAACACGCTGTTTCTGGCCCACGCCCTCGACCGGGCCATTCCCCTGATTATGGATAAGTCTTTAACACTATTCATCCGCTACTTAGAATTCATAGCTCGAACACTTTTTACACCCAAATAGGTTTATGTCCAGTAATCTGGCGGATTTACGGCAGCGGCCGCCCTAAATGTGTTAGCTGCCCCGAATACCTTCCAGTGCAACGTGACTAAGCAGCGCATTCGGGCTGCCGCCGACGCGTTGGTGGCTACGGGCATACACTCATTGTTTACCGCCCAGGTTCATGCCTTTCGGCGAATTGCCGTCGGGAGCTACATAGATAAGGTTGCTTTCGTGGGGATTAAGCGTGAGGGTAATGTCCGGTTTTTTGCCCAGTGTTGCACTGTTTTTCTCGCTCCAGCTAAAGCATGTGCCTTCAGAAATTCCCGTTAACCGTTTCAGCGTATACGTTGCCGTAACGGTTTCCTCTGTTCGGTTGGTAAACAGGATCGCAACTGATTTTCTTGACGGGTAATTTTTTACCAGCACATCCAGTTTTTCGGGCTTGTCGATAAACGGAAATGTGGCCGTGAGTTTAGTGTTGGATGGCTCAAGAAACCGGAATAGTGCCGTGCGTTCGGCAGGAATTTCGTGAAATAAGTCGGATGTGTTGATCATGCCGCCCAGCATCCCGATCCACAAAATCATGGACCGGGCTTCCTCATCGGTCATATCGTTGTATTTCTTGCGCAGAATAATGGCATCAGGGTCGTTTTGCCACCAAATGTTGTTGATGTGCTGAGCGCCCTTCGACTCATCGAACATGCTTTTGCCTCCTTTCCAGTTAGGCGAAATGTCTGCCGAAACCCGCATACCATCGGCGTAGCCAAGCATGGGTGCGTAGGGGGCAATGCAACCTAGCCAAAAGGATTCTGGCCCAATTTCCTGCCGAA
>JBBQLG010000155.1:0-13953 GCA_038327655.1 Cytophagales bacterium
CCGAGAACGCATCAAAGCGCGACCGTATTTACCGGATGCTGAAGAAGCTGACCGACAAAGGGATACCCATTAACGGAGTGGGTTTGCAGGCGCACTGGTCCATCTATGAACCGACCGCCCAGGAACTGGAAGAATCCATTAACAAATTTGCCAGTCTCAGGTTAAAAATCCAGTTCACGGAAGTCGATATGTCGGTTTATCCTAAAGAGCACGAGCGCCGGGCGAAGAAGGATACCGACAAGAGCGAGTTTACGCCTGAGATGAACGACAAACAGGCGGCTCAGTACAAAATGGTCTTTGACATATTCCGTAAGCACCGTGACAAGATAACCGGCGTTACATTCTGGAACCTGACCGACAAATACTCCTGGCTGGACAATTTTCCTGTTACGGGGCGCAAAGATTACCCGTTGCTGTTTGACCAGAACGGCCAGCCGAAAAAGGCCTTCGATGGCGTCGTGAAATTCTAATCAACCGCCGTCACCGCCAGCAGTCCATCTCATTTATCGGAAAATGGTCAGGCTCCAAGAACCGCCCAATGGTTTCTGAAAATAAGGAAATACAGCGACAACAAAAAAATGAAAGTACCCCTGATTGTACGCTTTTAAGGCTTTGTCTTTAGGCAACTGGTTGGGCGCAGGGCCTCCTTGCTGATAAATTTTCTGCCCTTGCTGAAGCCGTGATTTATATTGATAACAGTGAAACCGAACTCGTAAAAACGGCAGTAGGATTTCTAAATACAGGGCATACAATTAACGGAAACGGGCTACGCAGGATTCTGCGTAGCCCGTTTCCGCGCTGTGAGGTATTATTCTCAGATTTAACCACTGAATTGTTACCTTAACTCTGTAGCTCGTGAGCGGGATCAGGAACAGACTGTAGTAGGTTCAGTTGAGAGAAAAGGCTTTTACCGTATTATGGAAAAAGGTAGGTACAAACAGCATTTTTGCGGTTGGATTATACCCAATGTCCGCCGAGTTGATCTTCTGCGTGGAGGTGTCTATTTTTAGCTCAGTCGTCCCATCGGCATGAATGTACCACACTTTTCCGGACCACTCGGTAACCATGTAGGTCTTATTGCCTAAGGCCACAATGCCATCGATACCGCCCGAAACTTTGGCAATCGTGCTGAGTTGCTTGGTTGCGGGATTAAGGCTCAACAGGGAGCCGTCACCGTTGCCAATCAGTAAGTGATCGGTTTCAAACAGGAGCCCGTTGGTGCCTTTGAGCGGCTCACCGGCTAAAACAAGGCTGGCTTTTCCATTGGTTATGGCCCATACTTTACTGTCGTTCGAGTCCGTGACATACACCACGCTTTTTTTGGTATCAATGGTAATGTCATTGAGGAATTTAGCCCCTTCGATCGGATACCGGTTCAGGATCTTTCCGGTTTTCATGGCTATTTCGGCGACCTGGGTCATTTCGGTCACATACAGCTTATCGCCCAGAATGCCCATGCCTTTGGTCGAATTGAGGTTGTCCGTAAATTTCAACTGAATCACTTTGCCATCCAGCCCGACCTTGGCAATGTAACTGCTTTTGTTTTCCAGCGTTGGATTACCATTGATACAGGCTACGTACAGGATCTTTTGCCCCGGTTCAAACAAGACGCTCTCCGGGGTGCGGAGCGTCGTATCGGTTTCCCAAACAGGTTTTAGCGTAACGCTTTGGGCCTGGCTGAATGAAGTTAGACTCAGTAGTAGAGCCGGTAATAGGATAAGAAATGATCTTGTCATGAGTTGTCCGGGTTTAAGGAATGAATACGAGCTTTATGCCAGTTGTGAATACGTGGGCAATCTAATTTGTTTCTATCAATTATTTCCATCCACCGGGGCAGCGTATGCCACTAAAATAGGTTAGCACGAGTTGCAAAGCTATTTGTAGTAACATACGCCTTTCCTCTTAGTCCGCTTTTAAGCGCAGCCTTATACCAATTCGGCTAATGCGGCTACCGTGAATCCTTGCAATTCATCCGTCCGATTCTGGTGGATTTTCTGTACCCATTGCGGATCGGCCAATAAGGGTCTGCCTACGGCGGCCAGATCGAAGTCGCCCCGATCGAACCGACGGAGTAACTCGTCCAGGGAAGCGGGTTGTGAGCTCTCGCCCCGGAAAGTTGCCAGAAACTCCCCGGTCAGCCCAATCGAGCCAACGGTGATGGTGGCTTTTCCGGTAACCTTTTTGGCCCATCCGGCAAAATTCAGGTCGGATCCGTCAAATTCGGCCTCCCAGAAACGACGCTGTGAGCAGTGGAAAATATCCACGCCCGCGTCGGCCAATGGCTGAAGCCATGCCTCCATTTCCTGGGGTGTTTTCGCTAATTGATAGGCATAATCCTGGGTTTTCCACTGCGATAAACGCAGGATTACCGCAAAATCGTCGCCCACTTGCCGTCTCACTTCCTGCACAACCTCCAGCGCAAAGCGATTTCGTTCCGCCAGCGTTTTGCCGCCGTATTTATCTGTCCGGCTGTTGGTGCCATCCCAGAAGAACTGGTCAATCAGGTAGCTGTGCGCCCCGTGAATTTCGACACAATCAAACCCGAGCCGTTTGGCATCGGCAGCCGCCTGACCGTACCCCGCAATCGTATCGGCAATGTCCGATTCAGTCATGGTTTGGCCATTGACCAGGTCGGGCTTCAGCAAACCGGATGGCCCTTCGAACGGACCTGACGGCAACCAGCCCGACTGATGGGTAGTCATCACCCCCATGTGCCAGATCTGGGGACCCATCTGACCACCGGCACCATGAACATCCGAAATTACCTGCTGCCACCCGGCCAGTGCCTTTTGTCCGTAAAAGTGGGGGATATTCGGGTCGTTGGATGACGCGATACGGTCGATGACGGTACCCTCCGAAAGAATCAGGCCTACTTCGGCAGCGGCTCGTTTGCTGTAATACTCGGCGACATCAGCACCGGGAATGCCATTCGGTGAAAACGAACGGGTCATGGGTGCCATCACAATTCGATTTCTCAAATTCAGTGATTTGAGCTGAAATGGCTGAAATAATGGATTTTCGGGCATGATTATTTACGCGTATTGATTGTGTCTTACTGTTAATGAATTGTTCATTGGAAAATCGGAAAGTACCGATATGCGTGAGCAAAAAATAGTTGCCTGCTTTAGTTTCTCAGATGTCCTGCTGGATAAATTGTTTCAGGGCATCCATTCCTTCGTCGTTCCGTTTGTAATACGTCCACTGACCAATACGGGTAGCCGTCACCAGCCCCACCCGCTGAAGCAGCGATAAATACTCCGAAACGGTCGATTGATTAAGCCCGCACTTGGCTTGAATTTGTCCCACGCATACGCCAGCCCCCTTCAATTCCCCAAAATCCTGCACCGGAAAGTGCGTTGCCGGCTCTTTGAGCCAGGTCAGTATTTGCAACCGGGTTTTGTTCGACAGTGCTTTGAAAATGTCTACCTGAGTCATGGCGAAAGTATATCGACAAGTACCGATATGCCCATATGGAACGCAGTACTTTTCCATTTGAGTTCAGTGGGAGGGCTAAATTTTCGCGCATTATATTGTCTGCCAGCTTATTCAACCCGCTAACGACATTTCCAACAGCACGTAACTCAGACTTTTGCCGTCCGTATCCATCGTGAGCGAGGTCGCTACGCCACCGGTCAATGCCTGCTGGCAGACAAACGGAAGCGCGGGCAGGTTCGGTAGTTCGTACCGGGTGATCACACCCGCCACAATATCGATCAGGTGCTGTTTGAATCACCGGCACTGGTATCCATTTACTCCCGCGTAAAAAACAGCAGTGGCAAGAATGTGTTTATCAAACAGGGCCAGAGTGGTTCGCTGGTAGAAATTACCAATACGCCCGAAAATGCGAACTGAGTTGGTCCTATAAAGCCGGACACGAAACCTGCTTAACTTCGTGTTCGGCTAAACCGACCAACCTCCGGTATACTATTGCAATGCCACAACGCAAACGTTACCGGTCAGTAACAGGAAAAACCATCATAAGCCAAGCGAACACATGACTAAAAAGCGAATATTTTTTACAGGGGGGTCGGGAAAAGCAGGAAAGCACGTAATCCCCTACCTGCTCGACCAGGGACACACAGTGATGAACGTAGACCTGATGCCTCTGGATCACCCGGGGGTAGATAATCTGGTCGCTGATATTACAGACTCCGGACAAGTGTTTAATGCCATGAGTTCGTACGCCGGGTTAGATGAATTGGAGCCGGGTAACGGCGTGCCCAAATTTGATGCCGTAGTCCATTTTGCGGCCGTGCCCAGGATCTTACTCAAACCGGATAATGAAACGTTCCGGATCAACGCCATCGGTACCTACAATGTGATTGAAGCGGCTGTTAAACTGGGCATCAAAAAGATCATTATCGCTTCCTCAGAAACCACCTATGGTATCTGTTTTTCAGATGGCAAGACCAATCCTCACGTGCTGCCGCTGGAAGAGGATTATGACGTTGATCCCATGGATAGCTACGGAATATCGAAGGTTGTCAATGAAAAAACGGCACGTGGCTTCCAGCGACGGTCAGGCTTCGATATTTATGCCCTTCGTATCGGTAATGTAATTGAGCCGCACGAATACGCTGAACTGTTTCCCTATTATTTTGATCACCCTGAAGTACGACGACGGAATGCCTTCTGTTATATAGATGCGCGTGATCTGGGGCAGATTGTGGATCTGTGTTTGAAAAAAGACAGCCTTGGTTTTCAGATTTTCAATGCTGGAAATGATCAAAATGGGGCCATTATTCCCACCAAAGAACTGGCTGAAAGGTTTTTTCCCGGTGTGCCCGTTAGTCGCGAGATGGGGGAGTATGAAGCCTTGTTTTCGAATCGAAAAATCCGTGAAGTTCTGGGATTTAAAGAACAGCATAACTGGCAGAAATACGTGAAACGGGAGTCGTAATGTAGATGTGGATTTTTCGTCTGTAGTGTATGGTGACTCTCCTCGTTTCATACTTCTATGTATGACCGCCAGGGTGCCGTTCGGCGCAAAGTACCTGGAGCAGTTGTCAACACTCCGGGAAACTATGTCAGAGTAGGGGGCTACTACGAAAGCGGGCCGTCCGGCGGAGAACCGTACCCCGGCCCGCTTGGGTAGTAGCCCCTGTTCTTAACCCCTTTGGTGAGCCAGTTTTGACTGGAGTTTAAGCCGCCTGTCGGTATTCGACCGGGGTCATAAACTGCAATGGCTGATGGGGATGTTCGGTATTACATTCCACCAACCAGTCAACCACGGTTTGGCGAACTTGCGCCAGATTAGCAAACGCATTGGCATTCAACACCTTCCGGCGAAATGTGCCGTTGAACTGCTCAATGTAGGCTGGTCCGCCGGTGCGGTTTTGAGTCGGCTTACCCGGCTCAATCCGATGCAAGACTACTTTCTTATCGGCGCACCAGTCCTGCCAGGTCTGACTAATGAACTCCGGGCCACTGTCACTGCGTAATCGTTTGGGCTTTCCGTAACGTTCCACTAACTTGTCCCGTAGCCGAGTCACCCGCTGGGCAGGCAGCGAATAATCCACGGCACGGGCCGCCCCGCTCGACGCCCAAAGCTTCCCGATTATAGTCGTCGATCAGTCCAGTGTCCGAAACTTACGACCGTCCGGGCGGCCCCGCCAGGCCCACCCGGACGCGGGACCGCCAACGACAAGCTTTGTACTGGCTGATTCGCTTTTCAGCGATCATCCATTTGACCAACGCCCGGCGTCCGGCAGGCCCTACCGCAGCGGCAGACCGTCACTTTTTTAGCCGGGCTTCTTTAGTGATTTCATGTTGTAAACTCAACTCGGCAAACATCCGCGCGGGCGGCCTGTTCTTCACCCCCGGTTTTCGTCTTCCAAGTCCTTCAACCGCTTTACTTCTGAAACCTGCACACCGTGCCTGGCTTTCCACAGGGCCGCCTGAGCGGTTGTAAAAGGTGGCTTCACACCATGTTCACGTGTGATCTGGGCCACACTTTGGCCGCTATCCTGCTGTTTAAGAATCGCTACAATGGCACCGGCCACCCGGCAATGAATAGGATGGGTTTGGCTGGTTCTCTACTCCAGCAGGTGTAATAGCCTTGCGGTAGCTCGCTCAAAAGCCGTCTCCCCCAATTCGTAAAATTTAGCCAGACCCCGTTCCATGCGGATCCCATCCCAAATACCCATTCGGTCGCAGTGAAGCAATGCATAGCCCGATAGATCGCCCACCTGAGCGCGCACTTCGCCCAGGACGGTGTCTAAGTCATTGGCAACGCTTTTGCCCCATTCGTTCAATTCAACAATCGCAATGACGATGCCCTCAATCGTGTAACTGTACTTGGCTCGGGTGGTAGTCAGGGGGAAGCTCATGCGGCCGATTAAGTCTGGTTCTCTCTCTTGTACTAAACTGATTTGTAGATCACCAGGCGGTTTGTGTGAGAAAAAATTAGTGCCCACGTGGAGTAACTACCGGCTTGACTGTTTAAATTTCTGCCGCCCCTGTACCTGATCCCCTCAGGATGGTTGAGAAAGAAAGCTACCGGCTCATGCCGGAAATAATCTGGAGTCAGCCAAACCAGACCACAAACTGGTGCTGTCCGTCGGCATAAAAATAACTCAGCGCGTAGCCGCCGGTATCGGCAATTTTTTTGGCAATGGCCAGCCCCAGCCCAACGCCCCCGGTCTGGGCCTCGCCCTTCTGAAAACGGGCAAAAAGCCGGTCCGCCGAAATCGTCATCGGGTCGCCGGTGTTGGCGATGCGAAGCGACCGCTGTTGTACCTGCACGGTGATTTGGCCATTGAGCGGGGTGTACCGAACGGCATTGGTCAGCAGGTTAGCCAGCAAAATCTCCAGCAGCATTCGGTTCGTCTGCAAGGTGGGGCCGTCGGCAAAACCCGTCTGGTACAGGCTGATCTGTTTGCTCCGTACTGTCTCCTGCGCTTGGTTGAGCAGGCCGGTCAGCACCTCCGTCAGCACCACCGGACCGGCCCCCTCATATTGGTGGTTAGCGACGCGGGTCAGCAGCAGCAGGCTTTTGTTGAGCCGCGCCAGCCGGGTCGTCATGCTGTTGAGCGAGCCGATCAGGTCGGCCTGTTCGGGCGTCAGGGGCTGGGTCTGGGACAGGCGTTCGAGCCGGGTTTGCAAAATGGCCACGGGCGTCTGCATTTCGTGGGCCGCATTCTCGGTAAACTCTTTCTGATCGGTAAAAGTCTGGTGGCTGCGCCGGGTCAGTTCGTTGAGCGTCTGGTTTAGTTCGGCAAACTCGGCCGTGCCCGACGGAGCGAGGTTTAGCGGCTCATTCTGATCGACTCCGTACTGATGCAGTCGTTCCAGGGTGTTGTAAAAGGGTTGCCAGAGCCGCCGGGCGGTATAGCGGTTTACCAGCAATAGCCCCAGCAGTAGCAATAGCAGTAAACCGGTTTGTACCTGCACTACGGCCCCCAGCAGATCTTCCTGCTCGACCAGCGAGATCCGGGTAAGAAGCCGGAGCGGCTGGCCCCGGTAAGTCAGCCGGGCCGAGAGTTCGCGGAAGGGTTCGGCTTCGGTTTCGCCGGTTTCCGCTCGTTCGGCGTAAACCCGTTCATAAATGGTGTCGTGCGGGAGCGTGCGGGCCGTTATGGGTAGCAGCCGCGTATTGCCTTCCAGATCGCGCCAGTTCAGCCAGGCCTGGCGGCTGGTAAAGCGATTGATCTGCTGTTGCATGGTTTGTTGGCGTTGTCGCAGTTTTTCGTCCACATCGTCGACAAACAGTTGCCGCATGACGAGATAAAACACGGGGGCACTGATCAGCATAACCAGGGCCGAGTACAGCAGGTAGGTACGCAGGGTACGGTCCAGTAATTTCATGCCGGATCGAATTTGTAGCCCAGTCCATACACCGTTTTGATGCCATCGGTCTGGCCCCGTTCGTTGATTTTCCGGCGCAGGTTTTTGACGTGGGTATAAATAATGTCGAGCGAATCGGCCTGGTCCATGTTATCGCCCCAGAGGTGTTCGGCAATGGCTTCTTTGGTCAGCACCCGGCCTGGATTAGCCACCAGAAACAGCAGCAGGTCGTATTCTTTACGGGTCAGCTCGAGTGGTTCATCGTTGATGCGTACTTCCAGGGCAGTGGGGCGGATGGTCATCCCGTGCACGGTAATTTCGTTGCGTCCGCCAAAATGCCGCCGTCGGATCACCGACTGGAGCCGCGCACTGAGTTCGGCCAGGTGAAAGGGTTTGGTCAGGTAATCGTCGGCACCGAGTTGGAGGCCGGTCACTTTATCGGTCAGCGCGTCTTTGGCGGAGATGATAATGACGCCCGTTTGGGTATCCATTTTCTTGAGCGTTCGTACCAGATCGAGACCATTGCCGCCGGGCAGGGTGATGTCCACGATGACGCAGTCATACTCGTAGAGCACGATTTTCTCGGCGGCTGTGGTGAAGGTCGGGGCCAGTTCGCAGCGGTAGCCTTCCTGGCTCAGGTAGGCCAGCATATCTCCGGACAGGTCGGGTTCGTCTTCGATCAACAGCAGCTTCATGACCTCAAAATAGTCGTAGAATCAGGAGAAATACTGGAGTAGACTCTATGGATGAACGGTAGCCGGTCAGTTCTGACCGATGAGCTTTTGGTTTAGCTTTACCGGCTATTAATCACCGTGTTCAAAATGACGGGAATCAGCCGCGAACAGACTATCTCATCGGATGACTATTAACCAGATTACTACCGGGCTACACCGCCGTTTCGGACGGCTGGCCAACCGCTATCCGGGAGCCACGCGCTGGCTGGCCCGGCGGCTGACAACTGATCAATTCAATGGCCTACCCCTGACGGGGCTGATCGGGTTGCTGCTCGCGACGGGTATGATCCTATCCGAAGTAGCCGAAAACATCGTGAATGCGGAGCCGATGGTGCTGGTTGATGCCCAATTTACCCGCTGGCTGTTTCGGGGCCGCACGAGTCAGCTAAGCCAGCTATTCTATCTCATCACCTGGTTTGGTTCGTTCTACATGACCATTGGCGTAACCCTGCTTGGTTCGGGCGTCCTGTTTTGGTACCGCCGACGGCGCCACGCGGTTATTCTGTGGCTTATGCTGGGTGGCGTATCGCTGCTGGTACTGGCTGGCAAGCGCACCTTCCAGCGACCCCGCCCGCTGCGGGTGGCCTATTATCCCGAAACCGGCTATTCATTTCCCAGTGGCCACTCGGCGAGTGCCATGATCCTTTACGGCCTGCTGGCGTACTGGTCGATTCGCCGATTCCGCACGACAACCGGGCGGGTTATGGTGGGAATCGGTGCCGTTGGCTTAATTCTGGCCGTGGGGTTCAGCCGGATTTATTTAGGGGTTCATTTCCTGAGTGATGTGCTGGGTGGTTATCTGCTGGGTCTTGGCTGGCTGATTGTGGGCATCGTGCTGACCGAGTGGCAACGAAACCGCCATCCACTGGACAGGCTGTAGCGTGTGTGTTACAGGCAAATTGCGGTGACAGCAGAAGCGGTTGATACGCGGAACACGCGCCGTAAACGTTCTTCGTGCCTGTACATTACCCACTCCAGACCAACTCCATAATCGGACTATACATTTGATCCGGTTAACCAATTAACCACATAACTACAACTACTCATGAAGAAGTACCTGTTAACCGGCCTGTTGGGTATGTTTACCCTCGGCAATGTGATTTATGCCCAGAGTGGAGGAGTGCCGACTGCGGCCAAAACGACGTTTGCTAAATTGTATCCCCACGCTACGGGCCTCAAGTGGGACAAAGAGGATGGCGGCTACGAAGCCAGTTTTACCGAGAACAGGAAGGCCATGTCCTTGCTCTTCGACACGAAGGGGCAACTTAAAGAGACCGAAACGGATATTGCCGTGACCGAACTGCCCGCTACCGTCCGGGACTACGTAGCGAAGCAAATGCCGGGCAAGAAGATCAGGGAAGCGGCTATGATTGTGGATGCGGCCGGTGTAAAGAAATACGAAGCTGAAGTCGGGGGCAAAGACCTGCTGTTCAGCGTTGACGGGAAGCCGATCAAATAAACGGTTTTGTAGAAAACAGGGCCTTTGTAGAAAACAGGACCGGGGCAGTTGCTTCGGCCCTGTTTCGTGTAATAGCCGGCGAATCCCGGTTCACAGCCCGCTACCGCTTAGTTAATCAGCAACCATTGCCGCCCCGACAGGATAAGCATCCCTTCACCACATAACGCCATACGCCAGTTCGCAGGAGCGAACCAGAGCAACCGTCCGAAAGAATGGTTTCGGTCTGGTGCACGGCGAAAGCGGTTAAGGCTTGTGAAGCACTACAGGCGGTCACGGGTAAGGGCCGCCCCGGAAAAAAAGCAGCACCGCGTGGTCCTGCACTCCCGGCTACCCCAATACAAAATCCGTCAGGGCACCGCCGAGGGGCATTCTCCATCACTGACCGGTATCTCCCAACCGGCTATAACTAACAAAAACAGGCCATTAACCGTCAATCGGTCTGGTTTCCGAACTGTTTTTGCGGCTGATAGCAGCAATCAATTCATAAAAAAAGTGTCCGGCCAAACCGACCCCACCTCACTTTCGTGAGTTTCCCTGTTTGTGAATCGTCGACAGCCAGGGATTTCAGATACGAAAATTAGTGATCTGGGCAGCACCGTGTACCGACGAAATCATCCTGAGGGCCTGCAACATGAAAACGGGCTGCGCCAGATCCTGCGCAGCCCGTTTTCAGGTTGTACCAGGAGATTCTCCTGTTATTGACTACCCTAATCCGGAGCATACGGGTTTTGCGTAGCCGGTTTACACCCGCCCGCCCAGCCGGTACACCACGCCGACGCGCCACATCCGGGTGTAAATTTTGTTGTTATCGAATGGGCTGCTGGCATAGTTGGTCAGGCCGTGTGAGTAGCCCAGACTCAAGCCAAACGCCCGGTAGTAGCCGGTAAGATTCAGGCGCGGACGGATGTCAATGGCGGGGTGCCGTTGGTCTCTGTCCGTGGCGGTGTAATAGCCACTGATGCCGTTGAGTTCACTGCGTTCGTGACTCGATAGGACGAAACCCAGGTCAGTGCCTGCCGTTAAATCGAGACTAATACGCTCGTTGCCAAATCGCTTTCCAACGAAGGGATGCAGGTTAACACATTGGTTTCGCAGAGTGGCATAACCAGCCGTTTTAACAATGAGGGCATTGTCAACGCCATAAATGGATAGAATGTCGGTCGTTCGGCTTGCCAATGACTCGTACCCCGCCTGAATGCCGAACGTAAATCGACTCTTCGTAATTCGATTGACCTGCCCGGCCAGGCTATATGAGAACCCGCTGTTATTACTGTACGGATTAGTAAGAACAGGTGCTCCTCCACCTAATAGTAGAAGGGTCGTTTCGCGCACCGCACCCGGCCCTCTATACGAAAATAACCCGCTGCCCGCCTGAACGGAGAACTCCGTGTGCTGCCCGTAGGCTGCAATACTGCCGGTCATCAGCATGACCATCCATAATACCTGTTTCATTGAGTTGAAGCTTGTTTTTGGACAGGACTCTCTGACCGGAGTAATGGTTGGAATCGCCCTGATTTTTCGTCCTCCGTTTCTGCATCATCCCATGATTGAGTGGTTTCAGCCCATAGTCCCGTTGGCTTGTCCCACCGGTTTCGTGCCGGTTGGGTGCCGCGCTACATTTGATTCAACAAAACGGCAACACCGCCGACGCTCCCGAATCAGACACAACTTTTAAACCATCCTTTATCATGAAAACCATCCTTATCTCCGCCCTTGCTTTCGTATCCCTGATGACCGCCTGCCATTCGACCGACGGAGTGGCCCCCCGCCCGGTAACGCATTCGCCAATGACCACCTCTGCCGGGGATACCACGCAGTACCGGGTCGACGTCCGCACGACCGATACACCGGCTACAGTAAGCCAGTTTGGTACGCCGGGGGCTGCTGTTCAGCCTGAAGGCCGGAGTAGTTCGGTCGGAAACCTGCCAGCCGGAAATAGACCCGCCGGTAGCCCCGTCAGTGCGGTAATGCCCGCTGACACGCTGGCCAAACTGAACTGATTTCAACCCTTGTTAACCTCCGCCCGCCCCTACGACTAAAGTCGTGGACGGATAGTAGGGCTGAAACAAACCTCAACCCGTTCCTAAACAACCCCTTGCCATGAACACCACCCGCTTCCATGTTGCCGATTTTTTAACGTACATCCGTCAGCCACAGTACATTGCCGTTGAACAGCCCGACGCGCCCTGGCCCGACCGGTTGCGGCTGATCGGTCAACTCTGGTGGGCGAAAGCCAAAATTGGCTTCAGCTTAGCCATTCTGGCGGCTATTGTGCAAATGATAGTGGCCCGCTACACGCACCTGAGTTTCGATCACAGTCTGCACCTCAACGGGTGGGGGTTGGTGCTGGCGGTGGTCGTGCTGGCTCCGCTGCTGGAAGAGAGCCTGTTTCGGGGAATGCTTAAACCAACTGTCGGTCGGTTAGTCCTCGTGGCGTTCCTCATCACGTTTTACGTGGCCGGGCATACGATGGACGGCTGGGCGATGTACCACACGGCTTACCTGCCGCTGGCCCTGGGGAGTTTAGTCGGGGTGCCGGGATTGATCTATGCGTTGTTCAGATCACCCCGGCGGCTGGCCCGGCTGCAACAGTTCTGGCAACGGCACTTCGGGCTGATTTTTTACCTCGTTGCGATTAGCTTTGGTCTGGTGCATCTGAGCAATTTTCACCACCTCACCGTCTGGCATTACCTGCTGGCCCCGGTGCTGACCCTGCCGCAGTTGTTCAGTGGCTTTTACCTCGGCTACGTCCGCATGCGTTACGGCATCTGGTACAGCATTGCCCTCCACGCGCTCTGGAATGCCGTACCCGCCAGCCTGACGGTGGCTTACCTGCTGATGCACTGATCCTGATTTTAGCAACAGACAGCCTGCGGTGTACTGCCGTACCGGAATCGTTTTACCTTCGCTGACCAAATAACCATGAACACGACCGTGCCCCTCACCGATCAGCCACTCCTGCGCCAGCGACTGAACCGATGGTTTGACCAATGCCGACCCGTCTGGGTTCGCTACTGGCCGCTGATTCTGATAGCCATTGGTGTGGTATGGCTGGGGATGGGGTGGCATCAGCAATCACTGGAAAGTAGCCTTGGCCGCTATTACGAACTGATTGGCGAGGCCGCACGGAAGGCGCGTACCGCAGGGGGCACGTTTAACAAAGGCTTCTCCGTAGGGTACGAGGCCGGTCGGCAGACTGCCGTGTTAGTCGGTGTGTTTTTCCGGATCCTGTTGCCCTGTCTGCTCATCCTGTCCGGCATTGGGCATTATCAGTACTGGTACGTTACCCGGCAGGTGTTGCTGTCGTCGGGTAGCGGGGGGAAATGGGGGTACGCCTTCAGCCTGATCATTCTTTTTATGTTTCTGCTCAGTATCAGTTTGACTACTTTCGGCAAACAGGCGGCCCGCGCGGGGATAGTCAATTTCTTTCCGGTCCTAACGGTGGGTTATCTGGTTGGTTACTCGATGGTTATCCACCTCCGCGAACGGCAGCGCGAAGACCGGGACCTGGCGCAGGCCAAACGACAGGCCGAACTCGATGCCCTGAAAGCCCAGGTGAACCCGCCCTTTCTGTTTCATGCGTTGCAGGGCCTGCACGAAACCGCCGTCGCCGAAAACCTGCCCCGCACCATACAGAGCCTCGACCAACTGACGGGCATCATGCAGTACGTGCTCGAAGAGTCGCGCAACCAGACAACCGACATTGCCCGTGAGATTGGCTTTATCCGTGACTACCTGCGGTTGCAGCAACTGCGGGTACCCGACCGCGACAACATCCGCATCACCACCGAGATTGACTGGGACGAAAAGCCCGCTCATATTGTGCCGCTGCTGCTGAATCCGCTCATCGAAAATGCGTTTAAATACGGCATCAGTATGCAGCATCCGTGCTTTGTCGCGATTCGGTTTCGGGTTGCCGATGCCATACTGGTCTTTACGACCGAAAACAGCGTTTTACCCCGGAATGACCTCGAA
>JBBQLG010000156.1:0-13870 GCA_038327655.1 Cytophagales bacterium
GATGTGGGCTACTGCATCGACGTGTACAGCAACTTTACCGGCGTCGGCGATTCGTTTGTGCCCTACCCCGACCAGACCCGCTACCGCCTGCCCCTGTCGGCCTTAGCCCACGACGACACGCCGGCGATGCTGCGGCAACTCTTTCTGGACCCCGCCGACCTCGACCCCAGCCGCCACGCGGCCCGCGTCACCCGCGAACTGGCCGGGTACCTGGCGGGGGTATCGGCCCAACTCGAACGGGGCGGGGCCAACCAGCCGGGCCATTCGCCCGATCTGGTGGCGCAGTTTCTGATGCGCTGCCTGTTCACCATGTTTTCCGAAGACGTGGGCCTGATTCCGAAGGAGTCGTTTACCGGGATGCTGCGCCAATATGCCGCGCCCGACCTGCTGCCCTACCTGCCCGAGGTGCTGCAAAGCCTGTGGCAAAAGATGGATACGGGTGGCTTTTCGTCGGAACTGAAAACCAAGCTGCGACGCTTCAACGGCAAACTGTTTCACGATGCGCGGGCCTTGCCGCTCACGGCCGCACAGATGGAACTGCTGCTCAAAGCGGCCGAATCGGACTGGACCGCCGTGGAACCGGCCATTTTCGGCACCCTGCTCGAACGCGCCCTCGACCCCCGCGAACGCCACAGTCTGGGGGCGCACTACACCCCGCGCCGGTACGTGGAGCGGCTCGTGCTGCCGACGGTGATTGAGCCGCTGCGCCGGGAATGGACCACAGCCCAGGCTGCGGCTGCCCTGCTGCTGCAGGCGGATAAACCCAAAGACGCCCGCGCCGAACTGCTCCGGTTTCTGTCCCGGCTGACGGCCCTGCGCATTCTGGACCCGGCCTGCGGATCGGGTAACTTCCTGTACGTCACCCTCGAACACCTCAAACGCTTGGAGGGTGAAGTATTGGCCGCGATTAACTCCTACGGCCAAACGGCGGTGCTCGAACTCGGCGGGGGCACCACCGTGTCGCCCCGCCAACTGCTGGGGTTGGAGCTGAATCCCCGCGCAGCGGCTATTGCCGACGTGGTGCTCAAAATCGGCTACCTGCAATGGCACCTGCGCACCTACGGCATCAGCGAACTGCGCGAACCCCTGCTGGATGAGTACGAAAACATCCGTCAGCAGGACGCGGCTTTGCAGCATGGCCCGCCCGTGCCCCGGCTCGATGCCAGCGGACAACCCGTTACGCGGTGGGACGGCATCACGACCAAATTACACCCCGTAACCGGTCAGCCCGTACCCGACGAAACCGCCCGAATTACCGTTTACGACTACCCAAACCCTAAGCCCGCCGAATGGCCCGACGCCGATTTCATTATCGGCAATCCGCCGTTTGTGGGACCGGCCCGGATGCGTGATGCGCTGGGCGATGGCTACACCGAAGCCCTGCGGAAAGCCTACAAAGGCAAAGTGCCGGACTCGGCCGACCTGGTCATGTATTGGTGGTACAATGCCGCCGAAGCCGTAAAAAACAACTCCGCCGAACGCTTTGGTTTTATCACGACGAATAGCCTGAAACAGACCTTTAACCGGCGGGTGATACAGCCGTTTCTGGAAGGCGATACCCCCGCGCTGGCCTTAAAATTTGCTATTCCTGACCATCCGTGGGTTGACAGTGGCGATGGTGCCGCCGTGCGAATTGCCATGACCGTGGCCGAAAACATTCCGTCTTCACAGTTAGTAGGTGCCCAATAGCGGCACCTACTAACTGTGAAGACGGAAACCGTCCCGACGGGCGAAGACGCGGCCGAAGTGTCTTTCACAGAAGAACAGGGGCGAATTTTACCCGATTTGACTATTGGTGCGGATTTGGACAGTGCCCGTCCTTTGAAATCAAATCAGGGGCTTTGCAATCGAGGAATGCAACCTATGGGTAGCGGATTTATAATCGATCCAAAAAAAGCTTATGATTTGGGCTTAGGTACTATCGCTGGACTTGAAAATCACATTCTGCCATACCGAAATGGTCGAGATTTAACGGATGTTCCCCGTGGCGTATTTGGTATCGACTTCTTTGGGTTAAGCGAATCAGATGTACTCTTGTCGTTTCCAACTGCCTATCAACATTTATTAGAAAATGTCAAGCCAGAACGCGACCAAAATAATCGTGCATCTTACAGAAAAAACTGGTGGATATTTGGCGAAGCACGAGCAACGTTTAGACCTGCTTTTTCTAATCTTCAACGCTACATAGTAGGCCCCAGAGTCGCTAAACACCGATTCTTCACGTTTCAGCGAAAGGGTGTTTTGCCTGATGATAAGCAAATTGTGATTGCGTCGGATGATGCCTATTTTCTCGGAGTTGTTTCTAGCAAAATACATACTTTTTGGGTGTTGGCCTCTGGAGGGAACTTGGGAGTTGGCAACGACCCCGTATATGATAGCTCCCGTTGCTTTCAACCATTCCCTTTCCCCGATGCAACGCCCGATCAGCAGGCCCGCATCCGCGAAGTAGCCGAGCAGTTGGACGCGCACCGCAAACGGCAGCAGGCCCAACACGCCACGCTCACCCTCACCGATCTCTACAACGTCGTGGAGAAATTACGAGCCGGTGAGCCACTGACAGCCAAAGACCAGACCATCAATCAGCAGGGTTTGGCGTCGGTCGTGCTGAGTCTGCATCAGCAACTCGACGCGGCCGTCGCCGATGCCTACGGCTGGCCGGATGGCCTACCCGCAGCCGATATCCTGACCCGCTTAGTGGCCCTGAATCAGGAACGCGCCCGCGAAGAACAGGCGGGTACCATCCGGTATTTGCGGCTAGCGTATCAGCGGTTCGGCGGTCCGACTGGCCGGAACGGCGGACCGCAACAGCAGATGGGCATTGACCTGGGCAGTACGGACGTAGCCGCACCCCCCGTCGCGGCAGCCGCCGAACCGGTGGAGTGGCCCAAAGAACTGGCGCAGCAAATGCAAGCCGTGCGGAATCTGGTGCAGCAGGGTGGTCAGCCGCTCACGGCATCGGAGGTGGCGGCCCGTTTCAAACGGACAAAGGTCGACAAGGTAAAGCCCCTGCTGGATACGTTAACGGCCCTGGCGTTGCTGCGGCTCACCCCGGCGGGCACGTATGCGGGGTGATTGGGTATATAACCCCTAACCGCATCGGCGGACCGCCCCTGAGGGGGACTTTACTGGATTAGATACCGGTAGCTAACTCCGTAAAGCCCCCTTTAGGGGTTGGGGGTAAAGCCAACTAAAACGAGACCAACTAAACGTAAAGAATATCATGAACACGGCCATTGAAGATCAATTTTACGAAGCTATGCTAAACGTCTATTTCCAGATAGGTAAGGAAACGAAATACTGGGCAAAACGGTACAGGCAAAAGGTCGTAAGACAGGGCGGTTTAGCAGCCGCAAAATCCTGGCTACTGCCGACAAAAACAACATCGCAGGGCATGGAACACCTGACGGCCTATAATCGGGTTGACCTGTCATACGAAGCCCTGGTACTACAGGAACCCTGGTGTACGCTGTTTACCGCAGCGGAGTTACAGGAAGCGCAGAAGCGAATAAATCACGCGAAGCGGCAGGAAAAACTATAAGTTGGTGACGAAGCTGTTGACGTATCCCGTTTGGCGGATGGCTACCTGCGCATGATGCCTGCTTTCGTAATTTCCCAGCACCCTAAACAACTTCCTCACAGACAAACCCGCCCGGCACAGAACTGTGTCGGGCGGGTTTCGTGCAGTGCGCCTTACCTGGCCGGGTCGTTGTCGATGGGCTTCGTCACGTCTACAATTTTCGTGGGTTGTCCAGTCTTGCGCTCCTCGATCTGTTCGAGTAGTTTCAGCCCCATCAACCCATTCATCGACCCGTCGGTGCCACTACCCGACCCGTTGATGACGATGTCGGGGATGACGCGGATGTGGCCCCGGCCAATCTCTTCGGTGATCTTGAACCGGGTGAAGTTCTCTTCGCCCATCGCTTTTACCTGCAACTCGTAAGCCTCGGCGGTCGACCGGCCAATGGCCAGAATCTTCTCGGCTTCGGCCGTACCCGTTTTGGCAATGCGCTCGGCTTCGGCATCGGCGGTGAGTTTGGTAGCGTCGGCATCCGCAGCCGCCTGCCGACGACGGGCTTCGGCGTTGGCCTCAGCGCGGGTCTTGGTCGCTTCCGATTCAGCCCCGACCTGTAGTTTCAGGCTGCGGGCTTCGCCTTCCGACTTTTTCACGGCGGCATCGGCCGTGCGCTGGGCAATCTCAACGCTCTGCTGCGCTTTCACCACCTCGCGCTGAATGTCGGCTAAGGCAGTTTCCCGCTCCATGCCCTGCCGTTTTTCCTGCGCCATCCGCTGCGTATCGTACGTTTTCTCTTCTTCCTGCGCAATTTTCCGGTCGGTCAGGGTTTTCATCAGGCTGTCGGGCGGTACAATGTCGCCGATAAGCGTATCGACGGCGATGACGTTGTAGATTTCCAGTACCGCCTGAATGTGTTCGCGGGCGGCTTCCTGCCGTTCTTTCCGGGTACTCAAGAACGCAATCACGTCGGAATCCTGCGCCGAGTTGCGGAAGTAGTTACCGATGGTCGGCTCCAGCACCTGCGACACTAAGTTGGTCATGCTGCCGAAGCGGGCAATCACCTTCGGAGCCTCCACGGACGGAATGTGGATGATCTGGGCCACGTCGAGGTTAAACGGGAAACCGTCTTTCGAGCGGACCGTAATCGTCGACAGGTTACGGTCCAGGTTATGCGCTTCGGTGCGGGCATTGGCCCAGTTCAGCACCAAGTTCGTGGTGGGCACCCCTTCGACCTTCATCGTGAAGGTGTTGATCGGGTATTTGCCCGGTCCCAGCGGCTCCATCCAGACGCCCCGGAATCCCCGCTGAACGATGTTGCCGTGCTTGAACGCCACGCCGGACAGGTCTTCGCCATCTTCGCCGATGTACGAGATCACCACGCCGACATGACCAATGGGCACTTCGGTCATCGGAATTTCTTCGATCTGAACGGCCCAGGGGTTGATGTAGTACGACCCCGCCAGCACCACCTGCGGCTGTAGCCCCCGGTTCCCGCCGTTCTGCAAGAACAAATCGACGTTCTGGAAATTGTTATGGCCTTCGACGTTCTTACCCGCAATCTGACCTGCTGGTAACGGTGCCCCGTCGAGCGTGGTGATGATGCCAACCATGCTCTCGCGGACAACGGTCATGTCGGCAATCGTCACCGTGAAGGCGTACGGATTGATGCGGTACGTACCCGGCGTCATCACCGACGTTTGGCGACCCTTCTGCCCGCCACTCTCCAGAAACTGGACGGTATCCTGAAAGTTGTCGGACGGTACGCGCCGGGCCAGAATGTTACCGGTGGGCAGTTCGGTGCCGTCGTTAGACAGGACAAGGCCGATTTTACCTTCCGGCACGACAAAAAAAGGCTGCATGACAATGCCGTACTGCCAGGGCCACATCCACCAGTACAGCCCCGGTGCCAGCGTCCGGGCCTGGTAGCCAGCCTCGCCTTTGGTGGCAATAATGCGGCCATCGGGCAGGCTCCGGTCGGTGCCGACCAGCGCAAACTTCTTGGTAACCAAGCCAATCCGGTCTTCGGGCACGATGACCATGCCGAACAAAAAGCGCAGTACCCAGCGGTAGAGTATAACCGCGACGATAACGACAATCAACCATGACCAGGTTGACATAAACGGTAAAAAGTCCATGATGAAACGGTGTTTGATGGTTAAGAAAAATGAAAACGTGAGAATCGGACACGTTCAGTCCATAGTGCCGAAAGGGCGGTAAGCAGGAGAGAAGATAGCAGCGGATCGCTTACATCGGAGTGGAGATTGTGTCAGATTGACCCGTCAAAGGTACGGGGAACGGGACAGTAGCGAACCGAAATCGGATGATTGGTTACGGCGATACCCGGCTGTGCAGGGGTATTGATGAGCGGCTGGAAGGGGTTATGAACCAACAGCGCGAGCGATCAATGCGTATGATTACCGCCAGATCGGCCGTTTTAGAAGTTGTTCGAGTTGGTCCCGTCAACCCCTTAGGGGTGGTCTATCAATAGAACCGGGGACGTTAGAACACAGGACGTTGACCTATTTCAAGCGCCGTGGGTGCGGCCTATATGCCTGGGATTAGGCCGCACCTACGGTGCTTGAAACAATTGAATGCATCATTTTCTATTAACACGTCGCCCCTACAGGGCTTGACGGGACCAACTCAAACAACTTTTTTCACTCGCTTCGTTGCGGGTATTGACGCACCTACCGCAGCTCGGCGGGGAGGGCACTGGCGGGGAAATCCTGAAAACAGACGGGCCGCGTGAACCGGTAAATGGCCGTGGTGCCGACCGACGTGGTGCGCGAATCGGTCGTGGCCGGGAACGGGCCGCCGTGTACCATCGCGTGACTGACTTCCACACCGGTCGGAAAGCCGTTGAACAGAATCCGCCCGACTTTGGTGGTTAAAATGTCCACTAACTCTTCATATTCGGCTAAATCCGCTTCGGTACCGTGGATGGTAGCGGTTAAGTGACCACGCAGGTTCCGGGCAAAGGCCAGCATGTCCGCCTTCGATTCGGCAACGACGCCCACGGTGGAGGGGCCAAACACTTCTTCGGTCAGTTCGGGGTGCTGCACCGTCTGGCCAACGGTGGTCAGCAACAAATGCGGCCGAACGGATTCGGCGTTCCAGTCGGTCAGGACGGTCGTGCCGTGGGCGAGTTGCTGCTGCGCAATCCCCTGCAAATACGCTTTCTGGATACCTTCGGTCAACAGTGGACTTACCGTGGCCTGATTCAGTTTGTCGGCGACCTGTTCGGCAAACGGGGTTTGGTCGTTCGGAATCACGAACAGCCCCGGATTGGTACAAAACTGACCCATGCCCAGCGTGATCGACCCGGCAAAGGCCGTCGCCAGCGTGGCTGCGTTTTGGGCCAGCGCACCGGGCAGAAAAAAGACCGGGTTGGTACTGCCCATTTCGGCATAGACCGGAATCGGCTCGTCGCGCCGGACGGCCAGATCGTACAGGGCTTTGCCACCCCGGTACGACCCGGTAAACCCAACGGCTTTAATCAGCGGATGGCCCACCAGCGATTCGCCTACAGGATGCGAAATGCCGTGTACCATCGAGAAAACCCCTGCCGGCATTCCGGTGCGTTGGGCGGCTTTCAGGATGGCCGTGCCGACCAATTCGCAGGTTGTGGGGTGGGCCGGATGCGCTTTGAACACCACCGGACAGCCAGCCGCCAGCGCGGATACGGTATCGCCCCCGGCCACCGAAAAAGCGAACGGGAAGTTACTGGCCCCAAAAACGGCCACCGGCCCCAGGGCCATCTGCTGTTGCCGCAGTTCCGGGCGGGGCAAGGGCGTGCGGTCGGGCTGGGCGGGGTCAACGATGGGCCGCACCCAGGCGTTGTCGCGGATGAAGTCGGCAAAGAGTTTCAGTTGGCCAACGGTTCGGCCGCGTTCGCCCAGCAACCGGCCTTCGGGCAGGGCCGATTCCTGCATGGCGGTTTGAATAAGCTGATCGCCTAATGCCAGTATTTCCTCCGCGATGGCATCGAGAAAAGCCGCCCGTTCGGGTCCGCTTTTTTTGCGGTAGATCCAGAACGCTTCGTCGGCCAGCGCTACGGCCTGGTCTATTTCGGCGGGCGTCGCTTCATAAAAAGGCGGTTCGAGGGGTTCGTTGGTCAGGCGGTTGTAGCCCGTGAAGGCTTGCGTTCCCGTCCGGGATACGGTATTGCCAATGAGTTGATGTCCGGTGATCGTCATTATTCGACTACGTTTCTAAGCGTTCCTATTCTGTCAATGGTAATCAAAATTTCATCGCCCGATTGCAACGTAAAGCTGTTGGGCGGCACAATACCGGTGCCCGTCATCAGAAAGACACCGTGCGGGAAACTGCACTCCCGGAACAGGTAATCCACTAATTCCTGATGCTGTCGTTTCATCTGGCTGATCGCGATTTGGGCCGAAAAAGCCGGTTGACCGTCCCGATTGATGGCTAATGAAATAAGCGTCGCCGGATCAATGGGCGTTTCGGAGACGAACAGGCCCGGACCCAAACCCGCGCAGCGGTCGTAGCTTTTGGCCTGCGGCAGGTACAGCGGATTTTCGCCCTCGATGCTGCGCGAACTCATGTCGTTGCCCACCGTATAGCCCGCAATCCGGCCCTTCGCCGTGATGAACAGGGTCAGTTCCGGTTCGGGTACATCCCAGGTGGAATCCCTGCGAATTCGGACAAAATCGTTGGTGCCAACGGTACGGCTGGCGGTAGCTTTAAAAAACAGTTCCGGCCGCTCGGCTTCGTACACTTTGTCATAGAAGGTGTCCCCTCCGGCCGTTTTTGATTCTTCCATCCGGGCGTCCCGGCTGCGGAGGTACGTCACCCCCGACGCCCAGATTTCCTGTTGCTGGATGGGTGGCAGCAGCGTTTGACCGGCCAGCCAGTCGGTTGGTTTCGCGTCGGTTTGCGGATCATTAAAGTCGGCCATCGCCCAGTCGAACAGGTCGTCGCGGTTGATATAGGCATCCCAGTCGGTTTGGGCTGACTGCTTGATAACGCCTTCCTTTTCCAGCACAATACCGCTGGTAGTTTTATAGATTTTCATGGTCGGGAGAACTGCATTTTCAGGGCAAAGATGAGCACTCTGCCCAATCTCCTGCTACGTTCTGAAATTTATAAACGCGGCAGGAGTATTTGCCAAACCGGACAGGCTTTTTTACCACAAACGAAGTTATCCCGACAATTGCCGGTTAATTCACTCAAACTGTGTCACATGGCTACGTCTGTTTATAGGGTTGGTCTGCTGGCCGCTGGTCTGCTGAGCCTGACAATGGGTTTGCGCAACCCGCTGGATAGTGACCCGTCGCCCGCCCGAACCCCCGCCGACGAACAGGCAACATTTCAGGTCGAGCCGGTCCTTAAAGTGCAACTCGTAGCATCCGAACCGATGGTGCAGGACCCGGTGGTGATGACCTTCGACGCCGATGGCCGGTTGTGGGTAGTCGAGATGCGTGGGTTCATGCCCACCATCGACGGTACCGGTGAAAACAAGCCGGTTGGCCGGGTGTCCGTGCTGGAAGATACCAACGGCGACGGGCAAATGGACAAAAGCACGGTTTACCTTGATAGTTTAGTGATGCCCCGGGCGCTGGCCCTTGTACCGGGCGGGGCATTAATAGCTGAAAACGGTGCCCTGTGGCTCACCGAAGACCGTAACGGCAACCTGAAGGCCGACCGCAACGGCGGACCGCGCAAAACCCTGATCGACAAGGATTACGCGGGGAGTGCGCTGCCCGAACACGCCGGAAACGGCCTTTGGCGGAGCATGGACAACTGGTATTACAATGCTAAATCCCGCTTCCGGTATCACCTCGTCAACGGAGTCTGGCAGCGTGACAGCACCGAGTTTCGGGGGCAGTGGGGCATGAGCCACGACGACAAAGGACGGTTAGTGTACAACTACAACTGGTCGCAACTCCACGCCGATCTGGTGCCGCCCAATTACCTCTCGCGCAACAAACACCATACCGCTACGGCAGGCATCGACCAAGGCCTGACCATCGACCGGCGCGTGTACCCCATCCGGCCCAACCCGGCCGTTAACCGGGGTTACATACCCGGCACGCTCAACAAAGACGGTCGGCTGCTGGAATTTACGGCTGCCTGTTCGCCCCTCGTTTACCGGGGAACGGCCCTGCCCGGTGAATTTGCGGGCAACGTTTTCGTCTGTGAACCCGCCGGTAATCTCGTCAAGCGCAACGTACTGACCGAAAACGGGTCGCAGGTGACAGCGCGTGACCCGCATCCGGGCCAGGAGTTTCTGGCCTCAACGGATGAGCGGTTCCGGCCGGTGAACCTGGCCACGGGACCCGACGGAGCCTTGTACGTCGCCGATATTTACCGGGGCCTGATTCAGCACAGTGCCTACATCACGCCTTATCTGAAAGAGCAGACGCTGGCCCGGAAATTAGTACTACCCGTTAACCGGGGCCGCATCTGGCGGATTGTCCCGCAGAACTGGAAACCGACGAAACCGACGAAATTGTCAGCGGCCTCCTCCGCCGAATTAGTCGGTCACCTGTCAAACCCGGACGGCTGGTACCGCGACATGGCCCAGCGGCTGTTGGTTGAGCGCGGTGATAAAACGGTTCAATTGGCCCTAACGGATCTCGCCCGGCAAGGGACAAATCCGTTGGCGCGATTTCACGCCTTGTGGACATCGGATGGGTTGGCCCTGAGTCAGCCGGACGTGCTGTTGCCGTTGGTGTCGGACCCAAACGCACTCATCCAGGCGACGGCATTGCGCTTGCTGGAACCGTTTGCCAAAGCGGATAAAACCGTTCGAACAACGCTGGGAAAGGCCCTGCTGGCTCAATCGGCGAAAGCAACGGGCGAACAGGCGTTGCAGATGGCATTAACGGCTCAGGTACTCGACAGCGATGCCTCGCAACCCCTGCTGGCTGACCTTACCGGACGATATGGCGCGTCGCCGTTGATCCGCGATGCCGTACTGAGCAGTTTGCAGGACGAAGAATTTACCTTTTTGCAGCGGCTGTGGAAAGCCCCGAACTGGCAAACGGCGGAACCGGCGAAGGAGATTTTCGTGGAAATGCTGACTACCGCCATCGTTCGGAAACATAACCCCGCTGAGTTAACGGCCCTGCTAACCCTGCTGAATGCCAACACCGGTACGCTCGGCTGGCAACAGAAAGCGGTGGTCGCGGGGCTATCCATCGGGGCGAGCACGGGGAAGCTGACGCCCGTACACCTGGCCGCAGCCCCCCGCATCCTGACCCTGTCTGCCGGTTTGATTGACCCGTCCAAGCTGGCGGCCGTATCGTCGCTGTTCGAGTGGCCGGGTCATGTGGTCGATCAGAATGCCGTGGCCAAAGCCAATCCACTGAGTGCTGACGAACAGAAACTGTTCGCGTCGGGTCGACAGCTTTACCTGAACACCTGCTCCGGTTGCCACGGGACGGATGGTCACGGCATGGCCCGATTTGCCCCACCCCTGATCGGCTCCGACTGGGTGCTCGGCGACGGCAAGCGGCTGGCACTCATCCTGTTGCACGGCATGGAAGGGCCGGTCGATGTGGCGGGTAAGGTCTACAACACCCCCGACATTCTGCCGGTGATGCCCGCTCATTCGACGATGGACGACGCGTCGATTACCGCCATTCTGATGTACATCCGCAACGAGTGGGGCAATCAGGCGGGGCCAATCGGCAAGCGGGTCGTAGGCACAACCCGCGTCACGTCGCAGGGCCGTGTGATTCCGTGGACGGCCAAGGAACTGAATAAATACGTGCTTCAGACGATCCCGGAGGGCGGCAAATAACCCATAATCCCTATGAATACTGACCAACTGATGGACCGCCGAACGTTTGTGCAGCGATCTGTCGCCGGCACCTTAACCCTCGCCCTGCCCGCGATGCCGACGTTTATCCGGGACGTTCGCATGGGGGTCGTCGTGCATTCATACGGCAATCGCTGGAACTCAAAAGCGGGCAGTACGAGCTATCCCGGCTTTGCCAACGCGCTCGACCTGCTGGACCATTGCCACCAGATCGGCGCGGGCGGGGTGCAGGTGGTCATCAAGGACTGGACAACTGATTTTGCCCGTTCGGTGCGCGACAGGCGGGAGAAGCTGGGTATGTATCTGGAAGGGTCCGTTGGTCTGCCCAAAAAGGCCGACGACGTAGCAGGGTTCGAGCAGGACGTGATGCGGGCCAAAGAAGCCGGGGCGCAGGTATTGCGGACCGTTTGTTCGGGCGGACGCCGGTACGAATACCTGCACTCAGCGGAAGCCTTTGCCGACCTGAAAAAGAACGCACTGGCCTCGCTGCAACTGGCTGAACCCGTTCTGCGCAAACATAAAGTCAAATTGGCGGTCGAGAACCATAAGGACTGGCGGTCGCCGGAGTTAGTCGCGCTGCTGAAACAGGTAAATAGTGAGTGGGTTGGGGTCACGCTGGATTTCGGCAACAACATGGCCCTGCTCGAAGACCCGATGACGGTGGTGAAGACCCTGGCCCCGTACACATTCAGCACCCACGTAAAAGACATGGGCGTTGAGGAGTACGCCGATGGTTTTCTGCTGTCGGAAGTGCCGCTGGGAAAGGGGATGCTGGACGTGCCGAAAATGGTCGAATTATGTCGGCAAAGCAATCCGACCATGACGTTCAACCTGGAGATGATTACCCGCGACCCGCTGGAAATCCCCTGCCTGAAACCCGATTATTGGGCTACATTTGCTGACGTACCTGGCTCCGAACTGGCCCGTATGCTCCAAACCGTTCGGCAGCATAAACCGGCTGCTCCGTTGCTCAGAACGTCGCCATTGAGTCCTGAAGATCGGCTGGCGGTCGAAGAAAACAACATCGTCGCCTGCCTGTCGTACAGCAAAGACCGGTTGGTGCTTGGGTAGATTCACAAATAACCATGTCAACAGGATTCGCACAGCCCCATTGGGGCGACCTGCCAATAGGAAAAGCGATCCGATCAGCCAGCAGAGCACCGTAGGTGCGGACTGCTGATTTTGCTAATCCGGCCGCACCTACGGCGCTACGAACGAAACAACATACACGTTTTCTATTGACAGGTCGCTCCGATAGGGCTTTTCTATTTTCACAGTGGCCTGATGAGTAAACTACTTATCGCTGATTTTTATGCCGAACGAAATACTACCGGGTATCAAGCAATTCGATCTGAGCGGGAAAGCCGCCATTATTACGGGCGGTTCCAAAGGGCTGGGCCTGGCGATGGCGGCCGGGCTGGCCTCGGCGGGTGCCCGCGTGATGCTGGTAAACCGGAACGCCGATGAAGGCACCCAGGCCGCCAACGAACTGAGCCAGGATTTCGGTATTCAGGCCATTTCCTTTGCGGCCGACATCACCGATCAGCAGCAAACCGAAGCAATGGCCCAAGCCGCAATGGATGCATTTGGCCAGATCGACATTCTCATCAATAGTGCCGGTATCAACATCCGGGGGGCCATCGACGAGGTGACGCCGGACGATTTCAATAAAGTGATGAATGTAAACGTGAACGGTACCTGGCTCTGTTGCCGGGCCGTGACGCCGTTCATGAAACAGGTAAGCCGGGGCAAAATCATCAACGTAGCCAGTACGCTGGGCCTGGTGGGTCTGGCTAACCGGACGCCCTACACCGCCAGCAAAGGAGCCGTGGTGCAGATGACGCGGGCATTGGCACTCGAACTGGCCCCGTTCAACATCAACGTCAATGCCATTTGTCCGGGTCCGTTCCTGACCGAAATGAACCTGCCCATCGCCGATACGGAAGAGTCCAAAAAATTCGTCGTGGGCGCGACGGCACTGGGTCGCTGGGCCGAGTTACGGGAGATTCAGGGGGCCGCTATCTTTTTAGCCAGTGATGCCGCCAGCTACATGGTCGGCTCCATACTTACCGTCGATGGCGGCTGGACGGCGAGATAGCTTATCGTTCATAATTGGGCGGTTTGTAGTTGCCTGCCGGAGAAATACAAACGGCAGCGGCCGACCGTCATAAACCCCTAAAAATGGAACAGGCACTCACGCAGAAACCCACCCGGATGCGGTACGGCATGCTGGCACTCGTATTCGTCAACGTGGTCATCAACTACCTCGACCGCGCTAATCTGTCTGTGGCGGCTTCGGCGCTGGGCAAAGATCTGGCATTGTCGTCGGTGCAATTGGGGCTGATTTTCTCGGCCTTCGGGTGGACGTACGCCCTGCTGCAAATTCCGGGTGGCCTGATTGCCGACCGCTTTAGCCCCCGTGTGCTGTACGCGTTCTGTCTGGTCACCTGGTCCATCGCCACGTTGTGTCAGGGGTTTGTCCGGGGTTTTGCTGCCTTGTTTGCCCTGCGTTTAACCACCGGCACGTTTGAAGCTCCGTCGTACCCCATCAACAACCGCATTGTAACCAG
>JBBQLG010000157.1:0-13611 GCA_038327655.1 Cytophagales bacterium
GAATGCCAGCCCGGTAGAGCCGGTTCACGGCCACGTCGTCGGCCCGTCCCCGCGCCTGCGATACCAGAGCGGCCACCACCGTTAAACTACCCACCCCGATGCTGCTGACCAGAAAAGAGAGCGAATTGGCCAAGCCAGCCGCCCCCAGCGCCGTGCCCCCCAGCAACCGCCCCACGAACAGATTATCAGTAACACCCATGAGTACGACACCCAGCTGCGCAATGATAATGGGGATACTGAGCCGGAGGGTGTCGGCCAGTTCGGCCCGAAAAGCCACCGTCCGAATGGATTGTGAACGCGTATGCATAGATTATATAAACAGGCCAGCCCTTAGGTTCTGTTCCGGCAAGAGACCCGTTGCAAGGATTTTGGCGTGAATGTTGTTATTTTTGGGGACAGTTACACGAACCGCTCATCACGTTGAAAGAGTACGGCAGCAATATTCAAAAATTAGTCAGCAACATCGTCGATATCGACGACCGGGAGAAGCGCACCCGTCATGCCCACATACTCGTGGAGCTGATGCGGCAGATTCACCCCAACATGCGCGACGGGCAGGATTACTACAACAAACTCTGGGACGACCTGTATATTATTTCGGGCTGGAAGTTAGATGTCGACAGCCCCTATCCGCCCCCATCGCCCGAAGTGCTGGGCAAAAAACCCCAGCGCGTCCCCTACAACACGCACAACCTCCGTTTCAAGCACTTCGGCTACAACATGGGTCTGCTCATCGACAAGGCCGTAAGCATTGACGATGCCGACGAAAAGCGGGCTTTTGTCTCGTACTTAGTCCGATTGATGCGGACGTTTTACGCGACCTGGGCCAAAGAAAACGTAGAAGACGAAGCCATTTTTCAGAGTCTGATCGAACTCTCGAAGGGCCGCCTGCGCGACGATGTGGAGATTATCCGCACCGACGGTTTGGTAGAAGGCACTCCCCGCGAACGGACAGGCGATCAACCCCAGCGGATCAGCAACCAGCCACAGCAGCGGCAGGGCGGGCAAACGACCCGTTCGTATCCGAACAACGGCAGCCAATCGTACGGCAACGGCGGTGATGCGGCAAACCGACCGCGCAATGAGGGTCAGCCGCGCAACAATCCCGGACAGCGGTCCAACAACACCAACCGCGACGGCGGCACGCGCGATGGCGGACAGAATGCCCGGAACAATAATCAGCGCGGACCGGGCGGTCAGCCCCGCAACGGCGGAAACGGCAGTTCGTTTCGGCCCAACAACAACCGCGACGGCGGAGCACCCAATAATAATCGCGACGGCGGTGATGCGGCAAACCGACCGCGTAACGATGGACCACCCCGTCGTCGCCGGTAATATCCGTTACAGGCAACTTGCCCCATATCAGCGGGGCGACCGGCCTGCTTAGCCACAGTTAATTGATACCAAATGTCTTCTTTCCAGATTACGGGCGACCGGCGGCTGCGGGGTGAACTCCAGCCGCAGGGTGCTAAAAACGAAGCACTGCAAATCCTCTGCGCCGTGCTCCTGACCAAAGAACCGGTCACGATTCATAACATTCCCAACATCCGCGACGTCAATCAACTCATCGACCTGCTGGGCGATCTGGGCGTCTGGGTGACCAAATTAGGTACCTCATCCTACCGGTTTCAGGCGTCGGATGTGAACCTCGACTACATGGAAACCGATGCCTACAAACGCAAGGCGGCTTCGCTGCGCGGCTCGGTCATGCTGCTCGGACCCATGCTGGCGCGGTTCAAAAAAGGGCGGATTCCCCGGCCGGGTGGTGATAAAATCGGGCGTCGGCGGTTAGACACGCACTTTATCGGTTTCGAGCGGTTAGGTGCCAAGTTCAACTACGACGAAAACGACGGCGGCTTTTATCAGGTCGACGCCAGCAACCTGAAGGGCACCTACATGCTGCTGGATGAAGCATCTGTAACCGGCACGGCCAACATTCTGATGGCATCTGTAATGGCCGAAGGTACTACCCAGATTTACAATGCCGCCTGCGAACCATACCTGCAGCAACTGAGCAAAATGCTGAACCGAATGGGTGCCAAAATCACGGGCGTCGGTTCCAACCTGCTCACCGTTGAAGGGGTATCGGAACTGACCGGCACCGAGCATACGATGCTGCCGGACATGATTGAGATTGGCTCATTTATCGGGCTGGCAGCCATGACCCAGTCGGAAATCACGATCAAAAACTGCCAGATTGCCGAGTTGGGCGTCATTCCCGAGACCTTCAAACGGCTGGGGATTCAGCTTGAATTCCGGGGCGACGACATTTTTATTCCGGCGCAGGAATCGTATCAGGTCGAGACGTTTTTGGACGGCGGCATGATGACGATTTCTGATGCACCCTGGCCCGGCTTCACGCCCGACCTGATCAGTATTATGCTCGTTACGGCCATTCAGGCACAGGGTACGGTGCTGATTCACCAGAAAATGTTCGAGAGCCGCCTGTTCTTCGTTGATAAACTCATCGAAATGGGCGGCCAGATTATCCTTTGCGATCCGCACCGGGCAACGGTTGTGGGTCTGGGCCGACACCAGCAACTGAAGGGCATCCGGATGAGTTCGCCGGATATTCGGGCGGGGGTTGCCCTGCTCATTGCGGCCCTCTCGGCCAAAGGCGTCAGCATCATCGACAACATCGAACAGATCGACCGGGGGTATCAGAACATCGACACGCGGCTCAATGCCATTGGCGCGGAAATCGTTCGGTTGTAACCCGCTCAGCCCGTATCAGCAGGAAAAAAGGAGCAGCCATCTGCTCCTTTTTTGCGTTGGTAACGGCCCGGAAGCCGACACGACAGGTGGCTTTTTTAATCAACTTGTCCCGAAAAACGGTTATGAGGTACCGGTTCACTTTTAACGTACACCAATGCCGCAGGATATTACTCAACCATTTTACCAAAAACTCTCGCATACGCTCATCGCGCTATCGCTGATCACCCTCGCTATTTATCTGGGGCAGGATATTGTGGTACCACTGGCAATGGCCGGTTTGCTGTCGGTTCTACTCCGCCCAATCGAAGAGCGGCTGATCCGATGGAAATTCCCCAAAGTAGTCGCCATCAGCATTGCCCTGCTGTTGGCCATTGTGGTACTGGTGGGCCTTGCGGTCTTTCTTTCCATGCAGCTCGCCCAGTTTTCCGACGACCTGCCCAAGCTGAAACAGCACATCAACGACGTCTATACCCAGGTACGCGGGTGGGTGCAGCGGGAATACAAAGTCAGCTACAAGCAGCAGGATCAGTACATTCAGCAGGCGCAGTCGCAAACGATGGACAGTTTGCAGGGTGCAGGTTCGCTGAGTTTCATTACCGGTCCATTAGGCACCCTGATTCTGTTACCCATCTATGTGTTTCTGCTGATGTATTACCGCACCATGCTCCTGCATTTTGTGATGATTCTGTTCTCGCAGCAACAGACAGCTCGTGTCCGTGAGATCATGGGCGAAATTAAGGTGGTAATCCAAAGTTACGTGGTGGGTCTCCTCTTTGAAACGGCTTCGGTGGCCGCCCTCAACACGCTGGGCTTAGTTATTCTGGGCGTGCAATATGCCGTTCTGCTGGGAGTCATAGCCGCTATTCTGAATCTGATTCCCTACATCGGCGGTCTGGTAGCCATCGTGCTGACTGTACTCATCACGTTCGTCAATCAGCCCGAACCAGCTACCCTACTGGGCGTGGGTGTGGTCTTTTTAGTCGTCCAGTTTATCGACAACAATGTACTGGTCCCGGTTATTATTGGCTCCAAGGTCCGCATTAACGCGCTGATTTCAATTGTGGCCGTGCTCATTGGCGGGGCACTGGCGGGGGTATCGGGCATGTTTTTATCCATCCCGGTCGTTGCCATCCTGAAAGTTATTTTCGACCGGGTTGAGGGGCTGGAACCGTGGGGCGTACTGATTGGCGATCAAACGCCCGAACAGGCGGGTAACGACCTGTTCGGCATTCGGCGGAAAAAGGCTTCGCGCCGACCGAAGCAACTGGCCGATACAGATGCCGGTACAGTACCCGAATCCACCGAAGCAACCGCGAAATCATGATTGACCGTACCCTCTGATTCTCAAACATTCGGTCGCTTCGGCGGGTTAATCTAAGGTTCACTAACCGAAAACATAACACGTTATGATTACGAATAAAGAAATCGAGAAGGACCTCAATGATCTGGTTATCATCAATAACGACCGGATTCAGGGATACGAAAAAGCCGTTGCAGACAACGAAGATCCGCAGTTAGACGACCTTTTCCGTCACTTCATTATCCAGAGTCAGCAGTTCCGCAGCCAGTTGGCCGACCATATCGTTCGCATCGACGGCTTAGGCGTTTCGGATGCCACTTCGACTGACGTAGGCAGCAAAATACACCGCGCCTGGATCGACATCAAATCGGCCATTACCGGCAAAGACCGTAACACGGTGCTGAGTTCGGTGGAATTTGGCGAAACGGCTGCGATTGAAGCCTACAAGAACGCCATTGAGAAGGATCACATCCCGGCGTACATCCGGGAAGATCTGACCAAACAATTGGGTGAATTGACCGAGGCTTATGACCGCATCAAAGCGTTGCATCAGCCCGCTTAATTCCCAATGCTCACAAAAAAGACCCGAATCAACGTTGATTCGGGTCTTTTTTGTGCAATCGTGGGCAGATAAAACAATTATTTCGGCAGGGGCATGTCCTGCAAATCCTCGGCCGTCAGTTTGATTTCGGCAGCCGCCGTATTCTCATCCAGGTGCTTCACCGACGACGTGCCGGGAATGGGCAGTATCACCGGCGAGGCCGCCAGCAACCACGCCAACGCAATCTGATATTCAGTGGCGTCGTGCCGTTCGGCTACGCGGTGAATGGCTTCTTCCGAATTCAGGTCTCCCCCACCCAGCGGATACCACGGAATGAACGCGATATGGTTTTCTTCGCAGTATTTGAGGGTTTCATTCCACATCTGCTGACCGAAGCTGTACATATTCTGTACCGACACCACCTCGAAGTATTCCTGCGCCTGTTTGATCTGTTCTACTTTCACTTCCGACAGACCAATATGGCGAATTTTACCCTGCTGCTGCGCTTCTTTCAGGAAACCCAGAAACTCGTCGGCGGGTACTTTATCATCGAACCGGTGCAATTGATACAGGTCGATGTGGTCTACTTTCAGGCGTTTCAGGCTCCCGTCGAGGGCTTCCGTCAGGTGCTTGCGGCTCCCATCGACGGGCCACTGATTGGGTCCGGTCCGCAGCAAGCCGCCCTTCGTGCCAATCAGTAAGTCTTTCGGATAAGGATACAGGGCTTCGGCGATGAGTTCTTCCGAGATATGAGGGCCATAGCTGTCGGCGGTGTCGATGAAATTAATGCCGAGGTCGAGACACCGTTTCAGCACCCGGATGGATTCGTCGTGATCGTCGGGCGGTCCCCAGATGCCTTTGCCGGTAATGCGCATGGCCCCGTAGCCAAGCCGGTTAACGGTGATGTCGCCACCGAGGGTGAACGTACCCGACTGGGTGGCGGGTTGAGCGGTTTGTGGTTGCATAATGCGTATTGATTTGGGTTATCCATCAACTACTCCCAGCGGGCCGAAATGTTTCATTTCGCGTTCCGGGCAGATCGGCCTACGTGTTCCGGTTACTCAACGCTCCGGTTCCAGTGGTAGAATTTTTCGTCCTGAATCCGTAGTTTGGCTAAAATTCATTCGCCCGATTCCTCATGGAAGTCCTCTCCGCTCCGACTGCTGCCGTTACCACATGGCCCCTGTGGCGTAAAAGCCTGTTCCGGTTCTCCTCCATTTATCTGCTGCTGTACACATCGCCGTTGCAGTGGCTGGGCGATGTGCCGGGATTTAATTATGTAGGGCAGGGTTACGGCAAGGCAGAAGAATGGTTCGTGAATTTGGCCAACACGCATCTGTTACACGTCAAACCAGTGCTGGTGATGCCCAACGGCAGTGGCGACACCTCGTACAGCTATGCAGTCCTGAGTTTATATGCGCTGCTGGCAGTAACCGGCACCGCCGTCTGGACCTTACTCGATAAACGCCGGAACTATGAGATGGGCTATTACTGGCTGCAGGTATTCGTGCGGTATTACGTGGCGATGTTTGCCCTGTCCTACGGTATCATCAAACTCTTCGGTCAGCAGATGATTTTTCCGAGCCTGAGCCAGTTGTCAACACCCCTCGGCGATTTACTGCCGATGCGCTTTTCGTGGCTGTTCATTGGTTATTCCACCCATTACCAGTTCTTTTCGGGAGCCGTCGAAACCGTGGCGGGTGTGCTGCTGCTGTTCCGGCGAACCAGCACATTGGGGGCATTTGTGGCCGCCAGCGTATTTCTGAATGTGGTGATGATGAACCTGTGTTACGACATCCCGGTCAAACTCTTCTCGATTCACCTGTTTGGCCTGAGCGTTTTTCTGCTCCTCGGCGACGCCAAACGGCTTTTTGCGTTCTTTGTCCTAAACCGACCGACCCAACCGAGTCCCCGCCTGACACTGCCCAAACGCTGGATGCGCCGGACACAGTGGGGACTTAAAATAGCCTTCGCTCTGCTCTTTGGCGTAATGCCGCTGTGGGGTATGTACTCGTCCACTCAGAATCAATCGACGACGACGTCTACAAAACGCATTACGGCGGGCCTGTATGCCGTGGACCAGTTCCAATCGACCATGCCCGACAGCCTGCGCTGGACTGATGTAGTGTTTGAAGACGGACCAACGGGCAGCATCCGAACGGCCGACACCCTGTTTCGGCAGCGGTACCACCGGGGTTATTTTGGCTACGTGCTCGATTCGACAAAGCGCACGATTGCCTTCAAGAAATTCCCGCAGGACAGCACCTTTATTTTTACCCTGAACTACACCCAGCCCGATACCAATCACCTGTTGCTCCGGGGTAAACTGCGTACCGACTCGGTAACGATTGCCCTCAGCCGCCAGAAACGCCATTTCCAGTTATCCGAACGGCAATTCCACTGGCTCTCCGAAGCGAATCGGTGATGGTCTGCTATAAAATGGCAACAACGTATCGTCCAGCGCGGTTACTCATTATCGAAGAACCGTTCCGATAAATTACGTGAACTGTGTTGAATGGTAATTATGTCAACCTGAGCAGGAGAAACAACTCTGTAAACGATTCGGTATGATTTATGCCCTATCTCGCGAAGGTCAGGCAGATCAAATTCAGGAACTTTACGGCCTATTTCTGGAAATTGACGTAGCATATCAGCCTTTGCGATTATTGTCTCCTGCAAGTGGTCAGCATAAACCGGCGAGTAATGCGCATGGTACTCACCGATAGCGTATAGGTCATCAATGGCCCGGTTAGTAAACGTTACGCTGACCATTTACGCAACTGTTGTCGTACGTCTTCCAATGGTATCGTTTCACCTCGCTCTGATTGGCGAAGTCCTTCCTCAACCTTCTGCACAAATAGTAACCGTTCGATCAGGTCCTCGACCGAAAATTCTTCCGGCAGATCGGCTAATGAATCCAGCACTCTGTCCTTCGTCATGATCTGTTTTTTTATTAAATATACTGAATTATCGTTTCTCGATGCCTTCCAGCACCCGCCGGATGACGTTGGCGCGGGCCATGAATTCGTAGGAAGCGGGGACGTCCTGCCCGTCGATGACCCCTTTGAACTGCTGTAAAAACTCGATGTAATCCGCCAGGGCCTGCGACACGTTTTGCCGGTTCTGATCGAAAATGGGTGCCCACATGGCCGGGGAGCTTTTGGCTAACCTTACCGTCGAACTGAAGCCGGTACTGGCCATATCGAAAATTGCCTGCTCGTCTTTTTCTTTTTCCAACACCGTCAGTCCCAGCGCAAACGCACTGATATGGCTCAGGTGCGAGACATAGGCTAAGTGCAGGTCATGTTCCTGCGGGGTCATGTAAAATAGCTTCATGCCGATGTCTAAGAACAGGGCTTCTGCTAATTTCAGGCTGTCGGGGTGGCTTTTTTCGCGGTCGCAGATAATCAGGTTCTTACCCGGCAGTAGTTCGCGAAAAGCCGCGCCCGGCCCCGAATTTTCAGTGCCCGCCATCGGGTGAGCCGCCACAAACTGCGCCCGCTTCGGATGCCCATCGGCCACGGCACAAATCAGCCCTTTGGTGGAACCGAGGTCGACAACAGTGGCGTCGGCAGGCAGTAGATCGAGGACTTTGGGCAGCAGGTCGAGCACGACGTTGACGGGGGTCGCCAGCACCACCATATCGCTCGTCGCAACGGCCTCGGCCAGGGGCAACACCACATCGACGATCCCTTTGGCCATGGCTAATTTACCATGCACCGCCGATGCATCGACGCCGATAAACTGCGCTTTGGGGTATTTCTCCCGCAGGGCCAGGGCGAATGAACCACCCAACAAGCCGATACCTACTATAGAAACCTTCATTGACCGCGATTTTTAAAGGATTTAAGGGATTAAGCAGGATTTTGCAGGTTCCTGATTTTGAGACTTCTACTGTTTTTATTTGTGCTTTCTGTAGGAATTCAGGGGTTGTTTTTGCGAAAATGAGGATTTAGCAACCGCTTGAATTCAAGGCTTGGTCCGCCAAAGTTGATGAGCAAGCCTACTTCCAGATTGGAGACTTCGAGGTAGTTTATTCCCTGGGCTAAATGAGCACTCTCCAGCCGGACAAACGCCTTCAATTCTACCATAATTTTCCCGTCAATAAAGAAATCGACCCGACGCGAACCTACCTGTATGCCCTTATAATAGATTGGCATATCAAACTCGCGGGCAAACTGGATACCGCGCAGTTCCAGTTCATACCCCAATGCCTGCTGATAGATCAATTCAGGTAGGCCATTGCCAAGCGTCCGGTGTACTTCCATCGCTCCGCCAATTACCGAGCGGGTAAGGTCTTCAAACTTCATATTATTTAAGTCAGTTAGGGTGGGATAAAGAGCAACAATCAACTAAAATCAATCTAATCCAGTCTCTTTATTAAAATCCTAAACCACTCCCCGAAGAAGTAGCAGAAAACAATCAGACCAACCATACCGTCAACCAGCAAAATCCTTTTTTAATCCTTAGTAATCCGTTCAATCGCGGTCAGTATTCTTTCTTTGGGCATACACAGTGATACCCGGATGTAGCGTTCGCCTTTGGGTCCGAAAATAAAGCCGGGGGCAATAAAAATATGCTTGTTATAGAGCAGATCATCCACCAACGCTTCGGCGGACGGGATCGAATCAGGGAGTTTCGCCCACAAGAACATCCCTTCCTGGTCGTTGGCATACGTACAGCCGAGGGCATCCAGAAACGCTTTGGCCGCGGCCAATCGGTCCTGATACACGGCATTACGGGCGCGGTGCCAGTCGTCGGAGTTGCCGAGGGCTTCCACAGCCGCCTGTTGCAGGGCCAGAAACATGCCCGAATCAACGTTGCTTTTGATCGTCAGCACGGCATCGATGTATGGTTTTGCGGCACTCAGCCAACCAATGCGCCAGCCCGCCATGTTGTGCGACTTGCTCATCGAATTCAGCTCAATGGCTACGTCCTTCGCCCCGTCGATGGCCAGTAAGCTGATCGGCGGGTTTTGATTCAGAATCAGGCTGTACGGGTTATCGTGGCAAAGCAGAACCTTATGGTCGTGCGCAAACCGGACCGCCCGCTCAAAAAGCTGTCGGGTGGCCGGTGCGCCCGTGGGCATGTGAGGGTAATTGAGCCAGATAATTTTGGTTTTTTCGGGCTCTTCACTCGCAGCCAGTTGCTCGGCCATCGCGGACCAGTCCGGTTGCCAGCCCTGGTGCTCCAGCAAGGGATATTCGGCCACGTTGGCACCTACCATCTGGCTCACGGCTCGGTACGCGGGGTAGCCCAATTCGGGCACGAGCACGGTGTCGCCGGCATTGACGAACGTGAGCGAGATATGAGTAATACCCTCTTTAGAGCCGATGAGGGGTAAAATCTCGGTTTCGGGATCGAGGGTGACGCCGTAGGTGTTTTGGTAAAACCGGGCAATTGCCGCCCGAAACCGGGGAATGCCTTTGTACGACTGATAGCCGTGCGACCCCGGCTGCTGCGCCGACTGCGCGAGGGCCTGCAATGTGGCGTCGGAAGGCATCATGTCGGGGTTGCCGATACCGATGTTAATCACGTCATGACCGGCCGCGATGAGTTTACGGACTTCGGCTAATTTCACCGAGAAATAGTACTCCTGCGCCTGATCGGCGCGGTTGGCAAGGGGAATAATCACTGTCTGATTCGTTATACCGGACCGCAAAAGTACGCATTCTCAGAATCACTCAACCCGGCTGTTCATGCCGTGCATGACGTTGAGGTGCGGCAGAGTAATGAGCGAGAGAAAAACGAAGAGCAACGGCAGCGGGTCCCATTGCTGCGCGTAGTGCTGCCACCACCACCCAAACGCGGCCAGCGACACCAGCGCTAACAGCGTAAAGGGTAACGATTTCAACCAGATTTGCCCGGCCGTGAGTGCCTTCTGTTGATTTTGTTTGAGGTAGCCGTAGATCGTCTGGAACGAGTTCAGGGCGTGCCAGCCGCCGAAATACAGGCCAAAAGCGAGCAGCAAAGGAAGCCAGTAACTGAGAGCCAGCACCACCGCCAGCCGCACCAGCCGGAACCAGTCGATAGCGACGGGGCGTCGCCGGTATGCCCGCACGAACAGATACCCGGTCAGCAACCCCCAATACAGCCAGACGGATGAGGCATAGCGTACCCCGCGTTGCCAGACAAACATGGCCGCTTGGTTGTTGTGGGTAATGCGTTCGAGAATGGGCGTTACCTCGGCCCGGTGCGTGAGCAGGATAAAGGCCAGGACAAAGCCCCCGGCTACGAACCGGGTGATGGTCCAGGTGGGCGTATCGGGTACGCGTTCGATGTCGGTTTCGCCGAAGTGCCAGGCCGAAATAAGCAGAAAAATGGCAAGGCTGAGGGCCGGAAACACGAACCACGCCAAGCCGTACACGGCCATCGTGAGCAGGTATTTGGCCAAAAACCAGGTGATCGAGAAAGACCTCCCCTGCCGCGTAGCCGTTTCCTGGTCGATGAGGTGATCCAGGGCACCGTGCGGAATACCGGCTCCAAACAACAGCACGGCAAAGACCACCCACTGCACCCATTCCGGCAAGGGACCCGCCACCGCCTGCCAGCCAACCAGCACCAGACCGAGGGCAATGGTCAGGTATGTGGGGGTGGTCGTGATGCGATGAAGGGGTTTAGTTAACGCAGCCATTGGCGGACGAGTTGGGTTAAAAACGGCGTGTAGGGCAAGCGGCTGATGAGTTTCACTTCGTCGGTCAGGCTTGATTCCTCATCCAGAAACCGCAGAATGGCCGGAAACGATCCGTGTTTAAACAACATCGAAAACACGTTGGCACCCATTTCCGGCTGCTCAGCCACGATACCCAGCAATAGCCGGTCGTAAAACCGGAACCGGCCGGTGGTGGCGGGCCAATCCACTGAATAGGGTATAGTAGTCGAATATTTGTTGGCGTGACGGGCGAGTTGGACACTATCCAGGGCGATGCGCCGGAAGGCATAACCAGTGGTCGCTTTCACCATACCGGCGGCTGTACCAATCAGGGTTTCGCCCGCCGGGCCATAGCGGGAAAACGGAAAATCCGTCATCGGAATCTGCCCGTGTTCGGTGGTTTCAACGGTATACGGTACACCGGGAAAGTGGTCGTTCATGTAGTTCGTCAGTAAATCGGCGTAGTGCTGTTCGGTATACGCTTTTGCCGAGAACGCAGCAATTTCAACCAACGCTTCGGTAGCCGAAAAGGGCAACACGTAGCCAAACTGAACGGCACCCTGCTGTGGAATGCTGAAATCCATTAACGTAGCAATCTGTTCATCAAAAACCGGGCGATCCATTTTCACGAACCAGCCGCCGAAATGCTGCCATAACCGGAACTTAGTCGTGGGTGGAATCGGCGGTACCTGACTGCTGAACACCCGACGCGCCCGCCAGCTTTGTCCAGCGCCAGTCAGCAGGAACTCGCCATCATTGCCTGACCGGCTGATGCGATCGACAGTTGCATGAATCCGGGTAAC
Organism: Cytophagales bacterium; assembly: GCA_038327655.1. GTDB lineage: Bacteria > Bacteroidota > Bacteroidia > Cytophagales > Spirosomataceae > JBBQLG01. Next base: position 12,012 of record JBBQLG010000157.1, read on the forward strand.
GTTGCGGTGTTCGGGCAGGAATTGTCCGTTGAAATAAGCGAAGAAATGATCGCCGGAGAGATAATGGTACTGGTACGGCGCAATGGACTCGGTACGCGAAAACCCGGCACCCCGGAACGTAACCGATGCCCACGATTTCTCGATGAGTTGATGCAGGGGCGGCTCGGTATCGCGGCTCCAGAAACACCACGACCGTTGCAGGGGTTTATCGTCGGTCAGCAACAGTACGCGCTGCGTCGGCCAGTCGGGTTGCTGCGCCAATTGATAAAGCAACTGAAAACCCGCGCAGCCGCCACCCACGATGGCGTAGTCGTACAAAAAATCGGTCATTGGTTACGGTCGATAGAATAGTATTAAGGTAAGCAATACCGCACTGGAAAGCTACTTATCACGGCCGCATTACCCCGGAATTGGGCAGCTATTTTTCATGGTGTCATACCGGGCGGGTTGCCCACAACGTTGTACAACCGACGTTTTGCCTTTTCGCCTTTTGCCTTACCCGAATGAAAAACCCGATTACCCTCCTGTTGATTCTGTGCTGCTTTGCCACTGCCTGCCACCGTCCCTACGCCCTCTATCAGCGCACCCCACCCGTTACTTACCACAAATCACCGACCCCGTTAACCACACCAACGGCCGCCGACACAACCGATTTGTCGGCTCTCGTATCGGATTCCCTCGAAATACCATCGCCCGACCCGGTTCTGTACGCTTCGGCCCGACCGGCTACTCCAACGGAGCCGAATCACAGCCGGGTCATTCAACTACTGACTAAAAACGCAGTAAATACCGTCCCGGCCAACCACAATCAACCCAAGCCAAAACCAAAAACGCAGGCTGAACCGCAACGCAAAACCCTGCGCGAAGTACTCGGTTTGAAACCGCGACCGAAACTGAACTGGTGGCAGCGCATCAGTTGGAAACTGAAAGCGGCTGTTGTGGTGGTGCTGGTGGCCGTTGTGTTTGCCATCCTGCACATCACCATTCTGGCCATCATCTTCGGCGTTATTGGTGCGTTTCTGCTGATAAAAGGACTCAAGAAAAGCTTCAAAGTTCGGCGACCGCTTTTTTAGTCGTTCCTCCTCAAACAAAAAGGGCCGCTCACAGAGATGATCTCTGATCGGCATTTTCTGCGCTGGATGCAGGTCCACCAAGCGCATGTAAGTCAGCGTCTTGGTGACAGACGGTGCGGCTCCGATGTCAGGTTTTGGACTTACATTTTCAGCATTCCGGCGACAAGCGGCACGTCTCGACAGGGCACCTTTTTGTTTGCAGTTCCAAGTTGTGGCTGACAAGCAAAACCCAAGTTTGGACGGCTTAGGTTTGTAAGGCAGCATACCGGCGACAGGCAAACCGCCCCGAAAAGTCTGGTTTGGGCTTCCATCTCCCTACTACAGTTGACAGAGAAGAGCCTTATAAACCAATGTTCTATTCACATCAGCGAAAAACTTCGTTATAAAATAGAGTTGTTGCAAAGTTGATTATGAGTTAGTTAGTCAAATAGAAGTTCCATAAACCAGCACAAATACGGATGACTGACTCGTATAAAATTACCTTATGAGTCCGCAACCGATCACTCAAATAACGAAATCGTTTCATA
>JBBQLG010000158.1:0-13432 GCA_038327655.1 Cytophagales bacterium
AGTGCTGCGGGTACTACGGCGGCAACGCAACCAGCACCGCCGACCACTACGCAAACGTTTTACGTACAGCAGACAAATACCAATGGCTGCAAGAGCGACATCACTCCACTAACGGTCACGGTAAATGCAATTCCCGCGGCCCCCGTACCGGTTGTGCCGACTGATTACTGCCAGAACAGTCCGGCTAATCCACTGACCGCTTCGGGTCAGAACCTGCAATGGTACGGCACCAACGCTATGGGCGGCACAGCCACAGGCTCACTGACGCCCGCTACAACGACGGTCGGTACGGTCACTTATTATGTTAGCCAGGTCGTAAACGGCTGCGAAAGCGGACGTGCCAGCGTAGCCGTTCGGGTAAAAGCCTCGCCCGATGCCCCCGGCGTTGGCAATGTCGCTTTTTGCCAGAACAGTTCGCCCGCAGTACTCTCGGCAACGGCTGCGACCGGTGCTTCGCTGAACTGGTATGGTACCAACCCCAATGGTCCAGCCAGTGGCACGGCCCCAACACCCCCCAACAATCCGGCGGCAACGTACACCTACTACGTCAGCCAGTCGCTGAACGGCTGCGAGAGCAGTAAAGCACAGGTAGTGGTGACCGTAAAGCCGACACCAACCGCCCCCGGTACAAATGGCATCAGCTACTGCGTTGGCCAGTCAGCCGCAGCATTAACGGCATCGAACACCGCCGGTGCTTCGCTAAACTGGTACGGCACCATTGCTACGGGTGGTACAGCGTCGGCAGCGGCACCGACCCCCGCAACGGGTTCAGCAGGCGGAACAAACTACTACGTGAGCCAAACCCTTAATGAGTGTGAAGGGCCGCGGGCAACGCTGGCCGTAACCGTCAACACGATTCCGGGGGCACCGACCGTGCTACCGGTTGGCCCCTACTGCCAGGGTACGTCAATCCCCGCTCTTAGCGCAACGGGAAGCAGTCTGCGCTGGTACGGCACCAGTGCATCCGGCGGCACCGCCACCGGTTCGCAAACGCCGGACAATAATGCCTCGAATACTTATTACGTGACGCAGACCGTCAATAACTGCGAAAGTGCGCGTGGGTCCGTAGCGGTGCAGATAAAAACCACACCCGGCCCGCCGGGTACCACTGCGGTTGAGTTTTGCCAGAATACCAGTGCCCCAACACTTACCGCGACGCCGATTACCAACGCGATTTTGAACTGGTACGGCACCAACGCAGGCGGGGCATCGGTTAGCAACGCCCCAACGCCCCCCAACAACACAGCAGTAACCTACACGTACTATGTGAGCCAGACGCTCGACGGCTGTGAGGGCGGTAAAGCGTCGATTTCCGTCCGCGTAAAACCAACACCAGGCATCCCCGGTACGTCGCCCGTTGCTTTTTGTAACAATGCCCCGGCCCAGCCGTTGACGGCCAGCGGACAGAACCTGATCTGGTACGATCAGAATGATGCACAATTAGGTGGTGCGCCCACACCCGGCACCGGTTCCGTAGGAACGCAGGTCTATAAAGTTACCCAGTCGCAGGAGGGCTGCGTGAGTGGTAAAGCAACACTGACGGTAACCATCAATGGCCTTCCCCCGGCACCGGGTGCCGGTAATCTGCAATACTGTCTGCCCACGCAGGACCAGCCCGTTCAGAACGTTGGCCCACTGACGGCGAACGGCCAAAACCTGCGGTGGTATAACCCCGATGGCAATGCCTACGGTCAGACACCGATACCGCCCATTAACACTACGCAGGTAATTACTTACCAGGTGACGCAAACGGTGAACAACTGCGAAGGGCCAAAAGCTACATTGCAGGTAAGTATCCAGACCACAGCCGCACCCGTCACCCCGAAGCCGGTGGTCACGTATTGCCGCAACGATGTGGCAACACCGCTGGAAGCAACCGGCACCAACCTGCGCTGGATCGACCCGAATAATAACCTGCTGCCCGCTAATACCACGCCTACCCCACCTACTACCAACGCAACCAAACAGGGGGGTGTCCTCTATCAGGTTTATCAGACGGGTGGTAATGGCTGTGTCAGCCCGCGGGCAACCATCAAATTAGTTATCAATACCAACCCGACGCTGGCCCTTTTGGGATCAACGGCGATCAATCTGGGACAGACGATAGCCTTACAGCTCCGCTTTACGGGTGCGCCACCCTTTACGTACGTTTTATCCAATGGCGCGTCCGGTACAGTAGTTGCCGATACCCTGGCCTCGGTTTCCGTTACGCCCTTGCAAACGACTATTTATCAGGTCACCAGCGTGTCCAACGTATGTGGCGTTGGCGCACCGGGGGCACCAGCCACCGCTACCATTACCGTAGCCATTCCAACCATTCAGGTCGGCAATCTGAACACTGGTACCCTTTGCGCGGGCAGCAGTTTTACCATTCCGTTCACAACCCAGGGGACGTTCAACTTAAATCAGGCATATCAGGCACAATTGGTACTGGCAGCCGATACCAGCGGCCGCAACCCAATTAATCTGACATCGGGTACCGGCAGTCCGCTCAATGTCTCGATTCCGCTCACGACGCCCGGTGGCCGCTATGCCGTCCGTATTATCCGTACGGTATCGACCAGTCCGCTGATTCAGGTCGTCAGCAGCAACAGCCCCACGCTGCTAACCGTCAGGCCATTGCCAACAGCTACGCTTACGGGCACCCAAAACATCTATGAAGGCAGCCCGGGTAATCTGACGGTAGCTTTTGGCGGAGACGGCCCGTGGACGTTTTCGTACGCCGACAGCACCCGCACGACGCCAATAACCACAACGACAAACCCGTACCTGATTTCGGTGCAGCCACTCAAAACGACCACGTATCGGCTTACCACCGTAAGTAACAACTGTGGTACAGGCGCCATCTCCGGTACAGCGGTCGTCACGGTTCTGCCCCTGCTGGCGGTTCAGGACGACCCACTCAGCAACGTCGTCAGGGCGTATCCGACACCAGCCACAACGACCATCACCGTAGCCATCGACCGACCGCTGTACACAGAGTCGGCCCTGCTTGAGTTAACCGATCTGCGCGGCCATTCGGTGCAACAGCGTACGACCCGGCAGGCCAAAACGGACCTCGATCTGAGCAGTCATCCCGCCGGGCTATACATCCTGACCGTTACCGTTGGCAATCAGCGCACCACCCGCAAGATTTTAAAACAGTGAGGTCAACGCACACCCATGCTATCCTTTTCGGACGAATACTTTATGGGCGAAGCCCTGCGGCATGCCGAGCAGGCGGGTCAGGCGGGGGAGATTCCGGTGGGTGCAGTAGTCGTATGCCGCAACCGGATCATTGCCCGCGCTCATAATCAGACCGAACAATTAAATGATGTTACGGCCCACGCCGAGTTGCTGGCCATCACAGCCTCGACCCAACACCTCGGCGGCAAATACTTAGTCGACTGTGTACTGTACGTGACCCTCGAACCCTGCGTCATGTGTGCGGGTGCCCTGTTCTGGGCGCAAATCGGGCGGTTGGTGATCGGTGCCGACGATCCGAAGCGGGGCTACGGCCGCATTCAGCCCTCGCTACTGCACCCCAGGACCCGTTTGGAAACGGGCGTGCTGGCCGATGAATGCCGCGCCCTGCTGACCGATTTTTTTGGACGGCTAAGAACATAAAGCAACGGCTCCGCGTTAATCCGTCGAAACTTTTTACTATTCACCTAACGCATTCTCCCTATGGCATTCGTCCTGGAACCGTTACCCTACCCGAGCGACGCGCTCGAACCCAACATCGACAAGCAGACCATGGAAATCCACCATGACAAACACCATAACGCCTACGTCACCAACCTGAACAACGCCATCGCGGGCACCGACATGGAGAAACACTCCATTGAAGAACTGCTGGCTACTGTGAGTCAGTTTCCGGTTGCCGTGCGCAATAATGGCGGTGGCCACTACAACCACACGTTGTTCTGGAACACCTTGTCGGCCAACGGGGGCGGTCAGCCAACGGGCGAACTGGCAACAGCTATGATGGAGAAATTTGGTTCGTACGACGCCTTCAAGGAAGAATTTACCAAAGCCGCTACCACGCGGTTCGGTTCAGGCTGGGCCTGGCTCATCGTTACGGGCGATGGGCAGTTGGCCGTGGTCTCGACCCCCAATCAGGATAACCCTTTGATGGACATTGCCGAAACGAAGGGCTTCCCCATCATTGGCCTCGATGTTTGGGAACACGCCTACTACCTGAAGTACCAGAACCGTCGTCCGGAGTACATCGGCGCTTACTTCAATGTAGTGGACTGGAACGCGGCCGACGCCCGGTATCAGTTGGGAAAACAAGCCTGATGCTATCGTCTGCCGGGGTTTGACCAATCCTTAAACTTCGGCAGACACGGCTAAAATACGGCCTGCGGCTTGACACAGACGCGAAACGTGTCTATCTTTGCACTCAACAAAATGGTGATTGTAGCTCAGTCGGTTAGAGCATCGGTTTGTGGTACCGAGGGTCGCGGGTTCGAGCCCCGTCTTTCACCCAACAGGAAGCCCCGTACATATCGGGGCTTTTTTTGTGCCCAAATCGCTCCATACGAACCTTCCGGTAGCTACCGGGTTATCGTAGCATGACCTCGTCCGCACCCGCCCGCCTGCACCCGGCCTTACTGATTGTCCTGATTCTGAGTTATTTGACCGGCATCATCAGCCCGCGCATTCCGGCGCTGGCTGAACTGTTCCGGTTGCTGACGCCCATTCACCTGACTGTATCGCTGATCGTCCTGCTGTGGTTCCACACCGACTGGCGACCGGCGTTCTGGTTTTATGCCGTACTGGCCGTACTGACCGGGTATCTTGTTGAGGTATTGGGCGTACATACCGGTTATGTGTTTGGTCATTATGCCTACGAAACCGGGCTGGGTTTCCGGCTTTGGGACGTGCCCCCGGTGATCGGGTTAAACTGGTTATTACTTTCGTACTGCGCCGGGTCCGTCTGTGACCGACTGCCGTTTCCTGTTTATGTCAAGACAGTCGCTGCCGCTACAACAATGGTCATTCTTGACGTTTTTATTGAACCAGTCGCCATTGACCTTCACTTCTGGACCTGGTTCAATCAGCCGGTGCCCATGCAGAATTACCTCGGCTGGTGGCTTATCTCACTCGCCCTCCTGGGCATCTGGTACGGACTACCCTTCCGCAAAGACAATCCATTGGCCGGCTGGCTGCTGGTGCTTCAGTTCATTTTCTTCATTGGTCACGATCTGTTTAGACTTGTTTAAAAAAAGTTAAACAAAATACTCGTTGGGTAGGTTATTTTCGTACTTTTGAATCCCGGTCTGCCTGTTAACTGTCTGAATCCATTGGGAGGGGCTTTTAATGAATTAAGCTGGTTTGGCGGCAAGTTTCGGGTGGTTTTACGTCGTAGGTTACCGGCTAACCTTCTTTTTGGCACTTCGTTCGGACACAGGCATACCCGTAATTTGTCTACATCATGAGTAACTATTCGATTAAAGACTTAGAACAGCTTTCCGGCATTAAGGCACATACGCTGCGCATCTGGGAACAGCGCTACAACATCATTTCGCCCAAACGGACAGACACCAACATCCGCACGTACGACGACCACGATCTTAAACTGGTCCTGAACATCTCCCTACTGAAAGATCACGGGTACAAAATCTCCGAGATTTCCCGAATCTCTGTGGAAGAGATGTACCAGGAAGTGATCAAAATTTCGGATCGGCAGCTTAACTACCCCGATCAGATTCACGCCCTGACCATCTCCATGATCGACCTCGACGAAGAGCGGTTCGAGAAGATTGTCAGCACGAACATTCTCCAGTTTGGCTTCGAAAACACGATGATTCACATCATTTATCCGTTCCTTAGCCGGATTGGTACGCTCTGGGTAACGGGTTCAATCGGACCGGCGCAGGAGCACTTTATCACGAACCTGATCCGTCAGAAAATCATCGTCGCCATCGACGGGCAGGTGAGCAAGCAGCGGCCTAACGGCAAAAAATACATGCTGTTTCTGCCGGAAGGCGAGTTGCACGAAATCAGTCTGCTGTTCGCCAATTACATCATCCGCGCCCGCTACAACAAGGTGATCTACCTGGGGCAAAGCCTGCCCTTCGATGAGCTGGTATTTGCTTACAACATTCATAAGCCCGATTACATCTTCACCGCAATGACTTCCGTCCCCTCCAACCATGAGGTGCAGCCGTTCGTGAATAAGATGATAAAAGCCTTCCCGGACGCGCATTTGCTCTATACGGGCTATCAGGTGGTTGGTCAGGACATCGAGATGCCGGAGAACGGTACTGTCATTAACAACATCGAAGATTTGATCCGGCTGGCCGGTTCGTAAAATCAGGAGCGAAACGGGCGGGGGGAGGACGGAAAAAAGAGGGCAAAGCAGCAACTCTTTTCTCCGTCCTCCCCCCGCCTTTTTCAATGCGTTTGCGCGAAGGCTAACGCACGGCGTTCGGCGTAGGTATGCGGATCGCGGGCAACCAGAAAACCGACATGGCCACCCGTGCGGGGCGTCTCCAAAAAAATAGCCGGGTGCTTTTCGGCCAGGTTCACCGGTGAACATTCCGGCGACAGCAGCGGGTCATTCTGGGCGTTCAGCAGCAACGTGGGTACGGTAATACCCGGCATAAAATTCAGGGCCGACGCCTGTGTGTAGAAATCATCGGCATCACGGTAGCCATTGACGGGAGCCGAGAAATAGTCGTCGAAATCGCGCCAGCGTTTCACCCGGCTCAGGTTATTCAGGTCGAGCCTCCCCGGAAACAGCGCATCTTTCTGCCTGATTTTCACCAATAGCTTCTTCATAAACCGGTTGCGGTAGAACCGGTTCGAGGGCCGGTCGAGCAGCTTCGCGCTGGCATGCAGATCGGTGGGTGCCGAGACCGCGACGCCCCGCCGGATGGCACCGGGCAGATTGCGGCCGTGAACGCCGAGGTACTTGAGGATGATGTTACCGCCCATGCTGTAGCCGAGCAACGTTACGTCGTCGTACAGATTCGTTCGCAGGGCGTACTGAATTACTTCGTGGATATCGCCAATCTCCCCGTGGTTGTAGAGCCGAAACGCCCGGTTCATCTCTCCGCTGCACGACCGGCAATTCCAGGCCAGCACGTCGTACCCCGCCTGCGCAAACAATTTGGCGGCTCCCAGCACATACGCCCGGTGACTATCGCCCTCCAAACCGTGCGAAATGATTACTATTTTCCGGCTGTTGCCCCGAATCCAGTCCAGATCGACGAAATCACCATCGCTGAGCGTCAGACGTTCCCGTTCATACAGTACACCGGACACCCATCGGGCCGCGCTGGGAATAATGGTTTGCAGATGACCGTTGTAGAGGTAAGCAGGAGAACCGGGGTAGGCCGATGGGTGAACAAGTGGCATGAGGGGTATCAATCGCTGCGCGAAGGCGTTATATTTGACCTATTCCTGAACCGTTTGATCATGGCAAACTACGTATCGGTTGTGCTGGCCAGTATGCTGAAATTCATCGGCGGGCCGCTGGCGGGTGTGGCACTCGGACTGCCCTGGCCCCAAACGCTATTCTTTACCGTGGTCGGCACGATGATTAGTGTCGTGACCGTGACGTTTGCGGGCCATGCCGCCGAGCGGCTATTCCGCCACTACCGGCGCCACCCGCCGAAGCTGTTCAGCCGCCGTACCCGGCTGGCCATTCGCGTCTGGAAACGGTCGGGTTTGCTGGGGATTGCCCTGCTCACTCCGCTGTTACTGACACCCATTGGCGGTACCGCCCTGGCAGTTTCGTTTCGGGCCGGTGCCTTTCGGATTCTGCTGTACATGTTTATCAGCTCAGTATTCTGGGGACTTATTTTCACGCTGGCCCTGTATCAGATTCCGGGTCTGCGCGGCATTCTGCACCACTAAGCTCAGCGGCTGACCGTTGCTGCGGGAACAGCATTCGGTGCTTTCTTGCGGTAGTCGCCCCGCGAAAAGTACTTTTCAATCACGCAATACATCAGGATAAAAAAGTATCGACTGCCCATCTCCTTGATCTTCAGTTTCGATTCGCCGTATTTCCGGTTTGTCCAGCTATTAGGCAGCACCGTAAACGAATAGCCGCGTACGATAGTTTTCAGAGGAAGCTCAACAGTGAGGTTGAAATGCGGAGCCAGAAACGGCTTGATGCCCTCGATGGTTTCGCGTTTGTAGAGTTTGAACGCGTTGGTCGTATCGTCGTAGGTGATGCCCATCATCATCCGGATGATGAAGTTAGCGACCCGGTTTACAACCTTCTTTATCGTTGGGTAATCAATCACCTGCCCGCCCTTAATCCACCGCGACCCAAAAACGGCATCCCAGTTACCTTCCAGCATTTTGTGGTAAAACTTCACCAGATCTTCCGGGTCGTCGGACATATCGGCCATAAAAACAGCTACACAATCGCCCGTGAAGCGTTCCAGCCCGTAGCGCACTGCATAGCCGAAGCCGTTGGGACCGGGATTGGTATAGTAGACCAACGTCGGAATTTCGACCGACAACCGATCGAGCATCGCCAGCGTACCGTCTTTGGAGTTGTCATTGGTCACGCAGATTTCGTGCGGTACCCCGTGTTTGGCCAGCGTCTGGTACAACAAACGCAGGGTAGGTGGCAGCGATTCTTCTTCGTTATAGGCCGGAATGACGACACTCAGTTTCATAGGCAGTTATTGGTTCTTGCCAAAATTACACCGTTTCGAGCAAATCAGTATACCGCTGAATCGTTTGCTGAATCACATCGTGGTGTTGATAACCCAGCCACTTATCCACATCGGCAAACATAGCCCGTCGATTGGCCAGAAAAAACCGGTTCTGCCCCGACTGAATATTGCTCAACCCACCCCGGTGTTTTCGGTACACACCCATGGTATCGGGCAAATAACCGATCGGGCCGTGGGCTGCCAACTGAATCACCAATGCCCAGTCGCCGGCGGCTGCCCGTTCGTGCCAGTCGGCGAAGGATTCGGTCTTAAAATAATTGCGGTAGAGGATGCTGGCCGTGGCGAAAAACCAGCGATCAGCCAGTACATCGGCCACGGTGCTCACGAATGACTGATCGGGTGCGTTGAACGGATGCGACGGCGAACCATCTTCGTAGATCACCGTCATGTTGTGGTGCGCGAACGAAAACGTTGGGTTGGCATCCAGCAACTCGACCTGTTTTTGCAGTTTCAATGGATCCGTCCAGTAATCGTCTCCTTCGCAGAGAGCAACGTATTCGCCCCGACACGCTTTCAGGAGCAAAATCACGTTGTTACGACCGGCAAATTCCTTTGGTTCGGCGGGGCCAAGATTTTCGGGGTGCAGAAACGCCCGAATCAGATCAGGGTGTTTGGCAGCGTACTGCCGGATAATAGCCGGGGCGTTGTCCGTCGAAGCATCGTCGCCAATGACAATTTCAATAGGGAACGTTGTTTGCTGCGCCAGTGCCCCGTCGAGCATTTGGGCGATGTAGGCCTCGTGGTTATAGGTCGGTACGCAAATGCTGACTTTTGGCGCGGGATGCGTCATTTGGCGGAGCCGGTTAGCCGATGGGGCAACAAAGCCAGAAACACGTAGATGTCGCGGCCCCACTTCGGCAGCACGTAGTCCCGAACGATTTCTTTCCGCTCGGCGAAGCCGGGTTGAGCGAGTTTCAGGTACGTCAGGGCGGTACCGGCGCGTTTGGCGTACTGCTGTTCATACTGCGGCACATCGAGCAACAGCCGGTAGTAGCGGGCAATGTTCTTCCGCAACAGCGAGTCGTACGCATGACCAATTTCCTGATTGATGCCCTGGTACATGGCAATCCGGTTCAGCAGAAAACCGGCATCGCGGTAATTATCCTGGAAACTGGCTCCATTGGGATTTTTCCGGTACACCGACATCACGGCCGGCAAATACCCAATGGGGCCGTTTTTCGCCAGAATAATATAGCGGGGAATATCACCACTCGACGATTTCAGAAACCAGTCGGGGTAGTGCATCAGCCCGTTGCGAAACATAACGGCCGAGGTCGCCATGAACCAGATTTCGTCTTCGCCCACCAGATCTTCGACCGTTATTACCGTTTTTTGATCGGGTGGGTTTAAGATAAAATCAGGCAGCAGAGCCGGTCCTTTGCCCATTTCGTAAGTGATCCGGGCGTTGTGGAAGCAGGCCGAAAAGCCGGGGTGAGCGTCCAGAAAGTCGACCTGTTTCTGAAGTTTTAGCGGATCGGTCCAGTAATCGTCGCCATCCAAGGCCGAGATGTACTGTCCCTGCGCCCGTTTCAGCGTTTCGATGGTGTTGAACAGGCCGTTCTGCCCCAGGTTACGGGGGTGCAGAACGGCCCTGACTTTACCCGGATACCGACGTTCATAACCGGCAATAATGGCGCGGGCACCGTCGGTCGAGCAGTCGTCGCCCACAAGAATTTCGTAATCGAAATTCGTTTGCTGTGCGAGCGCACTCTCGATGGTTTGACCAATGAATTTAGCCTGATTGTAGGTCAGTATCGTTACGCTGACTTTAAGCATACGGCGGGGAACCCCGTTGTCAGTTAGCGGTTTCGTAAATGCCCAGCAACTGCGCCGGTTTCGGAAAATCGGGCGTAATCAGTTCTTCCTGAGGCTTATAAATATACGGCATTGGATAGCCGCGTTCGATAAATGTTGGCTCCAGCAGGTTGTTATACCGCAGTTGTACCGACCAGCGAATGTTCCGCGTGACGTTATTGCCCGACCGATGAACCAGAAACGCCGAGAAAATCAGGACGTCGCCTACTTCGTATTCGGTCTGTACGTAAGCTTCTTCGCGCAGGTCGTCGGTGATGGAACCGGCATAGCCCGTGGTGTTGGCCTGCATCAGCCCGGTGGTGTGGCTGCCCGGAATAACCTGCAACGCACCAATTTCTTCGGCCGCCGGTACCAGCGGAAACCAGACCACAATACTATCCAGCGATCCCTGTCCGGTGCGCCAGTCCTGATGCGCACCGAGTTTCCAGTGCGTACTGCCATCTTTCGACAGGAACCGGCTGTTGAACTGCATCGACGGGCGAACGGCAATCGACGGTTTTTCGATACCAACGGCTTTTACCAGGTCCAAAATGGCATCGCTTACCCCTAATTTATGCAGTGAAATCGTGTGCTGAACCGTTTTGCCGGTGCTGACAAATGCATCGAAATCCTTCTCGAAGAACGCAAACATGGCGGCTTCGAAGGCATCGCGGTCGTCAATATCGACCGATTGACCCAGGACGTGCTGCATCTCGCGGGCGAAAATCTCGCGGGCTTCTCGGTAAATGTCGGCGACAACCGCCTGATCCAATGCGCCTTTCAGGAGTAGAAAACCATCCCGGCGATACTGCTCAATTTGTGCTGACGATAGCATTTAGTTTGTGGTTTGTGGTTTGTGGTTATGCTCAACCACAAACCAGGTTAGTCTTCCCAAACGGCGTAGGAGAAACCGGCTGCGCCGAATCCGTTGCCATTGTATAACATGTATTTCCGGCCGTTGTGTTCATACACGTGCGCGTACTCGATCATGTTGTAATCGAAATCATCCGGATTTTCGGACTTGGCGATGCCGACCAAATGATCTTTACGCGCCCAGTTCGTTCCATCTGCCGACTCTGCGTAGCCCAGCCGGTAGCTCTGATTCCGGTCGGTGCGGTAATCGCGGGAATGCCGGTACGAATAGAACATTTTGTACAGCCCATCTTCCTTAAAAACACTCGGCCGACCCACCGCGTGCAGAAAATCATCGAAATCGAGCGTCGGTACGTCGCTGATGTCCCACCGGATACCGTCACGCGACGTGGCTGATTGCCCCCGATAAAACGGTTCGGGATAGTCGTGAATGTACTCGCACTTCTGCCCCGAAATGTACCACATCCGCCACGCGCCATCGGCCTCACGCATCACCGACGGTTGAGCCGCCCAGATCGGATTTTGAATCGAACGGTCCATAATCGGGCCGACGAACATTTTTTTGAACGTCAACCCGCCATCCGTACTGACCGACAGGCCCATCGACAGGCGGTACGAGTTCCAGGTACGGTTCCAGCCGGTGTAATACAACCGGATGTCGCCATTGGGCATGTCGACAAACCAGGCGGGCATGGCTCCCGTTTCGTCATATTCGCCGGGGCCGCCAAGTTCCAGCACTGCCCGGTCGTGAATGTTCAAAATCCGGGTCGGGTCGTCGTATTCAACGTCGATAAACGTCGGCCGCGACTGACCATTATCGTCCCGCGAGGAGAAATACACCCGCAAAAAATCCGGATGTTTATAGGCAAACGGTACCTGCGCGTGCGTGCGGCTGTGCACCAGCGACCCGTCAGGTTTATACACAAGTCCTTTTTTGATCCAGGGCATTGGTTAGTGGGGCTTTACCCCCAACCCCCTGAAGGGGGTTGGGGGTGTTATTACACGTTCTCTTTTTCGGACCGGATACGCCAGGTGTCCACAAAATCCTTGCCGGGGATGGGCAGATCGACATTGACTTCGGGGGCTTTTTCGCCCACGACATACTCCATGACGTAAAAGGCGTTGCCGAAAATGTAGTGCAGTTTGAAGTGCAGGGCATTGGCCGGTACGTCTTCCAGCGGTACCTCCGCCCGGAACAGTGGGTTGGCTTTAAGCAGCATTTCGTAGGTCGGTGTTTGACGAAGCCACGGGGCTACGCTTTCGTCGCCAATCACGATTTTACCACCGGGGCGCACCACGCGGGTCATCTCTAAAAAAGCCTCCCGACGCTGCGAGAACGTATTGATGCCGCCGAAATGAAACAGCGCGTCGAAGGTGTCGTCGGCGAAAGGCAGGTACGTGCCGTTGGCCAGCAGAAAATGCACATCGACGTCCTGCGGCTGAATTTTCTCCGTCGCGAGTCGTAGCATGTTCGGCGAAAGGTCCGAGAGAACGGCCGTGCCACCGGGGGCCACCTGCTCCACAATCAGGGCCGAGTCTTTGCCGGTACCTGCGCCCACTTCGATCACCGTCATGCCGGGTTTTAGCGCCATCAAGCTAATCATAAACTGACGGGTGGCGGCTTCGTCAGAACCGTTCAGCGTCTCGAATACCCACGATACCCCCCGGTCATAGCGCAGATACGCCTGATCGTAAAGGAACTGTTCGCGGGCGTCCTCGGCTAATAATTCTTTAGGATACAGCATGTTAATGATCCCGCCGTCCCGTACGTCGTAGGTGGTGCCGTCGGGAGCCGTCAGGACTTTATGGTCGTCGGAAATCGTCAGCGAGGCACCGGTTTCGGGCGAGCGTAAGGTCTGTAAAAAAGCGTCTTGTGTCATGCAGAAAAGGTACTATAGTGGGTGGCAAGTACTGATTAAACGGGCTGACTCAGGCGTTTGGCCATGCTGTCGTGCATCTGCACCAGCGTTTGTTTCAGGTTGTAGCTCCAATTCCATCCGGGGTAATGCGCCTTAAACTTGCTCAAATCGCTGATGTACCAGATATGGTCGCCGATCCGGTTAGTCTCCGAGTAGCTGAAACTC